>JBDTKT010000056.1:0-5411 GCA_039935195.1 Mycobacterium sp.
GACGCGGTGGTCAATCGACAGGGTCAGCTTGAGAGTGCTCGCCGCGGTGAGCTGACCGTCGCGCACCACGGCCTCCTGCACGACGGCGCCGACTGCCAGAATCGCGGCTTCGGGCGGGTTGATGACGGCGGTGAAATGGTCGATGCCGTACATACCGAGGTTGCTGATCGTGAACGTGCCCCCGCTGAGTTCGTCCGGGGTGAGCCTGCCGGCGCGGGCCCGGTCGATCAGCGTGTGCGCTTCGGTCGCGATCTCGTTGAGGCCCTTGCAGTTTGCGTCGCGGATGACCGGCACCACCAGACCGCTGTCAACGGCGACGGCACAACCGATGTTCACCCGGTGGTGGCGCACCAGATGGTCCCCGCCCCACGAGGAGTTGACGTCGAGGTGGACGGGCAACGCGACCGCGCACGCCCGGATCAACAAGTCGGTAATGCTGATCTTCACCCGGCCGGCGGGCAGCTGCTCGTTGAGCTCGACCCGCAACGTCTCCAGCGCGCCTACGTCCGCGACGGAAGTGAGGTAGAAGTGCGGGGCGCCGGCGCTTTCGGTCAACCGCTGCGCGGTGATCCGCCTGATCGAGGTCAGCGGCACCCGCTCGTCGCCGTCGAGCCCGGCCGTCGACTCAGCGCGGGTCGGCACTAGCACACCGGTTACCGCACCGGTCGATTCCGCTGCGGCACTAGATATCTCGGCGATGACGGCATCGATGTCAGCCCGGACGATCCGGCCTTCGGGGCCGCTGCCGGTAACCGTACGCAGGTCGATGCCGTGTTCGCGGGCCAGCGACCGCACCAGCGGGGTGGCCCGGATGTGCGGTGCGGCAACGGGTTCCGGTGTGTTGTCGGCCGACGGCTCGGCCTCGGCGGTGCCTGACTGCGTGCCGGCGGTGCCTGACGGGGTACCAGCGGTGTCTGACGGCGTGCCGATGACCGCGATGGGCTGGCCGATCGGCACCGTGGTGCCCGCCGGGGCGATGATCCGGGTCAGGATGCCGCTGTCGTAAGCCTCCAACTCCATGGTGGCCTTGTCGGTCTCGATCTCGGCGAGCACCTCACCGCGCTCGACGTGGTCGCCTTCATGTTTGAGCCACGTGCTGATGACACCTTCGGTCATGGTGTCCGACAGGCGCGGCATCAGGACGTCGGGCATCAGCGGTCCCCTCGGGTGTAACGGAACCGGGTGGCGTCGAGCACCTCGCGGATCACCTTGGTCAGGTCGGCGGCGTCGGGCAGCGCCGCCGACTCCAGCGGCTTGGCATAGGGCAGCGGCACCTCCGCGGCGGCGACCCGTCGCACCGGCGCGTCCAGATAGTCGAAAGCCCCCTCGCCGATGGTGGCGGCAATCTCCGCGCCCACCCCGTAGCTCAACCAATCATCTTCCAGCACAACGGCACGAGTGGTTTTGCGGACCGAAGCGCAGATCGTCTCCCGATCCAGCGGCCGCAGGCTGGACAGGTCGACCACCTCGATCGACACCCCGTCAGCCTCGAACTTGCGGGCGACGTCGAGCGCGATCACCGTCGCCCGCGAGTAGGCGACTACGGTCAGGTCGGATCCCTCCTTGACCACCGACGCCACCCCGATTTTGCCGAGTTGCTCGCCGTCGGGCACCTCGCCCTTGGTGTTGTACAGCGCCAGGTTCTCCAGGAACAGCACCGGGTCGTCGTCGCGGATGGCGGTGGTCAGCATCGCCTTTGCGGCGGCCGGGGTGGCTGGCGCGACGACCTTCAGCCCCGGCACATGGGCATAGAAGACTTCCAGGTTCTGCGAATGGGTCGCCGCCAGCTGCTGGCCGCCGCCGCCGGGGGTGCGGATCACCATCGGCACGCAGACCTGGCCGGCGAACATGGCGTGCATCTTGGCGGCGTGATTCACGATCTGGTTGATGGCCAGCAGGGAAAAATTGATCGTCATGATCTCCACCACCGGTCGCATGCCGAGCATCGCCGCGCCGACAGCGACGCCGACGAACCCCTCCTCGCAGATTGGGGTGTCGATCACCCGAGTCGGGCCGAACTCCGCCAGCAGCCCGGCGGTGATCTTGTAGGAGCCCTCGAAGACACCGATCTCCTCGCCGATCAGGATCACCGACTCGTCGCGCAGCAGCTCCGCGCGCAGTGCGTCGTGCAGCGCCTGCCGATAGGTCAGCACGGTCATAGCGGGCCCGTTCCGACCACCGGGTCACCCGGGAGTTGTTGCGGCGCATTGGCAACCGGTGTCGCGTAGGCGTAGGCGAACAGCTGGCCGGGCTCCGGGTCGGGGCTGGAGTCGGCGAAGGCCACCGCGGCGTCGACCTGCGCCTCGGCCTGTTCGTCGACGGCCCGCGCGTCCGCCTCGCCGAGTATGCCGGCCTCGATGAGCCGGTGCCGAAATGCCGGAACCGGATCCAGCTCGCGGACCCGCTCGGTCTCCTCGCGGGTCCGGTACTTCGCCGGATCGACCACCGAGTGGCCGCGCAGTCGCTGGCACACCGCCTCGATCAGACCGGGCTGACGTTCGGCCCGCGCTCGCGTCAGTGCGGCGCGGGCCGCGTCGCGCACCGCGAGCACGTCGTCGCCGTCGACGCGCTCCCCGGCGATCCGGTAGGAGCAGCCCCGCTTGTACAGGTCGGGTTCGGCCGCCGCCTTCTCTACCGGGGTGCCCATGCCCAGGCCGTTGTTGACGATCACGTAGACGATCGGCAGCCGCCACAGCCCCGCCATGTTGAGCGACTCGTGAAACGCGCCGATATTGGTGGTGCCGTCACCGAGCACACACATCACCGCTTCGGAGTCGGGCCCGGGTTCGCCCCGGTAGGTCAGCGCGAGCGCGGCGCCGGTCGCCGGCGGGATCTGGCCGCCGACGATGGCGTATCCGCCCAGTATGCGGAGTTTGCGGTCGAACAGGTGCATCGAACCGCCGCGGCCACCGGATACTCCGGTCACCTTGCCGAACAGCTCGGCCATGACCCGGCCCGGTTCGAGTCCGCGGGCCAGTGCATACCCGTGATCGCGGTAGGTGTTGAACAGGTAGTCACGGGACTCCAGGGCCGCCATCAGCCCAACCACGGTGGCCTCCTCGCCCAGGTTGAGGTGGCAGTATCCACCGATCTTCGCGCGCTGATACATCTGCGCCGCACGCAGTTCGAATGCCCGGATCAACGCCATCTGCTCGTAGTAGCCGCGCAGCGTCTGCGCGGGCTCAGCTTCGCCGGTCGGGAGGTCAGGCACCGGGCGGTTGCTCCTGAAGCTCGAACCGGTCGCCGGCCGAATGGCAGCGCGGGCAGCGGTCGGGTGGGTGCTCGCCGCGCACCGGCTCGCCGCAGACCTGGCACGCCCACTCGGTTGCCAGCACGGCCAGCACGTCGTGCAGGCTAACGATTCCCGCCAGCCGGCCCTCGGCCATCACCGGCACCTGATGGATCCGGCGGTCGATCAGCAGGTGGCGGACGTCGTCGACCGAGCAGTCCGCGGTGATGGTCACCACCGCGGTCGTCATGACGTCGCGCGCGGTCGCACCGGCCTTGGCCAGCAGGTCGTATTCGCTGACCACACCCAGCAGCACACCGGCGTCGCCGACCACCGGTGCGGCACTGATCCGGTTCTGGGTCAGGGTCTGCGCGACGTCTCCGGCCGGGGTGTCGGGGCCGACCGTGAGCACCGGTGCGCTCATGATGTCGCGGACGGTGCTGGGCGCTAGCGCTGCGTGCCTGCCGTGCCCGCCATCCACGGTGCCAGGGTATGGGAAAAATGCCGTTGCGCGAGGCGTTTTCGGCCAATTGCACCGGTATCGTCACTTCGGTGAACGGTGCTGCGCCCCCGACGTTGCCGGTCTTCGCCGATGTCGACACCGGGGTCGACGATGCGGTCGCACTGGTGTACCTGCTGGCCAGCCGGGAGGCCGAACTGGTCGGCATCGCCTCGACCGGAGGCAATGTTGGGGTGCAACAGGTTTGCGCGAACAACCTCGCCCTGCTCGCGCTGTGCGGCACCGCCGGCATCCCGGTGTCCAAGGGGGCCGAGGCGCCGTTGCGCGGGCCGGTGCACACCGCGGAGCACATCCACGGGCCGCAGGGACTCGGTTACGCGGAGCTGGCGCCCGGCGGTGGTGAGCTCACCGCGTATGACGCTGCCGCGGCATGGATTTCCGCCGCGCACACCCACCCCGGCCGACTGGTCGGGATAGCCAGCGGGCCGTTGACCAACCTGGCGCTGGCGCTGCGGGCCGAGCCGGCGTTGCCCACGCTGCTGCGCCGGCTGGTGATCATGGGTGGCGCGTTCGAACGAACCGGGGCCGAGTTCAACATCCGGGTGGACCCCGAGGCGGCTGCCGAGGTGTTCGCCGCCTGGGGGGCGGTTGCACCGCAGCGTCTTCCGATCGTGTGCGGGCTCGAGCTGACGCAGCGCATCGCGATGACGCCGGCGATCCTGGAGCGGCTGGCGGCGAGCGCGGGTTGTGCTTCGGCCGGTCCGCTACTGCGGATGCTCACGGATGCGCTGCGGTTCTACTTCGAGGCACACGCCGAGCGGGGCCACGGCTATCTGGCGTATCTGCATGATCCGCTGGCCGCGGCGATGGCACTGGACCCCGAGCTGGCGAGCACCCGCCCCGCGGCGGTCCGGGTCGAGCTGTCGGCCCCGGCGCGCGGCCGGACGGTCGCGGTGTGGGACGCCCCGGAGCCCAACGCACAGATCGGTGTCGACGTCGACCCGGCGGTGTTCTTCGACCGGTTCGTCGAGCGCGTCGGCGCGCTCGCCCGCCGGCTGGGCTGACGCCGGACTACTCGTAGATTCCCTCCAGGTACCACTGCCGCCGGCGGTAACACAGCAGCAGTGCCGTCCCGGGCTCCCCGTCCAACAGCGCCTGAACGCGGGCGGTGCGGCCCGAACCGGACCCCGACCCCGTCCCCGACCGGTCCGGATCCCACCACCGCTCGTCGACCAGCCAGGGCCCGGCCCACCAGCGCAGCCGGTCGTTGCGGCCCCGGGCGACCAGCCGCGCCGGGTCGGCGGAGAACAGTCCCCGACTGGTCACCCGGACCGGGTTGTGTTCGGTGTCGAGCAGCTCCACCGGATCGTCGAGCAACACCGCCGGTGACGGTTCGGGCAGCCGGCCCGGCCAGGGCCAGCGGGGGTCGTCCCGCGGCACCGGCTCGTCACCCAGCTGAGTCAGGGTGATGCGCTCGGCCGGGCCGCGCCCGCCGGACAGCACCGGCACCCGCACCGCCTCCGGGCCGAGCAAGCCCTGAACTCGCACCAGTGCCCGGCGGGCACGCAGTCGGTCCTCCTCGCCCTGGCCGCCCCACAACGGCAGCTGCAGCGCTTCCGTCGCCGACAGCACTTCCAGCGGCTCCAACCGCAGCAGCGTCACCGCAGCGGTGGGCCGGTCCCGGGTAACGCGGGCGTTGAGCCAGCCGTCCAGTTGCCAGCG
>JBDTKT010000057.1:0-5238 GCA_039935195.1 Mycobacterium sp.
CGCACCGACGAAAAGCTCCGGGTAACCCTGCAAGAAGTGCTCGACGAGTACAGCGCGAAAATCTATGACACCGCGCGCGTTCTGCCCGGCGCGGACAGTGTGCCGACGGAGATCTTCCCCGCGGTGGTGGTCATGATGACAAATTCGTTCGACGGTGCCGCGATGGTGCGGGCCGTGCTGCCCCAGCCCGACCTCGACGCACAGCAGATACCGCTGCTGATAACGCTGTTGCGCAGCGTGAGCGTCGACTGAGGGAGAAGCCGCTACGCGCTGGCTTCGTCGGACACCGCTGTGACGTAGCCGACGAACTCCGCGATCTCGTCGACGGCACGGCGGGCGTCCGGGTTGAAATCGAAGGTGAGCTGGAACATGTGCATCGCCCGGTCCCAGACCTGAACCCACGTCGGTACTCCGGCGGCGGCCAGCCGCTCGGCCAGCACGAACGTATCGTTGCGCAGCATTTCGTCGGTGCCGACCTGCAACAGGAACGGCCCCAGCCCGCGCAGGTCCGCCGCCGGGGGCATCACCGGCGGCTCCCGGGTGCCGTTGACGGTGGCGAAGACCCGGTAGATGAACATGAGCGCCATGAGTGGGAAGAACGGGTCGCGGCGATCCTGCGCGGCCTGACGTTTGAGGTCCATGTCCGACGACGTCAGCGCCGACATCAGCACCTGGCCGGCGGGCACCGGTAGCCCTTCGTCGCGGGCCACCAGTGCAGTGTTGGCCGCCATCAGACCGCCCGCCGAATCTCCGGCTAGCACCATGCGGTGAGCCGAGAACCCGGCGGCCAGCACATGGCGGTAGGCGTCCAGGCCGTCGGCCGTCGCCTCCTCGATCCCGGCTCGCGGGGCCAGTCGATAGCCCACATTGAGAACCCGGACACCTGCTGCCTCGGATAATTTGCTGACGAACCGCCGGTGGGAATTGAGGCCCAGCGTCACCAGTGCTGAACCGTGGAAGTAGAGGATCACCCGGTCTGAGCCGCGCGCGGCTGGGGCGATCACCCATTCGGCGGAGCAGTTGGCCAGCCGCACGCGCCGCACCTCGGTGCCGGGCAGCGGCCGGATGGCCCGCATCGGCTTGTCGATGAGGTCCAGGCGCGCGCGCTGCAGCTTGGCGGGCCAGAATCGGTTGACGACCATGCCGACGACGGTCAGCAGCACGATGGTCGTGCGCAGGAAGATCGCCGCCCCTAGCGCCAGCAGCCGGGCTTGCCAGGCAGCCGGACCGAAGTAGGTCTGTGCAGGCCGATCGCGCCAGTCGAGAGAGTTCACGGTACCCAGGGTATCGGGTAGCTTGCGGGGTCCGAGAACGCAGGCCGTGACTCAGCCACCGTCGTCGCCGTAGCTTGGAGTGGTGACCGCACAGACAACGCCGCATCACCCGCCCAGCCGTCCCACGACCCTCGGCGAGCTGCGTGCTTCCGGGCACCGGGAGCGAGGCGTCAAACAGGAGATGGCCGAGAACCTGCTCGCGGCGCTAGCGGCCGGTGACACTATCTGGCCCGGCATCTTCGGCTTCGGTGACACGGTGCTGCCGCAACTGGAACGAGCGTTGATCGCCGGCCACGACCTGGTGTTGCTCGGCGAGCGGGGCCAGGGCAAGACCCGGCTGCTGCGCGCACTGACCGGACTGCTCGATGAGTGGACGCCGGTGATCGGCGGTGCCGAACTCGGTGAGCACCCCTACTCGCCGATCACCCCGGAATCGATCCGTCGCACCGCCGAACTCGGCGACGACCTGCCGGTGACGTGGCGGCACCGCAGCGAGCGCTACGCCGAGAAACTGGCCACCCCGGACACCAGCGTGGCCGACCTGGTCGGCGATATCGACCCGATCAAGGTCGCCGAAGGCCGCAGCCTCGGTGACCCGGAGACCATCGCCTACGGCCTGATCCCGCGAGCGCACCGCGGCATCATCGCGATCAACGAGCTGCCGGATCTGGCCGAGCGCATCCAGGTGTCGATGCTCAACGTGATGGAGGAGCGTGACATCCAGGTGCGCGGCTACACGCTGCGGCTGCCGCTGGACGTGGTGGTGGTGGCCAGCGCCAACCCGGAGGACTACACCAACCGCGGCCGCATCATCACCCCGCTCAAAGACCGCTTCGGCGCCGAGATCCGCACCCACTACCCGCTGGAACTCGACGCGGAGGTCGGTGTGATCGCCCAGGAAGCACACCTGAGCGCGGCGGTGCCCGACTACCTGCTGCAGGTGCTGGCCCGGTTCGCCCGCTACCTGCGCGAGTCCCGGTCGGTCGACCAGCGTTCCGGGGTTTCGGCCCGTTTCGCCATTGCCGCGGCGGAGACGGTAGCCGCGTCGGCGCGGCACCGCGGCGCGCTGTTGGGGGAGACCGACCCGGTGGCCCGGGTGGTCGATCTGGGCACGATCATCGACGTGCTGCGCGGCAAGTTGGAGTTCGAGTCCGGTGAGGAAGGCCATGAGCAGGCGGTGCTCGAGCATCTGCTGCGCCGCGCGACCGCCGACACCGCGTCACGGGCGCTGGGCGGGCTGGACGTCGGCCCGCTGGTGGCGGCCGTCGAGCAGGGATCGGCGGTGACGACCGGCGAGCGGGTATCGGCCAAGGCGGTGCTGGCGGCGCTGCCCGGCGTGCCGGTGATCGATGCCATTGCCGAGCGGTTGGGCGCCGAATCTGACGGTGAACGTGCCGCAGCCCTCGAATTAGCCTTGGAAGCATTGTATTTGGCCAAACGTATCGACAAGACCTCCGATGAGGGTGAAATCGTCTATGGCTAGCGGAGGCCACGGCGGGGGACACTTGGAGCGCTACTCGGCGTACACCGGCGGACCGGACCCGCTGGCACCGCCGGTGGATCTGCGCGAGGCGCTCGAGGAGATCGGCCAGGACGTGATGTCCGGCACGTCGCCCAGGCGGGCGCTCTCAGAACTGTTGCGGCGCGGCACCAAGAACATGCGAGGTGCGGACCGGTTGGCCGCCGAAGCGCAGCGTCGCCGCCGGGAACTTTTGCGGCGCAACAACTTGGATGGCACCCTGGCCGAGATCAAGAAACTGCTCGACGAAGCCGTGCTGGCTGAACGCAAAGAGCTCGCCCGCGCACTAGATGATGACGCCCGGTTTTCCGAGCTGCAGTTGGAGGCGCTGCCGGCATCACCGGCCAAGGCGGTGCAGGAACTGTCCGACTACAACTGGCGCAGCGCGCAGGCGCGCGAGTCCTATGAGCAGATCAAAGACCTGCTCGGGCGCGAGATGCTCGACCAGCGATTCGCCGGCATCAAGCAGGCATTGGCCGGTGCCGACGACCAAGACCGGCAACGGGTCACCGACATGCTTGACGACCTCAACCAACTGTTGGACTCCCACGCCAAAGGACAGGATTCCCCGCAGGATTTCCAGGATTTCATGGCCGAGCACGGCGATTTCTTTCCGCAGAATCCGCGCAACATCGAAGAACTGCTGGATTCGCTGGCCAAGCGGGCGGCCGCCGCGCAGCGATTCCGCAACAGCCTGTCCGCCGAGCAGCGCGCCGAACTGGATGCGCTGGCGCAGCAGGCCTTTGGCTCGCCCGCGCTGATGGCTGCGTTGGATCGACTGGACGGGCATCTACAAGCGGCACGACCGGGCGAGGACTGGAGTGGATCCGCTGAGTTCTCCGGTGACAACCCGCTGGGCATGGGTGAGGGCGCCCAGGCGTTGGCCGACATCGGTGAGCTGGAACAGCTCGCCGAGCAGCTGTCGCAGAGCTATCCCGGCGCCACCATGGACGACGTCGACGTGGATGCGCTAGCCCGCCAACTGGGCGACCAGGCGGCGATCGACGCCCGGACACTCGCCGAGCTGGAACGCGCGCTGGTCAACCAGGGATTTTTGGACCGCGGCTCCGACGGGCAGTGGCGGCTCTCGCCCAAGGCGATGCGGCAGCTCGGCCAGACCGCACTGCGTGACGTGGTGCGGCACCTATCCGGGCGCCGCGGTGAACGCGACCACCGCCGGGCCGGAGCGGCCGGAGACCTGACCGGATCGACGCGGCCATGGCAGTTCGGGGACACCGAGCCGTGGGACGTCACCCGGACCCTGACCAACGCGGTGCTGCGTCGGGGGGGAAGCCCTACCGGGGATTCACGAATTGCGATCAGCGTCGATGACGTCGAGGTGTCCGAGACCGAGACCCGCACACAGGCAGCGGTGGCGCTGCTGGTGGACACATCCTTCTCGATGGTGATGGACAACCGCTGGCTGCCGATGAAACAGACCGCGCTGGCACTGCACCACTTGATCAGCACTCGGTTCCGCTCGGATGTGTTGCAGATCATCGCATTCGGCCGCCATGCGCGCACCGTGACCGCCGCCGAGTTGATGGGGCTGGCGGGCGTCTACGAGCAGGGCACCAACCTGCACCATGCGCTGGCGCTCGCCGGCCGGCACCTGCGCCGGCATCCCAACGCCCAGCCGGTGTTGCTGGTGGTCACCGACGGGGAACCGACCGCGCACCTCGAGGACATCGACGGAAGCGGATCTTCTGGTGTGTTTTTTGACTACCCGCCGCACCCGCGGACCATCGCCCACACCGTCCGGGGCTTCGACGATATCGCCCGACTGGGCGCGCAGGTGACGATCTTCCGGCTTGGTGACGACCCGGGGTTGGCCCGGTTCATCGACCAGGTGGCACGTCGGGTGCAGGGGCGGGTGGTGGTGCCCGACGACGGCGGATTAGGTGCGGCGGTGGTCGGCGACTACCTGCGGTCCCGTCGCCGATAGCAGGTCGCCGCGAGGTCAGCTCTCCGACTTCCGGTACACCAGCCAACGCATGTCGATCGGAGACGCCTCGCGTTCGACGTCGAACACGTCGAGACCGCTGACCCAGTCCGGGTACCAGGTGGTCGGCGGCCAGGCATCGTCGGCAAGGTGGTTCTTCTCGTAGTCGTAGACCGAGTCGTCGGCAATGAGTTCCAGGGGCAGTTCGGCTGCCGCGCCGGCCATCTCGTCTCGGGTGAAAATCATCGTGTAGCACTGCTGCCCCAGTTCCACCGCGGCATAGTCGGGGGTGTAGCCGTGGTGCGCCAGGAACGCGTTGAACACCAGGCGGCCCCCGGGCGCCAAGTGGCGCGCAGCGAGTTCGAACAGAAGGCGCAACTGCTCGGTCGTCCGGAAGTCGGACACCACCTCGGATGCAACGATCAGCCGATAGTCCCAGTGCAGATCGTTGACGAGCGCGAAGATGTCACGCTGAAGAACCTGTACGGCCAGTGCGCCCTGCG
>JBDTKT010000058.1:0-2661 GCA_039935195.1 Mycobacterium sp.
GCGAATGCGGCACCTGCCGGCCCGGTGGCCCAAAGTCCTTGCCGACTGGGGCCTTCCTGCCCTGTCCGGACGGACCGGCTGGGGCGATGGTGAGGGAGACACGGGTTCTGGTGAGCCTGGTGCGATCGAGGCCGGTGATGGCGGAAAAGAGGCTTGGCACTGTGGACATACGGGCTCTGCGCTTCCCGGACACCGAGACCATCCGGACCGCGTTGCTACTGGCATCCAGAGCGCCATCGGTGCACAATTCGCAGCCGTGGCGCTGGCGGGTGCATGGGTCGGTGCTGGAGTTGTTCGCCGACCCGTCGATGCGGCTGCCGACCGTCGACCCGGCCGGGCGCGGCCTGACCTTGAGTTGCGGGGCCGCCCTGAACCACTGCGTGGTGGCGCTGTCCGCCCTGGGCTGGCAGGCCAAGGTCCACCGGCTGCCCGACCCGTCCGACCGCGACCACCTGGCGTCGATCGAGATGTGCCAGCGCGAAGCGGAGCAGGTCGACGTCGCGCTGGCCGCGGCGATACCGCGCCGACGCACCGACCGTCGGTACTACAGCGATTGGCCGGTGCCGGGGGCCGACATCGCCCTGATGGGCGCCCGGGCCGCCCGGGCCGGGGTGATGCTGCGCCAGGTCGACGCCTTGGGCGGGCTGAACGCGGTGGTGGCGCGGGCCGTCTTCGAACACGCGGGTGACTACGCCTACCTCAGCGAGCTGACCAAGTGGAGTGGGCGGTACGGATCGGTGGCCGGTGTGCCGGCGCACAGCGTCCCGGCATCTGACCCGAACGCGCCGATACCCGGACGGCTCTTCGCCGGTCCCGTGCTGGACCAGCCGACCGGCGCGTCGGGCACCGACGACCGCGCGGTGATGCTGGCGCTGGGCACCGAGGCTGACGACCGGCTGGCGCAGCTGCGCGCGGGCGAGGCCACCAGCGTGGTGCTGCTGACCGCGACCGTGCTGGGCCTGGCCAGTTGTCCCGTTACCGAGCCGCTGGAGATCGCTGAAACCAGGGCGACGGTCCGTCGCGACGTGTTCGGCACCAGCGGCTATCCCCAGATGCTGCTGCGGGTGGGCTGGGCGCCGATCAACGCGGACCCGCTGCCGTCCACCCCGCGACGTTTCCTCGACGACATCGTCGACTGGATGGACTCAGGTGAAAAGGGGGGTGATGTGATTGCCGAGCGTGACGGCTGTGAAATCGGGAAAGCATATGCCTAGCCTGCGGTTTGGACTCGTCGTCGGCGTCGACGGTTCGCCACGGTCGACGGTTGCGGTGAGCTGGGCGACGCGTGACGCCGAACTGCGCAACGTGCCGCTGACCCTGGTGCACGCCGCACCGCGCAGTTGGGCGGACCCGCCGGCCTGGGCGTTCGGGTGGCCAAAGCTGCGGCGGGTGCGCCGGATTCTCGACGACGCCCTGGCTGTGGTGGATACCAGCTGCCGGACGGCAGGTCCGCCGGAGGTGATCACCAAGGTGGCGCGGGCTGATCCTGTGGCCGCCCTGGTCGAATTGTCCCGGGAGGCTGAGCTGCTGGTGGTGGGCGGCTCGAGGCCGCATGGCGCGGGGCCGGTGCGACGGCTGCTGTCCGGTTCGGTCAGCTCGCGACTGGTGGACCGGGCGCAGTGCGCGGTCGCGGTCATCCATGACGAAGACCCGCTGATGCCACATCCGGCCCAGGCCCCGGTCCTGGTAGGGGTCGGCGGCGCAACGACGGGGCGCGCCGCCGACCACGCCCGCGGTGAGGCCCGCCGGGAGGCGGCGCGGCGCGGCGTCATCGTGGTCGAAGTTCCGGAGGCACGCCTGGCGCAGGAATCCGACCGTGCTCAGCTCACGGTCGTCGGTGATCGCACTGCCGGGGCCGCGATCACCCGCGCGGCGCGGATGCCGGTCATCGTTACCGGGTAGGTCGGCTACTGCTCCTCCAGCGGCGCGCACCAGCGCAGCACAGTGCCGCCGCCCGGCGGCGACGTCACGGCGAACGTGCCGCCGGCCTGCTCGGCACGCCGGAGCAGGTTGGTCAAGCCGCTGCTGGTGATCGCCTCGGGCATCCCGCGGCCATTGTCGGTGACTTCGATGCTCAGGTCGTCCTCGACTTTGATCTGCACGGTCAGCGTGGTTGCGCCGGAATGTCGGACCGCGTTGCTGACCGCTTCGGAGACCACCGCCTCGGCATGATCGGCCAGCCCGGGATCAACCACCGACAGCGGCCCGACGAACTGGACGGTGGTGTGCAGTCCCGAGCCGGCGAACTGCGCGACAGCGTTGTCCAGTCGTTGCCGCAGTCGGGTCACCGTGGGCGCGGTGCCGTGCAGGTCGAAGATCGTGGTGCGAATCTCGCCGATGATCTCCTGCATGTCGTCAACCGCGTCGCTCAGTCGTCGCTGGACCACGGCAGACCGGGCCCGCGGTATCGTCCCCTGCAGCGACAGTCCGACGGCGAACAGTCGCTGAATCACATGGTCGTGCAGGTCCCGCGCGATCCGATCCCGGTCGGTGAGCACGTCGAGTTCGTGCATGCGGCGCTGCGATGACGCCAGCTGCCAGGCCAACGCGGCCTGGTCGGCGAACGCGACCATCATGTCGAGTTGTTCGGCGCTGAACGGAACCGAGTTTCCGTGCCGCAGTACGACAACGACGCCGACCACCGTGTCGGCGGTTCGCAGC
>JBDTKT010000059.1:0-7258 GCA_039935195.1 Mycobacterium sp.
CACCGCGATCGGTGCTATGGCTATCGCGTTCTACATCTTGCTGACGTTAGCGTCGTTCAACGACATCATCGCGTGGAAGTTCCACATCTCGCTGAACGCGACGACCTGGATCGGCCGGATCGGGATGGTGGTTCTGCCGCCGATCATCTTCTTCGCCACCTACCGCTGGTGCGTCGGGTTGCAGCGCAGTGACCGCGACGTGCTTGAGCACGGCGTCGAGACCGGCATCATCAGGCGGTTGCCGCACGGTGCCTACATCGAGCTGCACCAGCCACTGGGCCCGGTCGACGAGCACGGCCATCCGATTCCGCTGGAGTACCAGGGTGCCCCGCTGCCGAAGAAGATGAACAAGCTGGGCTCGGCGGGGGCACCCGGAACGGGCAGCTTCCTGACCGCCGACCCCGTGTCGGAGGACGCTGCACATACCGAGGCCGCGCACGCCGGCGAGCAGCGGGCGCTCACCGCGCTGCGCGAACACCAGGAAAGCATCAGCACGTCACCCAACGGCGAGCGCTAACCCACCCCCGCTAACCCACCCCGCGGCGCATGAGCCGGCCTACTCCCGGCCGCTTGCGCGGATGTACTGCGCCGACTGCCGGTCTCTTGCCCCCCCGGCGTGGAACTCGCGGAAGCGCCCTCGGTAATTACCCGACGAGTGGGTGCCCGATGCCGTTCGAGCCGACACCACAGCATCAGCGGCTGTGCTGTCACCGGGTCGGACCCGGCTGGTCACGAACCCCGCGGTGACGCGCAGCGGCGAACGCCTCAGCCGATCAGGTCGCGCAGCTGCCGGACGTGCAACCACGGGACGGTTGGCATCGCCGCGGTGATGATCCCGGCTGCCCCGTAGCCGACCCACGCGCCGGTGTCTTTGCCGACCGTCATCAGGTAGGTGGCCACCGCGACCGCGGTCAGGGCCGCCCCGGTGACGCAGGCCAGTTCGGTCACACCGCGCAGCAGAATCCGCTCCACCTCCGCCAGGTGCGGCGAGGCCCGCCGGGGCCCGACGCTGCGACGTCCACCGGCGCGGGCATCGAACTCACCGTCCGGCAGTTGCCCCTCAGCCCGCCGAACCGACACCCGGCCGTCTCTGGACAGCGGCGGGAGGCCGGCGGGGCGGCCGGATACACCCGGCTGTCGGGTCCTCAGCAGCACCGGAATGGCGCCAAGGATGATCAGCGCGGAGACGCCGATGACGATGTACAGCAGCCCGGTGTGCGGATCCTCCGTCGGCTGGT
Source organism: Mycobacterium sp. (assembly GCA_039935195.1). GTDB lineage: Bacteria > Actinomycetota > Actinomycetes > Mycobacteriales > Mycobacteriaceae > Mycobacterium. The sequence continues at coordinate 1,239 of JBDTKT010000059.1, forward strand.
GGAACCCCCGGCCGAGGTCTACCAGCGCGACGACCGCCGCCACACTCATGCCGAGCAGCACCAGCCAGATCAGTGCGCACAGCCCGAGCAGGATCCGGTCGACGACCTTCGGGGAGAGACCCGACCCGGACGACGTTTCTGGAGCTCTTCGGCCCATCATCAGCAGCTCGTCTGTGGAGCGTCGCCGCTGTTGGATGACAACACCGTCCCGTCGCTGCTGGTTATCGAGCAGTTCAGCTTGCTCAGTCGCAGCAGGCTTGTCGCCTCCACCGATCCGACCTCCGATTGTGAGATGGGCGTGAGCGTCAACGACCACGGGATGTAGGCGTTGCGCTGGGTCCGCCGCTGTCCGGAGGCATCGACGTAGGTGATCGTGATCTGGTCGAACGGTGCCTTGGTTCCGGTCACCGAGTAGGTCACCTGCACCGGACGGGACTGGGTCGTCGTCGTGACCGGCGCCGTCGTGGTCGGCTCCGGCGGCGGGGGCTCGACCGGAACCGGGGCCGGCTCCGGCGTCTCGCTCGACGGCGGCGACTCCTCGCTGGTCGGCGACGGGGGTGGGGGCGGCGGTGTGGTGGTGCTGATGCTGGTGGTGGTGGTGATCTCGTCCTGCACCAGCGGCAGCGACGGGGTGGTGGTGGCGGGGATGGCAAGTTCGTGGGTCTCGGTGCGGGCGAAAAGCAGCGCGACCGACACCACCAGGGCAACCGCCGCGACGATCACGGTGACGCCGACCACCCAGGGCCAGCGTGGCACCGCGGACCCGGAGTTGGACTGGTCCGACGCGGGGTGGCTGTCGTAGTCGTATAGCCGCGGGTCGGCCGCCACGTAGGGACCGGCCATGAACTGTTCGGACTCGGGCGCGGAATAGGCCTGCGAATACGCGACAGTCCCGCTGGTTCGAGCAGGATCAACTTTGCCCGCGGTGTCCCCGACGTCGTTGCGTGCCCCCTCCGGGGCCAGCTGACCGCTATCTGGCTCTTCTGCTTCAGATCCAGGATCTGGAGGATTCGGCCCGCTCATTCCCGCCTATCCTGTTCAAGCCGTAGCGCTCACGCGCGCCACGCCGCAACGGTGTCGCTTCCTGCCGTGCCCCGGCGTTGCCTATTCCGCTCCGGCAACCCTACCCAACCGGGTTGGCACGGCGGCCCCGACGGACCGACTCGGGGGTCAAAACCCTGACCATGCCCCGGATGAGACGGTCGAGTTCTCCGCCGATCAATGCTTCTCGGGGCCGATGTAGTACTCAAAGACCAGCCCGGCCACGGTCGCCAGAACGAGCACCAGACCGGCGGCGATCAACCAAGGCAGCCACAGTGCGATTCCGACGGCCACCACCGAACCGGACAGGGCAATCAGAATCGGCCACCAACTGTGCGGGCTGAAGAAACCCAGCTCCCCCGCGCCGTCGCTGACCTCCGCGGCCTCGTAGTCCTCCGGGCGGGTGTCCAGCCGGCGTGCCACGAACCGGAAGAAGGTTGCCACGATCAGTGCCATGACCCCGGTCAGCACCAGCCCGGTCGCGCCGGCCCATTCCACACCGCCGGTGGCGTACAACTTCGTCAGTACCGCATAGATCGCCCCGACCACGAGGAAGAAAGTGGCGACGAACTCGAACAGCCTGGATTCGATACGCATGAAGTTGTGTCCCTACTTGTCGCTCGCCTGAGGGGCTAGCTGGCCGCGGCGGGTATCGAACGGATGCGTCTTGATCGCCAGCGGCTCCTGGTCGATCGCTTCCAGCGCGTCGGCGTTCGACTTACCGGCGACACGCTGGTCGAGGTAGGCCTTGAAGTCGTTCGGCGAGACCACCCGAACCTCGAAGTTCATCATCGCGTGATACGTGCCGCACATTTCGGCGCAGTGCCCGACGAACGCCCCCTCCTTGGTGATCTCGGACACCTGGAAAGTGTTCACCTGGTTGTTCCGCTCGGGCCAGGCCATGACGTCACGCTTGAACAGGAACTCCGGAACCCAGAAGGAGTGCACGACGTCGGCGGAGTTCAGCACGAACTCGATGCGTCTGCCGGCGGGCAGCACCAGCACCGGAATCTCGTTGGTGGTCCCCAGGGTCTCGACCTTGTCGAAGTTCAGGTAGGTCCGGTCCTCGGGGTTGAGTCCGCGGATCGGACCGACGACCTCCTCGCCGTGCTCGTCGACGCCCTCGGGCTTGGACGTCATCGCCTGCTTGCGCGCCTCGTCCACCCCGTCATAGGTGAGAGTTCCATCGTGGAAGGCGACCTTCTGGTAGCCGAACTTCCAGTTCCACTGGAACGCGGTGACGTCGACGACCACCTCTGGGTCGGGTTCCAGGTGGAGTACCTTCTCCTGAACGACCACGGTGAAGTAGAAGACCACCGCAACGGCCACGAACGGCAGGACGGTGAGCGACAGTTCCAGCGGCATGTTGTAGCCGAACTGACGCGGCAACTCGGTGTCAGTGGGCTTCTTGCGGTGGAAGATCACCGTCCAGAAGATCATTCCCCAGACCATGAAGCCGATGACCACCGAAGCGATGACCATCCCGATCCAGAGCTGGTAGTTGGCGTGAGCTTCGGGTGTGATGCCCTTGGGCCAACCGAAGCCCACCACGTCGGTCCAGTCGAAGGCGCATCCGCTGAGCGTTACCGCCAGCACCCCCAGCACGCCGGCTCCCGCCAGCCGCCGAAGGACACCGCTCTGCCCGCGACGTGTCACGTTGGTGCCTCCTGTGTCACAAACCGGGCCGGCTGACCCGGCGGAGCAGTCGAATACTACGCAGCGTAGACCACCCGGCTACGTCAGTTCTATGTACCTGCCGGTTGGCTCGTCCGAGCCATAGCCGGGGGCGACACCTGTTGCGGCATACTGGTACGCAATGTGTGGACTGCTGGCCTTTGTGCGTGCCCCGGCCGGCACTGCCGACCCGGGCTCGGCCGCCGCTGACCTCACCGCGGCGGTCGTCCGCGCGACGCACCTGATGCGGCACCGCGGGCCCGACGAACCCGATGGCATCTGGACCGCTCCCGACCAGGCGGTCGTCTTCGGGTTCAACCGGTTGTCATTCATCGACATCGAGCATTCCCATCAGCCGTTGCACTGGGGGCCGCCGGAGCAGCCGGACCGGTACGTGCTGGTGTTCAACGGCGAAATCTACAACTATCTGGAACTGCGTGCTGAGTTGGCGACGCACGGCGCGGTTTTCGCGACCGAGGGTGACGGCGAGGTGCTCGTCGCGGCCTACCACTACTGGGGCGTCGAGGCGCTGCCGAGACTGCGGGGCATGTTCGCCTTCGCGGTGTGGGACACGGTGGCTGGCGAACTGTTCTGCGCTCGGGACCCGTTCGGCATTAAACCGCTGTTTATGGCGACCGGGCCCGGTGGCACCGTCGTGGGCAGTGAGAAGAAGTCGCTGCTGGACCTGGCCGACGTGGTGGGGTTCGACACCGGGATCGACTCGCGGGCGCTGCAGCACTACACGGTGCTGCAGTACGTGCCCGAGCCGGAGACGCTGCACCGCGGGGTGCGCCGACTGGAATCGGGCTGCTACGCCCGAATCCGGCCGGACCGGCTGCAACCCGAGGTCACCCGGTACTTCACGCCGCGATTTGCCGTCACGCCGATCACCCGCGACACCGAGCAGGCCCGCTACGACGAGATCACGGCGGTGCTCGAGGATTCGGTCGCCAAACACATGCGGGCAGACGTCACCGTAGGGGCGTTCCTGTCCGGGGGCATCGACTCCACCGCGATCGCGGCGCTGGCGATTCGGCACAACCCGCAACTGATCACCTTCACCACCGGCTTCGAACGCGAGGGGTTCTCCGAGGTCGATGTGGCCGTGGCGTCCGCCGAGGCGATCGGAGCACGGCACGTGACCAAGGTGGTCTCACCCGGTGAGTTCGTCGCCGCGCTGCCGGAGATCGTGTGGTATCTCGACGAGCCGGTGGCCGACCCGGCGCTGGTCCCGTTGTTCTTCGTCGCCCGGGAGGCCCGTAAGCACGTCAAGGTGGTGCTCTCCGGTGAGGGTGCCGACGAGCTGTTCGGCGGCTACACCATCTACCGGGAGCCGCTGTCGCTGAAGCCGTTCGACTACCTGCCCGCGCCGCTGCGGCGTTCGATGGGCAAGGCATCGCGGCCGTTACCGGACGGCATGCGCGGCAAGAGCCTGCTGCACCGGGGTTCACTCACCCTTGAGCAGCGCTACTACGGCAACGCACGCAGCTTCTCCGACGCGCAGTTGCGGGCCGTGCTGCCCGGTTTCCGCCCGGAGTGGACACACACCGATATCACCGCGGGCCTATACGCGCAGTCGGCCGACTGGGATCCGGTGGCGCGGATGCAGCACATCGACCTGTTCACCTGGCTGCGCGGCGACATCTTGGTAAAGGCCGACAAGATGACGATGGCCAATTCGCTGGAACTGCGGGTGCCGTTCCTGGACCCCGAGGTGTTCGCGGTGGCTTCCCGCCTGCCGGTGGAGGCCAAGATCACCCGCCGCACCACTAAATACGCATTGCGGCGCGCCCTGGAGCCGATCGTGCCCGCGCATGTGCTGAACCGGCCCAAGCTCGGCTTCCCGGTGCCGATCCGGCACTGGCTGCGTGCCGGAGAGCTGTTGGAGTGGGCGTACGCGACCGTCAACGCCTCGCAGGCCGGCCATCTGGTCGACCTGGTCGCGGTGCAGAAGATGATCGACGAGCATCGGCGCGGCGACAGCGACCACAGCCGTCGACTCTGGACGGTGCTGATCTTCTTACTGTGGCACGCGATCTTCGTCGAGCATTCCGTGGTGCCGCAGATCAGCGAGCCGGCCTATCCCATCCAGCTGTAGGAATCCCGGTCTGAACGTGCACAGATGTACGGCAGTAGCGGTGTCGCTGTACATCCGTGCACCCTCAGCGCTGAGAACTCAGACGAGTGCGGCCGCGATCTCCTTGGCTGCGTCGTCGCCGTAGGCGCCGGCCAGTCGGCGCACCGCGTCATCGCGGTCCCAGCCCCACTCCTGGGTGCCGGTGGACTCCAGCACCAGCACGGCGACCAGGGAGCCGAGCTGCGCCGATCGCTCCAGGCCCAAACCCGCGCTCCGGCCGGTGAGGAAACCGGCCCGGAAAGCGTCGCCGACCCCGGTCGGGTCGGTCTGGCTCTTCTCCGGCACCACGCCGACGTGGATGCACGTGCCGTCGGGGTCGACGATGTCGACACCCTTGGCGCCCAGCGTGGTCACCCGCAGCCCCACCTGCTTCATGACGTCTGCCTCAGTCCAGCCGGTCTTGGACAGCAGCAGGTCCCACTCGTAGTCGTTGGTGAATAGGATGGCCGCACCGTCGATCAGCCCGCGGATCTCCTCACCGGTCAACCGGGCCAGCTGCTGAGACGGGTCGGCGGCGAACGCCAGGCCCAGCTTGCGGCACTCCTGCGTGTGCAGGGACATCGCCTCGGGGTCGTTGGCCCCGACGATCACCAGTTCCGGCGTCCCGATGGCATCGACCACCTTGGCCAGGGAGATGTCGCGGGCCTCCGACATGGCACCCGGGTAGAACGACGCGATCTGTGCCATGTCCAGGTCGGTGGTGCAGACGAACCGCGCGGTGTGCGACGTCGTCGAAACCAACACGCCCGAACAGTTGACCCCGTGGGATTCCAGCCACTGCCGGTAGTCGGCGAAGTCGGTGCCGGCCGCAGCGACCAGCGCGGCGTCTCCGCCGAGCACCCCGATCGCGTAGGCGATGTTGCCGGCTACCCCGCCGCGGTGCACCACCAGATCGTCGACGAGAAAGCTCAACGAGACCTTCTGAAGGTGATCGGGGAGCAACTGCTCGGAGAACCGACCGGGAAAGCGCATCAGATGGTCGGTTGCGATCGAACCGGTCACCGCAATCGTCACGAAATCTCCACTCTTCTCGTCTTCTGGAATGGCCTGGCCATGAATCCCCAACGGTAACGGTCCAGGATTCAAGGCCCGTCACCGGTGCTGCGGTACGCAGCCGGACCGCACAGAGCAAATCACGACGTGACTTTGGTCCCGGGGTGCGACGAAC
>JBDTKT010000060.1:0-27676 GCA_039935195.1 Mycobacterium sp.
GTCGCCGCCGCCGCCGCAACCGACCGCCAACGACAGCGCGGCCGCACTCCCGAACACCGCTGTCACCATCCTGCGTTGCGATTTCATCGCAAACCCGCCTCCTTCTCGTCGACTGCATCTGCCTGTACCCCGAAAGTGTGCGAGTAAAACATCGAGAATGCTGAAGTTCCGGGAATCACCCGTGCTCACCCCGTTTGCCGCTGCCGGGTTCGCCCGCACCCCGCGCGGACTGCGGCTGCGCTAATGCGGGCACCGACGCGTTGACTCTGCGCTGACCAGACACCCCACTCGAATTTTTGCGTGGTGGCCGCAGAGTCAACACCCACCAGGTCGCTGGCCGGGTCATCGTCGTGGCACCTAGGCTTTAGTCAACGTCCCTGAATTTCTAGTGCTGCGGCCCACGGATCAACGGTCGCCGTGCAACCACACAAGGAGCGGACACGGAAGCGAACGAGTCGCCGTCGGCCGCCGGCGAAGATGTCCTGCGCGACGTGGTGGAGGCCGCCGCCGCGGCGATCGGTGCACGCTTGGTCGCCGTCTACGCCCTGGGCAGTCTCGCGCACGGCGGCTTCAGCCCGGCAGTGAGCGACGTCGACGCCGCGTTGATCCTGGCCGGTCCGCCGCAGCAATCCGACCGGGACCTGGTTCTCGGGGTGGCAGACCGGGTGCGCGCCGGTGGATCCGCGCTGCACTCGCGCATCTCGCTGTTCTGGGCAACGCCGGAATCACTGCGGGGTGGGAACGGTGGCGACGACCGCGATGATGACGGCCGGTTCCCGCCGCTGGACCGGCTCTGCCTGTTCGAACACGGCCGGTTGCTCGCCGGTACCGACGTCCGCGGCGACATGCGCCCACCGGAACGCGAAGAGTTGGTCGTCGCCGGCGCCCGATTCGCGGTCGATCTGCTCGCCGAAGCCGTCATCGCCCATGCGGGCAACCCGGCCGGCCTGCTCACCGGAGATGTCCGGTTGACGACGAAGCTGGTGCTGTTCCCCGTCCGCTTCCTCTTCACCGCCGACACCGGGCGAGAAGGCACGAACGACGCTGCGGTCCAGCACTATTCGACGCACCACCACGGGCCGACTGCGGACCTGGTCGGCGCCGCGTTCGGCTGGCGCACCGGCCCGCCGCCGGCCGAGCGCGCGGCGGCACTGCTGGGTGACGGGTTCGTTCCGCTCTACGACGACTACCTGACCGACCACATCACCCGAATGGCGGCCATGGGCGAGGCGGAGCTGGCGGACCGGTTCGACCGGTGGCGGTCCCGCTTGTTACTTGCGGCTGAGTAGATTGCGGTGCAGCTCATCGATCGCCCGGCAAGACCGTCACCAGTCCCGCCGGCTGACGAACCGGTGCCGCTCGCCGATCAACGGGTCGTCGAATTCCAGGCTGTAGGCCAGCAGCCGCAGCGGCGTGGAGAAGTCGTCGGGCGCCGGATCGTCGAGCACATCGGGATATAGCGGGTCGCCGTCGATGGGCACCCCCAGCGACGCCATGTGCACCCGCAGCTGATGGGTGCGCCCGGTGCGCGGGGTCAGCCGGTACAGCCCACTTTCTGTCGGCTCCAGCAGTTCGACCAGCGTCTCGGCGTTGGCCTCGCCCGGCTCCGCGGGCTCCTCGAAGGCCTGTAAACAGCCGCGTCGCTTGACGATCCGGCTGCGCAGCACCAGCGGAAACGTCACCGCCGGCGCCACCGACGACGACCGGGCCAGGTACGTCTTGTGCACCGCTCGGCGGGCGAACATCGTCTGATAAGCCCCGCGGAGCTCGCGGCGGGTGGTGAACACCAGCACCCCGGCGGTGAGCCGGTCCAGTCGGTGCGCCGGGCTGAGTTCGGGAAGCTCCAGTTCGCGACGCAGTCGCACCAGTGCCGTCTGTGCGACGTGTCGGCCACGCGGCATGGTGGCCAGAAAGTGCGGCTTGTCCACCACCACCAGGGCGTCGTCGCGGTACAGCACCGGGATATCAAAAGGCACGGCAACTTCCGCGAGCAGGTCCCGGTACAAGTAGACGGCCGCATCGGCCGGCAGCACCGTCGTCTCGTCGACCACCGTGCCGTCGGCGCAGACCACCTCCCCCGTCCGGACCTTATCCGCGGCCGCGGCGCCGAACCGGGCGCGCAACTCATCGGCGACCGGCCCGCCGCGCAGTCGCAGCCGCGCCGGACCCAGGCCGTCGCGCACCGGAAGCGGCGCGGGGCGTCTCAATCCAGCGGTACCGGTTCGAGGATTTCCGCGCGCGCCTCAGGGGCACTGGCCCGCAGCGCGTCCGCAGAGGCGTCGTCGGGCTGTTCCTGCGACAGCACCTCCGCTTCCACCCGGGCGGTGTAGTTGGCCACCTCCCAGTCGACTTCGGCGTCGTCGAAGCCCAGCACTTCGGCGATCACCTCGGCAACCTCGCGGGCGCAGTTCACTCCGCGGTGGGCGTATTCCATGGAGATCCGCGTCCGGCGGGCCAGCACGTCCTCCAGGTGCAGCGCCCCCTCGGCGGCGGCGGCGTAGGCGGCCTCCACCCTCAGATAGGCCGGCGCCTCGGCGATGGGCTCCAGCAGATCGGGTCGACCGTCGGCCATCGCCAGTACCTCATGGATCAGCGAGCCGTAGCGGTCCAGCAGGTGACGCACCCGGTAGGGGTGCAGCCCCTGCTGCGCACCGACGTGTTCGGCCTGATTGATCAGTGCGAAGTAGCCGTCGGCACCCAGCAGCGGCACCTTCTCGGTGATCGACGGCGCCACCCGCGCCGGAATGTATTCGGCGGCGGCGTCGATCGCGTCGGCGCCCATCACCCGGTAGGTGGTGTACTTGCCGCCGGCGATCGCCACCAGGCCCGGCGCCGGTGACGCCACCGCATGCTCGCGGGACAGCTTGGAGGTTTCGTCGCTCTCCCCGGCCAGCAGCGGCCGCAGTCCGGCGTACACCCCCTCGATGTCGGCGTGGCCCAGCGGATTCGCCAGCACGGTGTTCACATGGGCCAGCAGATAGTCGATGTCGGCCTTGGTGGCCGCCGGGTGGGCCAGATCCAGATCCCAGTCGGTGTCGGTGGTTCCGATGATCCAGTGCGTGCCCCACGGGATGACGAACAGCACGGACTTCTCGGTGCGCAGGATGATCGCCGCCTCCGACACGATCCGGTCGCGCGGGACCACGATGTGCACGCCCTTGGAAGCGCGGACGTGAAACCGGCCGCGCTGGCGCGACAGTGCCTGAATTTCGTCGGTCCAAACCCCGGTCGCGTTGACCACGACGTGGCCGCGCACCTCGGTGACGGTGCCGTCCTCGGAGTCGCGGACGCGCACCCCGATCACCCGGTCCCCGTCCCGCAGCAGCGCCACCACCTGGGTGGAGCTTCGCACCACCGCACCGTAGTGGGCGGCGGTGCGGGCCACGGTCAGGGTGTGCCGGGCGTCATCGACCACGGTGTCGTAGTAGCGGATTCCACCGATCAGCGAACCGTGCTTCAGGCCGGGGCAGAGCCGCAAAGCACCGGCCCGGGTCAAATGCCGTTGCGCTGGGAGGGATTTCGCTCCACCCATCTGGTCGTAGAGGAAGATGCCGGCGGCCACATACGGGCGTTCCCACCATCGCCGCGTCAGCGGGTACAGAAACGGCAACGGCTTGACCAGGTGCGGCGCCAGCGTGGTCAGCGCCAGTTCACGCTCGTGCAGCGCCTCGCGTACCAGCCCGAACTCCAACTGCTCGAGGTAGCGCAGCCCGCCGTGGAACATCTTCGAGCTTCGACTGGAGGTGCCCGCGGCGAAGTCCCGGGCCTCGACCAGCGCTACTTTCAGCCCGCGGGTGGCGGCATCCAGCGCGCACCCGCTGCCCACCACGCCGCCGCCGATCACCACGACGTCGAACTGCTCGGTGCCCAGCCGCTCCCAGGCCGCCGCGCGTTGTTCCGGTCCCAGGGGGGCGCCTCGCTGATCGCTGCTCGGGTCGGTCACGGGCTCCAGGCTACGTGGTGCAGTTCGGCTCAATCGAGGTCATCGTGGGCCATCAGCCGCCGCGCCGCCTCGGTAAGCGAGCCAGACAGCGACGGGTAGACCGACAGTGTCTGCGCCAGGTCTGCGACCGTGATCCGGTTCTGCACGGCCAGCGCGATCGGCATGATCAGCTCGGAGGCGATCGGTGCCACCACGACCCCACCGATCACCGTCCCGGTGGCCGGCCGGCAGAACAGCTTCAGGAAGCCGTACCGCATCCCGCTCATCTTGGCCCGCGCGTTGGTCTGCAGCGGCAGCATCACGGTGCGGGCCGGCACCGTCCCGTCGTCGATCTTCGACTGCGGCACCCCGACCGCGGCGATCTCCGGCCGGGTGAACACCGCGGCGGCCACCGTGCGCAACCGGATCGGATTCACCGCCTCGCCGAGCGCGTGATACATCGCGATCCGGCCCTGCATCGCCGCCACCGATGCCAGCGGCAGCAGCCCGGTGCAGTCTCCGGCGGCGTAGATCCCCGCCACGCTCGTCCGAGACACCCGGTCCACCTGCAGATAGTTGCCGGTTCCGAGTTCGATGCCCACCCGTTCCAGGCCTAGGCCGGTGGTGTTGGGCACCGAGCCCACCGTCATCAGCGCGTGGCTGCCGGTCACGATGCGCCCGTCGGTCATCGTGACTTCGATGCCGGCATCGGTCCGGGTGACCGAGGCGGCGCGGGCGTTCTTGACCAGGGTGACACCGCGCTCGGCGAACGAGCCTTCCAGTACCCGGGCGGCGTCGGTGTCCTCGTGTGGCAGCACCCGGTCCCGGCTGGCCACCACGGTGACTTTGACGCCCAGCTCGGTGTAGGCGTTGGTGAACTCCGCACCGGTCACCCCGGAGCCGACCACGACCAGGTGCTCGGGCAGCTCCTTCAGGTCGTAGAGCTGCCGCCAGGTCAGGATGCGCTCGTCGTCGGGTTCGGCGTTCGGCAGAACCCGCGGGCTCGCGCCGGTGGCGATCAGCACCACGTCGGCGTCGATGATGCTGCTTTTGCCGGATTCGACATCGGTGACCCTGATCCGGTGGTGGGCCAGGCCGGGGTGCTTGTCGACCAACTCACCGCGCCCGGTGATCAACTCCACACCGGCCTCGACCAGCTGGGCCTTGATGTCGTCGGACTGCGCCGCAGCCAGCGACTTGACCCGCTGGTGGATCTGCCCCAGCTCTATCTCGGCGTCGGTGAAGTGGATGTCGAACCCCAGGTGCGGTGCCCGGCGCAGCTCGGTGCGCACGCCGCTGGACGCGATGAACGTCTTGGACGGCACGCAGTCCCACAGCACGCAGGCCCCGCCGACGCCGTCGGCGTCGATCACCGTGACCCGGGCCGTCTCCGGGCCTTTCGCAGCCGCGACCAGCGCAGCCTCATAACCGGCCGGGCCGCCGCCGATGATCACAATCCGGGTCACCACAGCAATAACCTAGCGGGACCCTGCGTCTAAGCTCACTCCGTGCCGCTCTATGCCGCCTACGGGTCGAATATGCATCCGGAACAGATGCTGCAGCGGGCACCGCACTCCCCGACGGCGGCCACCGGATGGCTGCACGGCTGGCGGCTGACGTTCGCCGGCGAGGACATCGGCTGGGAGGGTGCGCTGGCCACCCTCGCGGAGGATCCCGACTCGAAAGTGTTCGTGGTGGTCTACGACGTGACCCCCGCCGACGAGCAGAGCATGGACCGCTGGGAGGGCTCAGACTTCGGCATCCACAAGAAGATCCGCTGCCGGGTGGAACGGCTGACCGGGCCTATTGCCGGCGCCGCCCCCGAACCGGTGTTGGCCTGGCTGTATGTGATCGACGGCTGGGAGGGCGGGCTGCCGTCGGCGCGCTACCTGGGCGTGATGGCCGAGGCCGCCCAGATCGCCGGCGCGCCGGAAGGCTACGTCAACGATCTGCTGGCCCGCCCCGCCCGCAATGTCGGGCCGGGGACGTAGCGGGCGCGATCCCTAGAGTTCGGCGGCCCGATCGACGACGCCCGCCATCACCCGCACCCCGATGGCCAGCGCCCGCTCGTCGAGGTCGAACGTCGGCTGATGCAGGTCGAGTTGCGGCCCGCGACCTGGCCACACCCCGAGTCGGCCCATCGCGCCCGGCACCGCCTCGAGATACCAGGAGAAATCCTCGCCGCCGCCGGACTGCCGGGTGTCGGCCAGCACCCCGGGCCCGATCGCTTCGATGGCGTGGGTGAGCATCCGGGTGGACACCTCTTCGTTGACCACCGGCGGCACGCCGCGGTGGTAGTGCAGGGTGTGCTCGACGTTCAGCGGCGCCAGCAGCGACGACACCGCCTGCTCGACGACGGCCTGCATCTGCACCCAGGTCTCCCGGCTGGCGGTGCGCACGGTGCCGGCCAGCCGGCCGCTCTGCGGGATCGCGTTGGCGGCCGCTCCGGCGCTGACCGCTCCCCACACCATGACGGTGCTGTTGCGCGGGTCGATACGCCGCGACAGCACCCCGGGCAGCCCGGTGATCACCGTGCCCAGCGCGTAGACCAGATCGGCGGTCAGGTGCGGCCGCGAGGTATGCCCGCCGGGGCCTGCCACGGTGATCTCGATGGTGTCGGCGGCCGAGGTGATCGGCCCGGCGATGGTCGCCACCTTCCCGACCGCCAGCCGGGGATCGCAGTGCAGCGCAAAGATTCGGCTCACCCCGGTCAGCGCCCCGGCGGCGATCGCATCGATGGCACCGCCCGGCATCAGCTCTTCGGCGGCCTGGAAGACCAACCGCACCCCGACCGGCAGTTCGGGCCCCGACGCCAGCGCCAGCGCCGTACCCAGCAGGATCGCGGTGTGCGCGTCGTGGCCGCAGGCATGTGTCACCCCCGGCACCGCCGAGGAGAACGCCAGCCCGGTCTGCTCGGCCATCGGCAACGCGTCGATGTCGGCCCGCAGCGCGATCCGCGGTGTGTCCGCCGGCCCGAAGTCACAGGTGAGCCCGGTTCCCCCGGGCAGCACCTTGGGGTGCAGGCCGATGTCGGCGAGCCGTTCGGCGATGAACGCGGTGGTGGCGTGCTCCTGGCGACTGAGTTCGGGGTGACGGTGCAGATGCCGCCGCCACGCCACCAGTTCGTCGCCGTTGGCCGCCAGCCACGACTCGGCGCTCTGCGATGCGATAGACGCGGCGGCTGAGGGCATTGCAGCAGTATCCCACCGGCTGACGCGGTTAAACTCGGCGGCTGTGACCGATGCCGCGCAGCGCGCAGTGCTCGCGACGCAGGCTGCGCGGGTGGTTGCCGAACGCACCGGGGTCGGCGATCACGACGTGGCGGTGGTGCTCGGCTCCGGCTGGGCGCCCGCCGTCGAGGCGCTGGGCTCGCCGGCCGCGACGCTGCCCATGGCCGGCTTGCCCGGCTTCGCCGCGCCGTCGGCGGCCGGGCACACCGGCCGACTGGTGTCGATACCGATCGGCACGCACCGGGTGCTGGTGCTGGTCGGACGGATTCACACCTATGAGGGCCACTCCCCGGCCGACGTCGTCCACCCGGTGCGCACCGCGATCGCGGCGGGCGCGCAGACCGTGGTACTGACCAACGCCGCGGGCGGGCTCCGCGCCGACCTGGCCGTCGGTCAGGCGGTGCTGATCAGCGACCACCTCAACCTCACCGGACGCTCCCCGCTGGTGGGCGCGCAGTTCGTGGACATGGTGGATGTCTACCCGCCGGCGCTGCGGGCGCTGGCCCGTCGGGTCGACCCGACGCTGACCGAGGGCGTCTACGCGGGGATGCCCGGCCCGCAGTACGAGACGGCCGCCGAGATTCGGATGCTGCGGACGCTGGGCGCCGACCTGGTGGGCATGTCCACCGTGCACGAGACGATCGCCGCCCGCGCGGCCGGCGCCGCCGTGCTGGGCATCTCGTTGGTGACCAATTCCGCGGCCGGGATCACCGGCCAACCGCTCAGCCACGACGAGGTTTTGGCGGCCGGCCGCGAGTCAGCGGCCCGGATGGGGGCGCTGCTGGCCGAGGTGGTGGCCGCGCTCTGACCCCACAGGAGTGGATCACCCACGACCCCGACCCGGTGACCGCCGCCGAGTTGGCCGGCTGCGACGCCGCGGAGCTGGCCGCGCGGTTCGCCCGACCACTGCGCTTCGGCACCGCCGGGCTGCGCGGGCCGGTGCGCGGCGGGCCCGATGCGATGAACACCGCCGTGGTGCTGCGGATCAGTTGGGCGGTGGCCCAGGTGCTGGGCCGGCACCGGCTGAGCGGTTCGACGGTGGTGGTCGGGCGCGACGCGCGGCACGGCTCGGAGCAGTTCGCCACAGCAGCCGCCGACGTCTTTGCCGCCGCAGGCTTTTCGGTGCTGCTGTTGCCGGCCCCGCTGCCCACGCCGGTGCTCGCGTTCGCGGTGCGCCAACTCGGCGCCGCGGCCGGAGTCCAGATCACCGCGTCGCACAACCCGGCCGCCGACAACGGCTACAAGCTGTACCTGGACGGCGGCGTGCAGGTCGTCTCGCCCACCGACACCGAGATCGAGGCCGCGATGGCCGCCGCTCCCGGCGCCGACACGATCCCCCGTCGCGCCGTGCAGCCGGCCGGCGGCGACCTGGTCCAGCGCTACATCGGCCGGGCCGCGACGATCCGCCGGCACCGCGGCCGGGTGCGGGTCGCGCTGACCCCGCTGCACGGGGTGGGCGGCGCGGTGGCGGTCGCCGCGTTGATGGGCGCCGGCTTCACCGACGTACACACCGTGACGAGCCAATTCGATCCTGACCCGGATTTCCCGACGGTCGCGTTCCCGAACCCGGAGGAGCCCGGCGCCACTGACGAACTGCTGGAACTGGCTGCCGGCATCGTCGCTGACGTGGCGATCGCGCTGGATCCCGACGCCGACCGGTGCGCGGTCGCCATCCCCACTCCGGCCGGCTGGCGGATGCTGACCGGCGACGAAACCGGTTGGCTGCTCGGCGATTACCTGCTGGCACATCCGCGGGGCACCCGGGCGGCCGACAGCGTGGTGGCCAGCACGGTGGTGTCGTCGCGGATGCTGGCCTCGATCGCCGAGCACTACGGGGCGCGCTACGTCGAGACACTGACCGGGTTCAAGTGGCTGGCGCGCGCCGACGTGGGCCTGGCCGGGGCGATCCTGACCTACGCCTACGAGGAGGCGCTGGGTTACTGCGTCGACCCGGATGCGGTGCGCGACAAGGACGGGATCAGCGCGGCGGTGCTGTTCTGCGACTTGGTGGCGGCGCTGCGCGACCGGGGTTCCTCGGTGGCCGCCGCACTCGACGAGTTGGCCCGCCGACACGGGGTGCACGTCGGGGCCGCGGTATCGCGCCGGGTTGCCGACACCGCCGAAGCGGCCGCGGTGATGGCCCGGCTGCGCGCCGACCCACCGTCAACGCTGGCCGGGTTCACCGTCACCGCAACCGATCTGCTGCACCGTCGCGAGCAGGCCACCGATGCGCTGATCTTCGCCGGGGAGCACGTCGACACCGCGGTCCGGGTGGTGGTGCGGCCGTCGGGCACCGAACCGAAGCTCAAGTGCTACATCGAGGTTCGCCGCGCTCCGAGCGCCGACCCAAGCACCGACCTCGCCGCCGACCGCACCGCTGCGACGCGACTCTGCGACGAGCTGGCCGAGACGGTGCGGGGCTGGTAGTTCCGCGAGGCGCCACCCGCCAGAGCCGTCACGGAGGGGAAGTCACGAGGACATTTGCCCGCCTTTGAGCGACAACCAACGGACCAGATCGAGGCGCAGCCCGCGGACTCGTCCCACGACTTGACATAACATCGTCTGTCGCTCAGAGGCGGACAACTCGCACATGCCTCCGCTCCGGTTACCGGTGCGGCCGGTGCCACTAACGCGGCCCGAATTGGCGGTCGCCGGCGTCGCCGAGACCCGGCACGATGTAGGCGTGCTCGTCGAGGCCCTCGTCCACGGCGGCGGTGAACAGCCGCGCCGCCGGGGCGGCCTCGGAGAGCGCGGCGACGCCCTGGGGTGCTGCCACCACGCACAGCACGGTGATGTCGCTGGCGCCGCGGCCCTGTAGAACCCCGACCGCATGCGTCAGCGACCCGCCGGTCGCCAGCATCGGGTCGAGGACCAGCACCGACTGCCCGCTCAGATCCTCGGGCAGCGCAACAAGGTACGGAACCGGCCGCAGACTCAGCTCGTCGCGCGCCAGCCCGATGAAGCCCACGGCGGCTTTCGGGAGAAGCGCGTGCGCCGCCTCCAGCATGCCCAGCCCGGCCCGCAGCACCGGAACCAGCAGTGGCGTCGCCGCCAGTCGCACCCCGACGGTGTCGGCCAGCGGGGTACGCACGCCGACCGGTTCACGCGGCGCGTCGCGGGTGGCCTCGTAGACCAGCATCAGTGTCAGGTCGCGCAGCGCCGCCCGGAACACCGCCCCGCCGGTGCGCTCGTCACGCAGTGACGTGAGCCGGGCGGCGGCCAGCGGGTGGTCGATGACGTGCACATCCACGACTGCAAACCCTACGGGCAGCCGACCCGCCGAAGAACGCTTTACCCGCCAAAGAGGTTGAAGACGGAGAAGCCGCCGCCGATCAGACCCAACAGCGGCTCCCCGGAGATCAGCGGCGCCCCAGTGAAAATCGCGTCCGGACCGAGAAGGTCAGCGCCGTTCGACCCGGTGGCGAGCTCATTCAATCCGTTGAGCAGGAACTGGTCCACCTGATTGGTGAAGTCATAACCGGCAAGCAACGAGTTGACGAACGATTCCGGCAGCGGTTGTTGCCCGGCGAAGCCCAGAATGTCGTTGATGGGGTTGACGAAACCCTGCACGCCGGCGTACTGCATGCCGGCGAGCATTTGCAGCGGATCCATCTTCTCGAAGAACCCAAAAGCGCCGGACGAAACCAGTTGGCCCGTCGCAGTGACCGCCCACGGGCCGATCGCGTCTGTCCCGTTGACCCCGACGAATGGGTCGCCGGGGTTCCCGTAGGCCCAGTCGATGTTCTGCGTCAACCCCGGCGCCAGTGCGTCACCGACGACCTTGCCGAAGTCTCCGAGCTGATATATCGGCGACAGGATCGGCAGCTGCTCGGGGATCATGTAGAAGTTGGTGTGGTCGATCGATCCGAGGTTCATGACATCGGCGAGGTTGTCGGCGGTCGGGTAGGTGCCGTGTACGGTGCCGATCCCGATCAGGGCGTTGATGACGGCCAGCAGGTTGGTCGGATCCTGCGGGAAGTTGGCAAAGCCGTCGTATTCACCGGTGTAGATGTCGGTCGGGAACGGGCCGGTCGGGGTCGGGCCGATACCGAGCGGGATACCAACAAACGGAACGTGCTGGGGGACGCTGCTGAAATCAGGCCCGATGCCGGCGGGGAATTGCAAGCGATCCAGCAGACCGCCGATCGGGTTGTTGGGGTCGCCGATCAGCACCACATGCAAGTTGCTGAGCTGTTCCGGGGTAAGGCTGCCTGGGTTGTTGACGAGGTTTTGCATCTCCAGGGTGGCGATGGTGGCGCTCTGCGAGTAGCCCAACACCGCGACGTTGTCACCGTTTTGCAGGTGCGGCACGATCGCTTTGGTCAGTTCCGCTTCGCCCTGACTGAGCGAGTCGCCGAAGTTCAACTGCGGGTTCGGCGGCGGCAGGCAGACGAACGGGCAGAACTGCTCCGGGGTGGTCAGGCCCTGGAATGTGTAGCCGGGCAGCGTCGGCTGCCCGTCGAACAGCGGCGTTGACGGTTGCAGGTAGCGCGCCAGTACGTCGCCCAGGTAGGTGCCGACGGTGGGGTCGGGCTGCCCGGTGCCGTTCATGATGAAGCCTTCATCGGCCAGCAGCCTGAACTGGGCGACCAGTTTGTCCGCCCCGAACACGAATACCGACGTCACCATCGATGTCAGGCCCAGCACGACCGCGCAGACCAGTGCCGACAGCGAACGCGACGGCACAGCCGTCATGGCGACCCCCAGTAATTATGTGTCATCTCACATGATATTCAACGGTGTGACCTTACCCACATGTTTTGGGGTCGCCAATACCAACGTGGGAAAACTCAGGATTTTTTTCCATCGAAACAACGCCGTCGATACCCGGTGCCGGACCGGACCGTTCCTATACTCCGGCCATGCGGATCGTCGGACTGGTCAGTGTGTTGTTCGGGGTATTGCTCGTCGCACCGGCGACTCATGTTGTCGCGCCACTCCGGTTCGCCGCGGGCGCGGTGCCCACCCCCGCGCACGTGGTGATCGTGGTGGAGGAGAACCGCTCGCAGGCCAACGTCATCGGCAACGCGGCCGCGCCCTTCATCAACCAGTTGGCCGCGGCCGGCGCGACGATGTCCCAGTCGTTCGCCGAGACGCACCCCAGTGAACCCAACTACCTCGCGCTGTTCGCCGGCAGCACCCTGGGCGTGACGCAGAACATATGTCCGATCAATGCCGGCGCGACCCCCAACCTGGCATCCCAATTACTTTCCACCGGGCACACTTTCGTGGGTTTCGCGGAAAGTCTGCCCGTCGTCGGATCGCCGGTCTGCAGTGCCGGTAAATACGCCCGCAAACATGTGCCGTGGACCAATTTCAGCAACATTCCACCGAACTTCTCGCTGCCCTTCACAGCATTCCCCGGCCCGGGCGGTTACGCCGGTTTGCCGACGGTCTCGTTCGTCGTCCCCAACCTCGACAACGACATGCACGACGGCTCGGTGGCGCGCGGCGACACCTGGCTGTACCAGAACCTGTCCGGCTACGCGCAGTGGGCGAAAACCAACAACAGCCTGCTAATCCTGACCTGGGACGAAGACGACAACAGCCCGCACAACCAGATCCCGACCGTCTTCTACGGCGCCGGCGTCCGGCCCGGCGCCTACCCCCGCCCGATCAGTCACTACAACGTGCTGTCGACACTGGAGGAGATGTACGGCCTGCCAAAGCTCGGCCTGGCGGCACGCGCCCCAGCCATCACCGAAATCTGGGACAGCTAATCCGCCTCCGGCGCCTGCCGGGTGCATCGTTATTCTTTCCGCCATGGCCCCTGACCTCGTACCCATCCGCCTGTCGATGACCGCCGGTAACCGTTACACGCTGTGGGCGCCGCAGTGGCGCGACTCCGGCGACGAGTGGGAGGCGTTCCTGGGCAAGGGCGACGAACTGTACGGCTTCGCCGGCACCGCCGACCTGGTGGCGTTCGTGCGTACCAACAGTGACAACGACCTCGTCGACCATCCGGGTTGGCAGAAGCTGACCGAGGCCAACGCCCACCGGCTGACCCCGACCAAGGGCCACCGGTACGACCTGATCGCGGTCGAGGAACTGCTGGCGGCCAAGCCGACCAAGAAATCGGTCCAGACCCTGGCCGCCACCCTGGAGATAGTGTCGTCGATCGGGTCGGTGTGTGACCTGACCGCGGTGACGAAGTTCTTCAACGGCAACCCCAGCCTCGGCACGCTGGCCGGCGGGGTCGACAACTTCACCGGGCGGGCCGGCCGCAAGCGCTGGGAGGCGATCGCCGAGGTCATCGGGCACAACTGGGAGAACGTGCTGACCGCGATCGACGACATCGTCTCCACCCCGGACGTCGACTCCGCGGCGTCGGCTCGCGCGGCCGACGAACTGGCCGAACCCCGGGTAGAAGAATCCGAAGAAGCCGAAGAGACCGGGGAGACCCAGGAGGATCCCGACGCATCAGCGGCCGCCGACGCGCAGACCCCGGCAGCGACGGGCGGGCTGGCCGGCGGCGGCGGCGACCGAACGGTGCTGGGCGGCGACGAGGGTTTCTGGTCCAAGGTCGGTATTGACCCGATCCGGATCATGACCGGCAGCGGGACGTTCTTCACGCTGCGCTGTTATCTCGGCGACGAGCCGATCTTCCTGGGCCGCAACGGACGGATCAGCGTGTTCAACTCCGAGCGCGCCCTGGCCCGTTACCTGGCCGACGAGCACGACCACGATCTGTCCGGCCTGGCCACCTACGACGACATCCGCACCGCCGCCACCGACGGGTCGCTGGCTATCGCGATCACCGAGGAGAACGTCTACGTGCTGTCGGGTCTGGCCGACGACCTCAGGGACGGGCCGGACGCGGTGGACCGCGAACAGCTTGAGCTTGCGGTCGAGTTCCTGCACGACGTCGGTCAATACGCCGACGACAAGATCGTCGATGAGACGCTGCGGCCGGACCAACCGCTGAGCAAGCTGGTGGCCTACGCGCTGGACCCGGAGTCGGTGGCCGCGCCGCGAACGCGGCTCACTGCCGCGATCAAGGAGTGGGAGCAACTGGAGCAGTTCGTCGAATCGCGGCTCCGGCGCGAGTAGCAACCGATTTTGTCGATTTCCAACAATTGATCGGCAATTACGACGACCATCTGCGCCATTTGATTGCCGGGGAACCGTAACCCCGATAACATCACGCCCGACACCATCTGGCCGGGCCGTGTAGTTTGCGGACCCTTCCGAATTCGAAAGGACTACATATGCGCAAGGCTACGCAGCGAGCCGCAGCGGTCTCCGCCGCCATTCTGGGGGTCGCGGTCATCGGCACCGGTTGCAGCACCGCCACTAAAGACAAGGGCAGCGAGGCGCTGAGTTCGGTGAGTTCGGTGGCTTCGTCGGCGAGTGCGGCGATCTCTTCCGCGGTCACCGCGCCGGATGAGTCCGCCACCGCGAGCACCACCGCGATGGCCGGCAAGGACGGCAAGGAGTACACCGTCGCCGGGCCGATCCTGGACAAGTACAACTCCCTCGACGCGGCCTCCAAGACGGACCTGGGCGAGCCGAAGGCCGAGGAGCAGAAGAACCCCGACGGCGGCGTCTACCAGCAGTTCGACGGCGGCGTGATCGTTCACACCACCGGGTCGTACGTGGTGTGGGGCAAGATCCGCGACAAGTGGAACGAGCTGGGCGGTTCCCAGGGCAAGCTGGGTTACCCGACCAGTGACGAGACCACGGCTGCCGACGGCACGAAGCAGACCACGTTCGAGCACGGCGTCGTCACCTGGAAGGCCGGCGAGGACGAAGCCACCGTCGTCGAGCACTGAGTCAGCACCGCTCTGAGTTGACAGCGGAGGCCGGGCAATCGCATCGCGATTGCCCGGCCTTCGTCGTTCAGCCGATCAGCCGTTCAGCCGTTCAGCCGCCCAGGGCCGCGAAGCGCGGCTTGATCACCTCTTCGATGATCGCCACCCGCTGGTCGAACGGGATGAACGCCGACTTCATCGCGTTGACCGTGAAGCGCAGCAGATCAGTCCAGCCGTAGCCGAACGTCTCGGCCAGCACCAGCATCTCCTTGCTCATGGTGGTGTCGCTCATCAACCGGTTGTCGGTGTTGACGGTCACCCGGAACCGGGCCCGGGCCAGCAGGTCGAACGGGTGCTCGGCGATGCTGGCGACCGCGCCGGTCTGCACATTGGAGCTCGGACACAACTCCAGCGGAATCCGCTTGTCCCGCAGGATCGACGCCAACCGGCCCAGTCGCAGCGTTCCGTCGTCGTCGCGTTCGATGTCGTCGGTGATCCGCACCCCGTGCCCCAGCCGGTCGGCTCCACAGAACGCGATCGCCTCGTGAATGGACGGCAGCCCGAATGCCTCGCCGGCGTGAATGGTGAATCGGGCGTTGCTGTCGCGCATGTATTCGAATGCGTCCAGATGCCGCGACGGCGGGTAGCCGGCCTCGGCGCCGGCGATGTCGAACCCCACCACACCTTTGTCCCGGAATCGGATCGCCAGTTCGGCGATCTCCCGGGACAGCGCCGCGTGGCGCATCGCGGTGACCAGGCAGCGCACCATGATCGGGCGGCCGGCGGCGGCCGCGTCGCGCTCTCCGTCGACGAATCCGGCCAGCACAGCGTCGGTCACCTCATCGAACGACAGCCCACCCTCGATGTGCAGTTCCGGCGCGAACCGCACCTCGGCGTAGACCACCGCATCGGCGGCCAGGTCCTCAACGCATTCCCGGGCGACCCGGTGCAGCGCGGCCGGAGTCTGCATCACCGCGACGGTGTGGGAAAACGGCTCTAGGTAGCGCTCCAGCGAGCCGCTGTGCGAGCGGGTGCGGAACCACCGTGCCAACCCCTCAGAGTCGTCTGCCGGCAGCCCGTCGTAGCCGACCTGCCCGGCGATCTCCAGCACGGTGGCCGGGCGGAGTCCGCCATCCAGGTGGTCGTGCAGCAGCGCCTTGGGGGCGCGCTGGATCAGCTCCAGGCTCAGCGGTGTGGTCATGCACCGATCCGATCGATGACCAGCGACGGCTCCTGCGGCGCGGTGTCGCCGACGTCCCAGCCGCCGTGCAGTTCGGCCAGCGCGGGCTCGAACCGTTCCGCGGTGTCGGTGTACAGGGTGAACAGGGGCTCACCTGCGGCCACCGGCTCGCCGGGCCGGCGGTGGATGCGCACCCCGGCACCGGGCTGCACCCGCTCGCCCGGTCGGGAGCGGCCCGCGCCGAGCCGCCACGCCGTCATACCCACCGCCATCGCATCGATGTCCCCCATTGTGCCGCCCCGGGGAGCGGTCACGGTCTCTGAACACCCGGCAACCGGCAGCGGCACCGACAGGTCGCCGCCCTGGGCGGCGACCAGCGCGGCAAACCGGTCCATCGCGGTGCCGTCGCGCAGCGTGGCCGCCGGGTCGGCGCCGTCGACCCCGGCGACCGCCAGCATCTCGGCGGCCAGCCGCACCGTCAGCTCCACCACGTCTGCGGGGCCGCCGCCGGCCAGCACGTCCAGCGCCTCGGCGACCTCCAGGGCATTGCCGACGGTGCGACCCAGCGGGCGGTTCATGTCGGTGAGCAACGCGCGGCAGGGCACGCCGTGCGCCGCACCCAGCTCGACCAGAAGCCGGGCCAGCTCACGGGCCTGCGTCGCCGATTTCATGAACGCGCCGCGGCCGACTTTGACGTCCAGTACCAGCGCGCCGGCTCCTTCGGCCAGCTTCTTGCTCATCACCGAGCTGGCGATCAGCGGCAGCGACTCCACGGTGGCGGTGATGTCGCGCAGCGCGTAAAGCTTGGCGTCGGCGGGGGCCAGGGCGCCGGCGGCGAAGATCGCCGCGCCGACCCCGGCCAGCTGCGACCGGATCTGCTCGCCGGTCAACACCGAGGAAAAGCCCGCGATCGACTCCAACTTGTCCAGGGTGCCGCCGGTGTGGCCGAGCCCCCGGCCCGAGGCCTGCGGCACCGCGGCACCGCACGCGGCGACCACCGCCACCAGCGGCAGGGTGATCTTGTCCCCCACCCCTCCGGTGGAATGCTTGTCGACCGTCTTGAGGGGAGCCTGCGGGTGGGCGTCACGGCGCAGCCCGGTGAAATCCATCTGCTCCCCGGAGGCCACCATCGCCGTCGTCCAGCGCACGGTCTCCCCGGTGTCCATGCCGCGCAGGAAGACCGCCATCAGCAGCGCCGCCATCTGCTCCTCGGCCACCTGCCCGCGGGTGTAGGCGTCGATCACCCAGTCGATCGCAGCGTCGGACAGCCGACCGCCGTCGCGTTTGGTGGCGATCAGCGTGGGCGCATCAAACGACGGGAAGGTGCTCACGGCAGATCGTCGGGGCCGAAGGCGTCGGGTAGCAGCTCACCGAGCCGGCGCGGCCCCCCCGGGTGGTCGATCCACAGCCCGGGCCCGCCGCTTTCGAGCAACACCTGGCGGCACCGTCCGCACGGCATCAGCACACCGCCCGCGGCGTTGGTACAGCTCAGCGCGACCAGCCGGCCCGGTGAACCCGAGCCGCCGGCGTGCAGCGCGCAGACGACGCCACACTCTGCGCACAGGCTCAGACCGTATGAGACATTCTCCACATTGCACCCGGTGAGCACCCGACCGTCAGCCGTCAGCCCGGCCGCTCCCACCCGTAGCCGCGAGTACGGCGCGTACGCGTTTGCAGCTACTTCAATTGCCTTGTGCCGCAGCATGTCCCAATCAATTACGTCGGACATGTCAACCGCGTCCGCGTCCATTCGAGCGCATCGAGAAACCCCGTTCACTCACCAACAGTCATCGAGCATCAGCCTAACTTCGTCGCCTCCGGCGCGCCGGGAGCCGCCGTCCGGTCATCCCGACCCTATTACTTGGGTTTAGAGTCCACTCGAGGGTTCTTCACAGCGAGGGCGTTGGAGGCGCTGATGACGGCGACATCCGCCGATGCGGCGACGTCGGGGTCGAGGACTGGTTCGCCGCGACGACGTCGACTGAGTTTGTACAAGGGCGATCCCGGGATGTGGGCATTCGCCCTGCACCGGATCACCGGGGCGACAATTTTCTTCTTCCTGTTCGTGCACGTGCTCGACACCGCGCTGGTCCGGGTCAGCCCGCAGGCCTACACCGAGGTGATCGAGACCTACAAGACCCCGCTCGTCGGGCTGATGGAGCTGGGCCTGGTGGCCGCGGTGCTCTACCACGGCCTCAACGGCATCCGAATCATCCTCATCGACTTCTGGTGGCTGGGTTGCAAGTACCAGCGGCAGATGTTGTGGGCGGTCGCGGCCATCTGGCTGCTGGTGATGGTTCCGGTGGTCGTGACGATCGGCATCCACATGATGGAGCACTTCCGATGACCACACCCGACCTGCAACTCGGCCGCGGCGACGTGGCTCCCGTGCGCGCCATCAACCGCGACCGCCCGGCCAGCCTGGGTAGCCCGCGTTCGGCGCACCGGCACTCCGGAATGCCCAACTTCGAGAAGTACACCTGGCTTTTCATGCGGTTCTCCGGTGCCTTCCTGATCTTCCTGGTGCTCGGGCACCTGTTCATCATGCTGATGTGGCAGAACGGCGTGTACCGGATTGACTTCAACTACGTCGCGGAGCGCTGGCGCTCGCCGTTTTGGCAGATCTGGGACCTGACCCTGCTGTGGCTGGCCGAACTGCACGGCGGCAACGGGTTACGCACGATCATCGGCGACTACACCCGCACCGACCGCAGTCGGTTCTGGATGACGAGCCTGCTGGTGATCTCGATGATCTTCACGCTGGCTATTGGCACCTACGTGCTGGTCAGCTTCGACGCAAACATTTCGTGAACAAATTCGGGGCGAACGGGTGATGACGCGGTGATTCAGGAACATCGATACGACGTGGTGATCGTCGGCGCCGGCGGCGCCGGGATGCGCGCAGCCGTGGAGGCGGCCCCGCGGGTGCGCACTGCGGTGCTCACCAAGCTCTACCCCACCCGCAGCCACACCGGCGCGGCCCAGGGCGGCATGTGCGCCGCACTGGCCAACGTCGAAGACGACAACTGGGAGTGGCACGCCTACGACACCGTCAAAGGTGGCGACTACCTGTCCGACCAGGACGCGGTGGAGATCATGGCCAAGGAGGCCATCGACGCGGTGCTGCACCTGGAGAACATGGGGATGCCGTTTTCCCGCACCCCCGAGGGCCGCATCGACCAGCGCCGGTTCGGCGGGCACACCCGTGACCACGGCAAGGCCCCGGTGCGCCGGTCGTGTTACGCGGCAGATCGCACCGGCCACATGATCCTGCAGACGCTCTACCAGAACTGCGTCAAGCACGACGTCGAGTTCTTCAACGAGTTCTACGTGCTGGACCTGGCGCTCACCGACACCCCGACCGGCCCGGTAGCCACCGGTGTCGTCGCCTACGAACTGGCGACCGGCGCGATCCACATCTTCCACGCCAAGTCCATCGTGATCGCCACCGGCGGCTCCGGCCGGATGTACAAGACCACCTCCAACGCGCACACCCTGACCGGGGACGGGATGGGCGTGGTGTTCCGCAAGGGACTTCCACTGGAGGACATGGAGTTCCACCAGTTCCACCCGACCGGTCTGGCCGGGCTGGGCATCCTGATCTCCGAAGCGGTGCGCGGCGAAGGCGGCCGACTGCTCAACGGCGACGGCGAGCGGTTCATGGAGCGCTACGCGCCGACGATCGTCGACCTGGCTCCGCGTGACATCGTGGCCCGATCGATGGTGATCGAGGTGCTGGAGGGCCGTGGCGCCGGACCCAACAAGGACTACGTCTACATCGACGTGCGGCACCTCGGCGCGAAGGTACTCGAGGAGAAGTTGCCCGACATCACCGAGTTCGCCCGCACCTACCTGGGTGTGGACCCGGTCAAGGAGTTGGTGCCGGTCTACCCGACCTGCCACTACGTGATGGGCGGCATCCCGACCACGGTGACCGGACAGGTGCTGCGCAACAACACCGCCACCGTGCCGGGCCTGTACGCCGCCGGGGAGTGCGCGTGCGTGTCGGTGCACGGCGCCAACCGGCTGGGCACCAACTCCCTGCTGGACATCAACGTCTTCGGCCGCCGGGCCGGCATCGCCGCGGCCGACTACGCAGCCAGCCATGACTTCGTCGAGATGCCGGCCGAGCCGGCCTCGATGGTGGTCAAGTGGGTCGCGGACATCCTCTCCGAGCACGGCAACGAGCGGGTCGCCGACATCCGCACCGCCTTGCAGCAGACGATGGACAACAACGCCGCGGTGTTCCGCACCGAGAAAACCCTCAAGCAGGCGCTCACCGACGTCCATGCACTAAAAGAACGGTATTCACGAATCACCGTGCACGACAAGGGGAAACGCTTCAACAGCGACCTGCTCGAAGCGATCGAGCTGGGATTCCTGCTCGAACTCGCCGACGTCACCGTGGTGGGCGCGCTGAACCGCAAGGAGTCGCGTGGCGGCCACGCCCGCGAGGACTACCCGAACCGCGACGACGTCAACTACATGCGCCACACGATGGCGTTCAAGCAGGGTACCGACCTGCTGTCTGACATCCGGCTGGACTACAAGCCGGTGGTGCAGACCCGTTACGAACCCAAGGAACGGAAGTACTGATGGCCTCCGAGTGCTGCTCGTCAGGTGAGGGGTGCTGCTCGGCGGACTCGCCGGATGCTGCCTCCGGCGCGGTGATCGACGCACCCCAGGCGGGTGATCCGCCGCTGCCGCCGGTCCCCGAGGGTGCGCACATGGTCACCCTCAAGATCGCCCGGTACAACCCGGAGGACCCCGACAGGTTCGCCGCCACCGACGGCTGGCAGAGCTTCCGGGTGCCGGCACTGCCCACCGACCGGCTGCTTAACCTGCTGCTCTACGTCAAGAGCTACCTGGACGGCACGCTGAGCTTCCGTCGGTCCTGCGCGCACGGGGTGTGCGGCTCCGACGGCGTGCGGGTCGATGGGCACAACAAGCTGGCCTGCAAGATGCTGATGCGCGACGTGCTGCCCAAGAAGCCGGGCAAAGAGGTGACTCTCACCATCGAGCCGATGCGCGGGCTGCCGGTGGAAAAAGACCTGATCGTCGACATGGAACCGTTCATGGACTCTTTCCGGGCGATCAAGCCGTACCTGATCACCCACGGCAACCCGCCCACCCGGGAGCGCATCCAGAGCCAGGAAGACCGGCTGCGCTACGACGACACCACCAAGTGCATCCTGTGCGGGATCTGCACCACCAGCTGCCCGGTGTACTGGAGCGAGGGCAGCTACTTCGGCCCGGCGGCGATCGTCAACGCGCACCGATTCATCTTCGACAGCCGTGACGAGGGTGCCGCCGAACGCCTTGACATCCTCAACGAGGTGGACGGGGTGTGGCGCTGCCGGACCACGTTCAACTGCACCGACGCCTGCCCACGCGGCATTCAGATCACCAAGGCGATCGCGGAGGTCAAGCGGGCGTTGATGTTCGCCCGCTAACCTGGCTTTCCCTGCACCCGCCGAGGCCGTCTAGTCGCCCCCCGTCGAGCGTGAAGTTAGCTTCACCGTCGGCGCCCGAGTGTGAAGCTAACGTCACGCTCGTGGGGGCCGATCAGCATATTCGTCACTTTCGCCACACCAGTCACAGCGTGGCTCCCCGGATTCCGGGCGGGGATTGCCTACCGTGGTCAGACGATGACTCTCGCACGCTCCACATCAGCCCTGGTCGCGGTTGGTTTCTTGGTCGCCGTCGCCCCGCTCGCGGCCGCCGAACCCAGTCCCGGCCTGAACGCGGGACCGGTCGGCTGTCCCTACCAGGTGTCCACCCCACCGGCGGTGGACACCTCGGAGGTTCCCCAGGCCGGTGATCCGCCCCTGCCGCTGGCGGTGCCGATAACCCCGGTCGGCGGCGACGCGCTCAGCGGCTGCGGGATCATCACCGCCGCGGAGAACCCGGCGGTCCCCGGCGACATCTCCGCCGAGGCGTGGCTGGTGGCCGACCTCGACAGTGGCGCGGTGATCGCGGCCCGCGACCCGCACGGCCGGCACCGGCCTGCCAGCATCATCAAGGTGCTCACCGCGATGGCGTCGATCAACGAGCTGGATCTGAACAAGCTGGTGCCCGGCACCCCCGCCGACGCGGCGGCCGAGGGCACCAGGGTCGGCGTCGCCCCGGGCGGGGTGTACACCGTCAACCAGTTGCTGCACGGGCTGCTGATGGGCTCGGGCAACGACGCCGCCAACGCGCTGGCCGACCAGTTGGGCGGCATGGGCGTCGCGCTGGAAAAGATCAACACGCTGGCCGCTAAACTCAGCGGCCGCGACACCCGCGCCGCGACACCCTCCGGGCTGGACGGGCCGGGAATGAGCACGTCGGCCTACGACATCGGCCTGTTCTACCGCTACGCCTGGTCCAACCCGGCATTCGCCGACATCGTCGCGACCCGCACCTTCGACTTCCCGGGCCACGATCAGGCACCGGGCTACCCGCTCGAGAACGACAACCAGCTGCTCTACAACTACCCGGGTGCGCTCGGCGGCAAGACTGGCTACACCGACGACGCCGGCCAGACGTTCGTCGGCGCCGCCAACCGGGACGGGCGCCGACTGGTGGCGGTGCTGATGCACGGCACCCGGCTGCCGATCGCGCCGTGGCAGCAGGCCGCACACCTGCTCGACTACGGGTTTGCCACCGCACCCGGCACCCGGATCGGCACCCTGGTCGAACCCAACCCGGACCTGGTTGCCCCGCGCCCCGCCGCCGGGCCGGATCCCGCCGTCCAGGCCGCGGCGCTGGTGCCGCCGGACGATTCGCTGCCGGTCCGGGTCGGGGTGGCCTTGATCGGAATGACCATCGTGTTCGCGCTCATCATGGGAGCGCGGGCGGTGAACCGCCGGCCCGGTAGGGGGTCGACATGGTGATCAAGGCGCTGCGGGTCTTCGGCTGAATCACCGGCCTGCTGTTGATCGGGTTCGGCCCCGGCTACATCGGGGCGTTTCAGGGGGTGTTTGGGGGGGCCGCCGATTCTCCCGGAGCGGTGCGACTGCTGGCCGGCACCCTGGCGCTGCTGGGGGTGTCCCGGCTGATCTCGATGGCCGACGTCGGCATGCCCCACCCGGCCTTCACCGCGTCCTGCGTCATCGAACTGGCCGCGGCCGGGCTGATCTACTGGTACGCAACCCTGACTGATCAGCGCACTGCCGACCCGGGCCTTTGCTAGCTGACCGATCCCCTACGGTGGGGACGATGGGCCGAATCGGGGAGCTGCGCCGCTCGTTGGAGAGCAGGCCGCTGACACTGCTGGTGGGTGTCGCCGCCGCCAGCGTCGGGGTGATCTACGGCTACGACCTGTCCAACATCGCCGGGGCGCTGCTGTTCATCGGCGATGACTTCGGGTTGTCGCAGGCCCAGCAGGAACTGGTGACGACGGCGACGGTGATCGGCGAGATCGCCGGGGCCATCGCCGGCGGCTGGCTGGCCAACACGATCGGCCGCAAGAGGTCCATGGTGTCGGTGTCGCTGGGCTATGCGGTGTTCGCGCTGCTGGGGGCGGCGTCGGTGTCGGTGCAGATGCTGACGGTGGCCCGACTGCTGCTCGGTGTGACCATCGGCGTCTCGGTGGTGGTGGTTCCGGTGTTCGTAGCCGAGTCGGCGCCGGCCGCGGTGCGCGGCTCGCTACTGGTCACCTACGGACTGGCCACCGTTGTCGGGATCATCGCCGGATACCTGGTCGCCTACCTGCTGGCCGGCACCGGCACCGGCAGCTGGCGCTGGATGCTGGGCCTGGCGGCGGTGCCCGCCGTACTGGTGACGCTGCTGTTGCTGCGGATACCCGACACCGCACGCTGGTATCTGCTCAAGGGCAGGATCGATGACGCACGCCGGACGCTGCAACGGGTGGAGCCGAATCTCGACGCCGAGCGGGAACTGGCCGAGATCGGCCGGGCGCTGCACGAGGAAGGTTCAGCCGGCGTGGGTGCGCTGCGAGAGATGTTCCGCCCACCGTATCTGCGGGCGACGTTGTTCGTGGTGACCCTGGGTTTCTTCATCCAGATCACCGGCATCAACGCGATCGTCTACTACAGTCCCCGGCTGTTCGAGATCATGGGCTTCACCGGGGATTTCGCACTGCTGATCCTGCCGGCGCTGGTGCAGGTCGCCGCATTGGTGGCGATGTTCATCCCGTTGGTGCTGATCGACCGGGTGGGCCGGCGGCCGATCCTGCTGACGGGGATAGCGACGATGGTCGCCGCCAACGTGCTGCTGATCGCGGCCTTCGCCGCCGGGGAGGTCTTCGGCGACGCACTGGCGCTGGTCAAGTTCGGCGGCGTGCTGCTGTTCACGGTCGGCTACACCTTCGGGTTCGGCGCCCTGGTATGGGTGTACGCCGGGGAGAGCCTGCCCACCCGGCTGCGCTCGATGGGTGCGTCGGCGATGCTCACCTCGGACCTGGTTGCCAACGCGATCGTCGCCGCGGTGTTCCTGACGGTGCTCACCACACTGGGCGGGGCAGCCACGTTCGCGGTGTTCGGGGTGCTGGCGGTGCTCGCATTCGGGTTCGTTTACCGCTACGCCCCGGAGACCAGAGGCCGGCAGCTGGAAGACATCCGGCACTTCTGGGAGAACGGCGGCCGCTGGCCCGACGACCTGGACGCACCGGCCCCTGATATCGGCGCGCCGACGTGCCGCTGATCGCCGCGGGCACCGCCGTACTCGGCGGAGAAGTCTGCCGACCCGGCTGGCTGCAGGTGACCGGGTCACGAATCCATGCGTGCGGCTCCGGCCCGCCGCCCGCACTCCCCGACGTCGACCTCCCCGACGCCATCGTGGTGCCCGGGTTCGTCGACATGCACGTCCACGGCGGTGCCGGCGCCGCCTACTCCGACGCCGATGGTGTCGAGCGGGCCGCGTCGTTTCACGGCCGCCACGGCACCACCGGAGGCCTGGCCAGCCTGGTGACCGCCGCACCCGAGGCGCTGCTCGACCAGGTGCGCGTCCTCGCCGAGGCGACGCGGCACGGCGTGGTGGACGGCATCCACCTGGAGGGGCCCTGGCTGAGCGGGCAGCACTGCGGCGCCCACGACCCGGCGTGGCTGCGTGACCCCGCCGCGGGCGAGATCGACGCGCTGCTCGGCGTGGGCGGTGGCGCGCTGCGCATGGTCACCCTGGCACCCGAACTGCCCGGTGGCCTCGACGCGGTCAGACGGTTCATCGATGCGGGAGTCGTCGTCGCGATCGGCCACACCGACGCGACGTACGCACAGGTGCAGGCCGCGATCGAGGCCGGGGCCAGCGTGGGCACCCACCTGTTCAACGCGATGCGTCCGCTGCACCAGCGTGAGCCGGGACCCGTGCTGGCGCTGCTGGAAGATCCCCGCGTCACCGTCGAGTTGATCGCCGACGGTGTACATGTGCACCCCGCGCTGATCCGGCACGTCGTCGACACCGCCGGCCCGGACCGGGTTGCCCTGGTCACCGACGCGATCACCGCCGCCGGCGCCGGGGACGGGGCGTTTCGGCTCGGCGGGCTCGACGTCGACGTGGCCGCCGGGGTCGCCCGGGTTCGCGGCACGACGACGATCGCCGGCAGCACCGCCACCATGGATCGGCTGCTCGCCACGGCGGTGACGCTGC
This sequence comes from Mycobacterium sp., assembly GCA_039935195.1. Classification (GTDB taxonomy): domain Bacteria; phylum Actinomycetota; class Actinomycetes; order Mycobacteriales; family Mycobacteriaceae; genus Mycobacterium. The sequence goes on from JBDTKT010000060.1 coordinate 25,672, forward strand.
TCGGTGCGGCCGGTCAGGGTCATGATGGCGCCCTTCCCACGGCGGTCAGGCTGACCTCGACCACCCCGGCCCGCGCGCTGGGGCTGGAGCACGCCGGCGACCTGCGACCCGGGTTCGACGCCAATCTTGTAGTGCTGGACAGTGATCTGCAGGTGTTGCGGGTCATGCGCCGCGGCGGATGGCTGGCCGACGGCGGAGGTGCATAGTGGCGTGGCTGGTACTGGTGGTGTCCGGCGTCTTCGAGGCGGTGTGGGCGACCGCGCTGAGCAGGTCGCACGGGTTCACCCGAGTGGGCCCGTCGGTGCTGTTTGCGGCGGCGCTGGTGGTGTCGATGGCCGGGTTGGCGTTCGCGATGCGCACGTTGCCGACCGGGACCAGCTACGCGGTGTGGGTCGGCATCGGGGCGACGCTGACCGTCGGCTACGCGATGGCGACCGGCGGCGAGCCGGCGTCGGTGGTTCGGGTGCTGCTCGTCGTCGGCATCATCGGTTGCATCGTCGGGCTCAAGGTGATCAATTAGGCTGAGCGGAATGACCGAGCCGATCGTCACCGATGTCCCGGAACGCGAGCAGTACGAAATCGTCGTCGACGGTGTCCGCGCCGGGCTGGCGGCCTACCTGGACATCGGGGACGGCGGTGGCCAGCGCGTGTTCCACCACACCGAGATCGACAAGACGTTCGGCGGGCGCGGCCTGGGCAGCACACTGATCGCCGCTGCCCTGGACGACACCCGCTCGGCCGGCAAGCGGATCGTGCCGACGTGCTCATTCGTCGAGGCGTACGTGGCCAAGCACCCCGAGTACGCCGACGTCGTCGACCCGGTCACCCCGCAGGTGCGGGCGGCGCTGGAAAATCTTTAGCCCGCGCAGCATTAGCCCACGCTGGCGTCCACCGGTGGCTTCTCCTCGGAAACGGCCGCCCACGCGGTGGCGAACAGCACCAGCCGCGCGGTGATGTAGGCGAACACCATCAGGCCCAGCACCGGCCCGAACACCACTCCGGCCGGGCCGTTGACCACCGCCCGCAGGTAGATCGAGCCGATCAGCTTCGTCAGCTCGAAGCCGACCGCGGTGATCACCCCGGCACGCGTCGCGCTGACGAAGCTGATCGGCTCGCGCGGCAGCCGGGCGATCATCCAGGTGAACAGCAACCAGGACACGAGCAGCGACATCGCCAGCGAGACGACCCGCAGCAACGCACCCAGAATCTCGAAGTCTGGTACGCCCAGCCAACCCAGCATCTTGGCCACCGGCCTGGCGTCGCCCACCGCGGTCAGTGCGAGGGTGATAATTGTGGCCACAAACGCCGACACCATCGCCACCAGATCGGACAGTTTGGCTCGCACGAATCCACGCTTTTCGGAACGCTGCTCCCACATTGCACTGAGTGCTTCGCGCAAGTGTGCCATCCAGGTCAGCCCCACCCATCCGGCCAGGGCCAAGCCGATGATACCGACCGAGGTGCGCGACTGAATTGCCGAGTCGACCAGGGTAATCACCTGCTGCCCGAGTTCGCCCGGAACCGAGGCTTTGATCCGGTGGCCGATCTCGTCCAGCAGGTCGGGTCGCCGGGACAGCAGTATGCCGCCGGCCGAGAAGCCGACCATCAGCAGCGGGAACAGCGCGAGGATCGTGTAGTAGCTGAGCCCGGCGGCGAAGAAATTGCCCTTGCCGTCGTCATACCGCTCGTTGGCGCGCAGCACGTGGTCGAACCACCCGTACCGGGCCCGCAGGCGGTCGAGGAGGCCGGGCTTGGACTGGTCGGTCACGGCTTTGCTCATGTGCGCGGTGGAAGAAATCCCACCCGGTCGTACACCCGCGCGAGGGTCGACGCGGCCGCCTCCCGTGCCCGCTGCGCACCGGCAGCCAGCACCGACTGGAGCTCGGCCGGGTCTGCGAGGAGTTCGTCGACCCGCGCCTTGATCGGGGCGACGTACTCGGCGACGGCCTCGGCGGTCTCCTTCTTCAGGTCGCCGTAACCGCGGCCGGCGTAGCCGTCGACCAGT
>JBDTKT010000061.1:0-3481 GCA_039935195.1 Mycobacterium sp.
CCTTCACCCGGCAGAAGCTGGAGATCCTGGCCAAACTCGGTGATGCTTCGGCTCCGATTCACCAGCCGCGGGTTCGGTTCGCCTACGAGCTGACGCCGACCCGGGTAGTCGGTGAAAATCATTCCACTGCAATGGAATTCACCGTGAGTGGAACCGATCAGTTGTATCGGATCGATGCGGGCCTGGTGCTCAGTTCGATCGGCTACCAGGGCACCCCGATCGGGGATCTGCCGTTCGACGACGCCGCGGGCGTCGTTCCGAACGAGGGCGGCCGGGTCGTCGACCCGGCGACTGGGCAGCGGGTGCCCGGCGCCTACGTTTCGGGCTGGATCAAGCGCGGCACCAACGGTTTCATCGGTACCAACAAGTCGGACTCACTGATGACCATCCAGACCCTGGCCGCCGACTACAACGCCGGCCGACTCGGAGAGCCGTCCGGCGGTCCGCGCGCGGTCGCCCGGATGGTGCACGCCCGTCAACCCGACGTCATCGACGCCGCCGGCTGGAAGGCCATCAACTCCGCCGAGATAGCGCGCGGTGCCGCCGAGGACCGGCCCCGGGTGAAGTTCACCCGGGTGCCCGACATGCTCGATAAAGTGAACGAGCACGAGAATCTGCCACTACTGCAGAACTTGCTCGGAGCGCTGCGTCGGCACTGACCCTGGTATTTACGCCCGGGAACGCGTCAACAGTTCCCAACCCGCAACCGAATCTGCGCTGCGCGGCCCCGGTCCGACATACAGCGCCGACGGACGCACCAGCTTGCCCAGCCGCTTCTGCTCCATGATGTGGGCGGACCAGCCCGCGGTCCTGCCACAGGTGAACATCGCCGGCATCATTTTCGGCGGCACCGCAGCGAAGTCCAGGATCACCGCTGCCCAGAACTCGACGTTGGTCTCGATAGCCCGGTCCGGGCGGCGTTCCCGCAGTTCGGCCAGCGCGGCCTGCTCCAGTGCGGCGGCCACCTCGTAGCGCGGTGCGGCCAGTCGCTTGGCGGTGGCCCGCAGCACCCGTGCGCGCGGGTCCTCGGCGCGGTACACCCGGTGCCCGAAGCCCATCAGCTTCTCGTGACGGTCCAGGATGCCCTTGACCACCGTGCGTGCGTCACCGGAGCGTTCCGCCTCGGCGATCATCGGGATCACCCGGGCCGGGGCCCCGCCGTGCAGTGGGCCGCTCATCGCGCCGATCGCCCCGGACAGCGCCGCGGCGACGTCGGCCCCGGTGGAGGCGATCACCCGGGCGGTGAACGTGGACGCGTTCATCCCGTGCTCGGCGGCCGATACCCAATAGGCGTCGATGGCCTCCACGTGGCGGGGATCGGGCTCGCCGCGCCAGCGGGTCATGAATCGTTCGGTGATGGTGGCGCACTCGTCAATTGCTTGCTGGGAAACCGCGGGTGCCGTACCCCGGGCGGACTGGGCGACATAGGACAGTGCCAGGACCGAGGTGCGGGCCAACTGGTCGCGGGCGGTGACGTCGTCGGTGTCCAGCAGCGGTGCAAAGCCCTGCGCCGGCGCCAGCATCGCTACCGCGGCCTGCACGTCGGCCCGGACGTCACCGGTGCGCACCGGCAGTTCCAGCGGCTCTGCCGGCGACAGTCCGTGACTGAACGTTCCGTCGACGAGCAGCGCCCAGACGTCACCGAAGCTGACCCGGCCCACCAGGTCGTCGATGTTGACACCGCGATAGCGCAGCGCGCCGCCGTCCTTGTCGGGCTCGGCGATCTCGGTGGTGAACGCCACCACGCCTTCCAAGCCGGCGACAAAGTTCTCCGGGACCACAGTCATGCGGAGATTCTCCCACCCGGCAACGGGGCCGTTGCTACCGGTCGGTAACCAACGGTTCGACGGTAGCGTTGCCGCAGTGGCGGGTCCCAACAATGAGCACCTGGCGGCGATGCGAGTGGAATACGGGTCGGAGAAAGACCACAGCGGCCACCTCGACGAGGGCTGGCTCGATGGCGGCTGGCAAGTTTTGTTGCGCAACTGGATCGGTGATGCGGAACGGGCCGGGATCGCCGAACCCAATGCGATGGTGCTGGCCACCGTCGAGTCGGGACGGCCGGTCAGTCGGTCGGTGCTGTGCAAAGGTCTCGACGCGACGGGCATCACCTTCTTCACCGACGACGAATCCGCGAAAGCCGCCCAGTTGGTGGCCACACCGTATGCGTCGACGACGTTCCCCTGGTACCAGTTGGGTCGGCAGGTCCACCTTCGCGGTCCGGTGACCAAGCTCGATGAGTCGATCAGCGCCGAGTACTGGGTGCAGCGACCGCGCGCGTCGCAACTCGGCTTCTGTGCGTCGCAGCAGTCCCGGCCGGTCGCCTCTCTGGCGGCACTGCTGGACCAACTGGCGCAGGTGACGGCCCGGTTCGCCGACACCGAGCGGATCCCGGCACCACCGAACTGGCGCGGCTATCTGATCGCGCCCGAGGTCGTCGAATTCTGGCAGGGCAGGGAAGGCCGGCTACACAACCGGATTCGCATCACCGACGGTCGCATCGAACGCCTGCAGCCTTAGTCGGGTGAGGCTGTTCGCTGACACCACCCCGCTGCGCAACCCGGATTTCCGCCGGCTGTGGGTGGCCGGGATACCGACGGTCATCGGGGCGAACCTGACCATTTTCGCCGTCCCGGTACAGATCTATGCGCTCACCCAAAGCTCGGCGTATGTCGGGCTGGCCGGTTTGTTCGCGCTGGCATCGCTGATCGTGTTCGGGCTGTTGGGCGGCGCCTAGGCTGACGCGATGGACCGCCGGATTCTGCTGATCATCGCCTCCTGCGGCCTGGCGCTGTCGTCGGTGCTGCTGTGGGTGCAGGCCGTAGTCGCGGTGGATTCGGGAGCCGCGGTCTGGGTGGTGCTGAGCCTGCTCTCGGTGCAGCAGGCGTTCTACGCGGTCAATGCACCCACCCGCGCGGCGGCGATCCCGCGGATGCTGGCCGGGGGCCAGTTGCCGGCCGCCAATTCGCTGAACATGACCGTGATGCAGTTCGGTGCGATCGTCGGCCCGCTGTCCCCCGCAAGCGGGCGGTGCCCCCAGGCCGGTGTCTGCTGCTCGGCTGGATCGATCTGCCCACGCTGTATCTGATCGACGCCGCAACCTGCCTGGTTCCGGTCTGGGCGACGTTCCGGCTGGCGCCGATGCCGGCGATCGAGGCGAGTGCCGAGGGGCCCTCTCGCTGGGGCGTCGCGGCGGTGCTCGACGGATTCCGCTACCTGGCCGGCAATCAGGTCGTGCTGATGTCGTTCGTCGTCGATCTGATCGCTATGGTCCTGGGCATGCCGCGGGCGCTGTTCCCGCAGATCGCCCACGCCAGCTTCGGGGGGCCGGTCGAGGGTGGCACGACGATGGCACTGCTGGCCGCGGCGATGGCGGCCGGTGCGGTCGCCGGCGGGGTGTTCTCGGGCTGGCTGCCGCGAGTCAGCCGCCAGGGCCTGGTCATCGTCGTCGCGATCCTGATCTGGGGCACGGCGATGGTCG
>JBDTKT010000062.1:0-10843 GCA_039935195.1 Mycobacterium sp.
CGTCGATGACGTATCAGGTGTGGCAGACGCAGTGGAATCAGGCGATGGAGGAGTTGGTGCGGGCTTATCACGCGATGGCTACCACCCATGAGGCCAACACCATGTCGATGTACGCCCGCGACGCGGCTGAAGCCGCCCGATGGGGCTAACAAGCCCCCCGGGTCGAGGCGGGTCCGCTCGACCCGCTGAGCTGGGTAGCCCAGCGTAAAGTCACTGGAATGCCTGAAATGCGTAGTGACGGTGACACCTGGGATATCACGACAAGCGTCGGTTCGACGGCGTTGTTTGTGGCGGCCGCCCGAGCGCTGGAGGCGCGCAAACCCAATCCGCTGGTCGTGGACCAGTACGCCGAGGTTTTCTGCCGAATCGCCGGCGGCGACTGGGCGGGCGTGCTCGACGGTAGCTGCCCCGACCATGAACTGCTCACCAGTGACTTCGGCGCGAACTTCGTCAACTTCCAGGCCGCGCGTACCCGCTACTTCGACGACTATATCCGCGGTGCCCTCGACGCCGGGGTGCGCCAGGTGGTGATCCTGGCGTCCGGTTTGGACTCCCGCGCCTACCGGCTGTCCTGGCCGAGCGGCACGACGATCTTCGAGCTGGACCAGCCGCAAGTGCTCGCGTTCAAAGGCTATGTGATGAGCCAGCGGTCCGTCCGGTCCACTGCTGAGCGCCACGAGATCGCCGTCGACCTCCGGGAGGACTGGCCGAAGGCGCTCAAGGCCAGTGGTTTCGACGCGACCCAGCCGTCGGCCTGGCTCGCCGAGGGCTTGCTGATCTACCTTCCGGCCGCCGCGCAGGAACAGCTGTTCAGCGGTATCGACAGCCTGGCCGGCCCCGGCAGCCACCTCGGAGTCGAAGACGGCGCGCCGATGCCGCCCGCCGAGTTCACGGCCGCGGTCGAGGCGGAACGCGAGTCCGGTAACGAACGGCGCGTCTTCCACCAACTGGTCTACAACCAGCGGTACGCCCCGGCCGGCGAATGGTTCGGCGCGCGGGGCTGGACCACGGCGGTAACACCGCTGGCCGACTACCTGCGGGAGCACGACCGTCCGGTGCCGGGGCCTGACAGCGAGGCTGGGCCGATGATTGCGCGCAATTCCCTGGTTCGGGCTGTTCGGGAGTAGTCCCTCTGGCCCCCAGAAACCACATCGTCAACGAACCCGGCGTGGGGTCGGGTACTGTCCGAACTAATCGAATATCATTTTCAATAAGGAGTTCTGGGGATGGGTTGGAGCGACGCTGGCGCGTCCGCGTCCCGGCGTCCGACCGGTGGGCGCAGGCGTGCCGCCGACGGCGGATCGACGACGGTGATCGGGGTCACGGGTGGGCTGAGTGACCCCGTCTCGACAGTTAGCTTATGCAATGCTAACTTCAGCCGAGTTAGCTTAGGCAACACTGGCCGGAGAGGGGCGAGCTACGCATGAACGATGTAGACGCGGCTCTGCTCACCCACCGGCCCGCGGTGACTCGGGTTGACGACGAGACCGTCAGCCGGTTCGCTACCTGCTGCCGGGCCCTGGGTATAACGGTCTACCAGCGGCAACGCCCCGCGGATCTTGCTGCCGCCCGCACCGGGTTCGCGGCGCTGACCCGCGTCGCCCACGACCAGTGCGACGCCTGGATCGGCCTTGCCGCCGCCGGGGACACCTCGGCGCGGGTGCTCGAGGCGGTGTCGCAGAACGCCGCCAACTCGGGGGCGCTGCAGCGGCGGCTGGACCTGCAGCACGGCGCGCTCGGCTTCCACTACGACACCGGGCTGTACCTGAAGTTCCGCGCCACCGAGCCGGACGACTTCCACCTGGCCCACGCCGCCCAGCTGGCGATGGACGGCCGCTGCGGCGACGCCCACCGTCTGGTCGCCGACATCACCGAACGGCGTCCCAGCTGGAAGGACGCCCGCTGGGTGGCGATCGCCGTGCACCACCACGCGCAACGCTGGTCGGACATGGTGAAGCTGCTGACCCCGATAGTCAACGACGCCAGCCTCGACGAGCTGTACGCGCACGCCGCGAAGATCGCACTGGGTACCGCGCTGGCCCGGCTGGGCATGTTCTCCCCGGCGCTGTCATACCTGGAGGAGCCGGACGGACCCGTCGCCGTCGCCGCAGTGGACGGTGCGCTGGCCAAGGGGCTCACCCTGCGCGGGCAGGGCGACGCGGAGACCGCCGAAGAGGTGCTGCAGGATCTTTATGCGGCGAACCCGGAGAACCAGCAGGTCGAGCAGGCGCTGTCGGATACCAGCTTCGGGATCGTCACCACCACCACCGGCCGGATCGAAGCCAGAACCGACCCGTGGGACCCGGCGACCGAGCCCACCGCGGAGGACTTCGTCGACCCCGCGGCCCACGAGCGCAAGGCGCTGCTGCTGGCCGAGGCTGAGCGGGAACTCGACGAGTTCATCGGGCTGTCCGAGGTCAAGAACCAGGTGCAACGACTCAAGAGCTCGGTGGCCATGGAACTGGTGCGCAAGCAGCACGGTCTGGCCGTCGCGCAGCGCGCCCACCACCTGGTCTTCGCCGGGCCCCCCGGGACCGGCAAGACCACCATCGCCCGCGTCGTCGCCAAGATCTACTGCGGGCTGGGCCTGTTGAAGCGGGAGAACATCAAAGAGGTGCACCGGGCCGACCTGATCGGTCAGCACATCGGTGAGACCGAGGCCAAGACCAACGCGGTCATCGACAGCGCCCTGGACGGTGTGCTCTTCCTCGACGAGGCGTACGCGCTGGTGGCTACCGGCGCCAAGAACGACTTCGGTCTGGTGGCGATCGACACTCTGCTGGCCCGGATGGAAAACGACCGGGACCGGCTGGTGGTGATCATCGCCGGCTACCGCGCTGACCTGGACCGGTTCCTGGACACCAACGAGGGCCTGCGGTCGCGGTTCACCCGCAGCATCGACTTCCCGTCGTACGCCCCGGAAGAACTCGTTGAGATCGCCCACAAGATGGCCGAGCAGCGGGACAGCCTCTTCGAGCGGTCCGCGCTTGACGATATGCAGTCCCTGTTCTCCCAGCTGGCTGCCGCCATCACCCCGGACGCCAACGGGATCGACCGGCGCAGCATCGACGTCGCCGGCAACGGCCGGTTTGTGCGAAACATGGTCGAGCGCTCCGAGGAGGAACGCGAGTTCCGGCTCGACCACTCCGAACAGTCTGGAACCGGTGTGTTCACCGATGAGGAGCTGATGACCATCACCACCGAAGACGTCCGCAGTTCGGTGATTCCGCTGCTGCGCGGCCTGGGCCTGACGGTGCCGACGTGACCACCCGCGAGCCCGATGACGACCGGCGTTCGTTCGCGTCGCGCACCCCGGTCAACGACAACCCCGACCAGGTGGACTACCGCCGCGCCTTCATCACCAAGCACCAGGTCAGCGGATGGCGGTTCGTCATGCGGCGCATCGCCTCGGGTGTCGCCCTGCACGACACCCGGATGCTGGTCGAACCGCTGCGCGCCCAGACGCGGGCGGTGCTGATGGGACTGTTGGCGCTGGCCACGGTGGCGGCGGGTTGTTTCGTGTTCACGCTGATCTGGCCCAACGGTGCGACGGCAGACGACCCGGTGCTGGCAGACAAGTCGACCTCGGCGCTGTACGTGCGGGTCGGCGACCAACTGCACCCGGTGCTGAACCTGACTTCGGCGCGGCTGATCCTCGGCCGGTCGGTCAACCCGACCGCGGTGAAAAGCACCGCGCTGGACAAGTTTCCCCGCGGCAACCTGATCGGCATCCCGGGTGCGCCCGAGCGGATGGTGCAGAACACCACTCGCGACGCGGATTGGACGGTCTGCGACACGGTGACAGGCGCGACCACTGGCGTGTCGGTGATCGCGGGTCCGCTCAGCGAGGGCGGATCGCGTGCCGCGACGCTGGCCGCGCGGCGTGCGGTGCTCGTCGACAACGGCTCCGGCGCCTGGCTGCTGTGGGACGACAAACGCAGCAGGATCGACCTGGCCGACCGCGCCGTCACCGGCGCGCTCGGCCTCGGCGCACCGAACACCGAGGTGCCCGCACCGCGCCGGATCGCGACAGGACTGTTCAACGCCATCCCGGAGGCACCTGCGCTCGCCGCACCGGTGATCGCCGATGCCGGCGCCAAGCCGGCGTTCGACCTGCCGGTGCCGGCACCGGTCGGTGCGATCGTCGCAGCGCACGCCCTGGACGGAAACTCCGAGGGCAGCCTGGGGTACTACGCGGTGCTGCCGGACGGGTTGCAGCCGGTCTCCGGCGTGCTGGCCGGGGTGCTGCGCAACACCGAGTCCTACGGTCTGGAAAAGCCGCCGCTGCTCGGCGCCGACGACATCTCGCGGCTGCCGGTGTCGCACGCGCTGGACACCTCGCGCTATCCCGAGGCGCCGGTCACCCTCACCGACCCGGTGCACGACCCGGTGACCTGCGCGCACTGGAGCAAACCCGCAGGGGCCGGCATCAGCTCGCTGACCCTGCTGTCCGGCTCGGCGCTGCCGCTGCGCGACGGGGTGCGCACTCTGGACCTGGTCGGCGCCGGCGTCGGTGGCACCGCCACCCGGGTCGCGCTGGCACCCGGTACCGGCTACTTCACCCAGAGCACCAGCGACGGTCCGACCGGCGCGGCTGGCCCGGCTCTCGGGGGGCTGTTCTGGATCTCCGACACCGGCGTGCGCTACGGCATCAACACCGAGACGGGCACCGGCGCGTTGGCAGCGGACGGGGCGGGTAACGCCGACCCGGTCGCCGCCCTGGGCCTGAACCAGCCGGCGGTGGCCGTCCCGTGGTCGGTGCTGTCGCAGTTCGCGCCCGGCCCGACCCTGTCGCGTGCCGACGCGTTGCTGGCCCACGACGGGCTGGCGCCGGATCAACGACCCGGCCGCCGGCCCACCGCCGAGCTGGGTGCAGCACCTAACGTGGGAGAGACCCGATGAGCCGATTGATCTTCGAGGCCCGTCGCCGGGTGCCCGCGCCGCCCACCGACAAGGGCACCATCACGATCGAACCGCCGCCGGAGCTGCCGCGGGTGGTGCCTTCGTCGTTCATGCAGCGTGCACTGCCGGTGGTGATCGTGATCCTGATCGTCGGCATGGTCATCGCGATGGTCGCCACCGGGATGCGGCTGGTCTCCCCGGTGATGCTGTTCTTCCCGTTCGCCCTGCTGGTGGCCGCGGCCGGAATCTACCGCGGTGGCGACAAGAAGGCGCGCACCGTGGAGGTCGACGTCGAGCGGGCCGACTACCTGCGCTACCTATCGGTGATCCGGGACAACATCCGGGGCTCCGCCGCCAAGCAGCGGGCGGCCGCCGAGTGGTCGCACCCCGACCCGTCGGAGCTGGCCGCGGTGCCCGGGTCGCGCCGGCAGTGGGAGCGCGACCCGCACGATGACGACTTCCTGGTAGTGCGCACCGGCCGGCATTCGGTGCCGCTGACCAGCGCGGTGCGGGTCACCGACACCGCCGACGAAATCGACCTGGAACCGGTGTCGCACAGCGCGTTGCGCAGCCTGCTCGACACCCAGCGCACGGTGCGTGACGTGCCGGTGGGCCTGGATCTGACCAAGGTCTCGCGGATCACCGTGCTCGGGTCGGCGGATGCTGAGACCGACGTCGATCAGGTGGGCGGCGTGCTGCGCGCCTGGGTCGCTCAGGCGGTCACCTGGCACGATCCGACGATGCTCGGGGTGGCGTTGGCCACGCCCGATCTGGAGGGACCGGCCTGGTCCTGGTTGAAGTGGCTGCCGCACATCGACATTCCCGGGCAGGTCGACGGTGTCGGCCCGGCCCGCTACCTGTCGACCAGCGCGGACGAGTTGGCGGCGCTGCTGGAGCCGGCGCTGGCCGACCGCCCGGCGTTCACCGGCGAGCCGGCCGAGACGCTGCGCCACCTGCTGGTCATCATCGACGACCCAAGCTGGGACGTCAACGAACTGATCGCGTCTTCGTTGGGGATCCCGCGGGCCGGGGTCACCGTCGTGCACCGCGGCGCCGTCGCGCCGAACCGCGAACAGTATTCGGACCCGGAGCGGCCGATCCTGCGCACCGCCGGTGACGCCATCGACCGCTGGCAGACCGGCGGCTGGCAGCGTTACCTCGACCATGCCGATCGGCTCGGTGCGGACGAGGCCGCCCACCTGGCCCGGCGGCTGTCGCGCTGGGACTCCAACCCGACCCACGCCGGGCTGCGGACGGCCGGCACCCGCGGTGCCACCTTCACCACCCTGCTGGGCATCGCCGACGCCTCTCGGCTCGACGTGCCCGCACTGTGGGCGTCGCGGCCCCGCGACGAAGAACTCCGGGTACCGATCGGGGTCACCGCGACCGGCGAGCCGCTGATCTTCGACCTCAAGGACGAGGCCGAGGGTGGCATGGGCCCGCACGGGCTGATGATCGGGATGACCGGCTCCGGCAAATCGCAGACCCTGATGTCGATCCTGCTGTCGCTGCTGACGACGCACTCCGCGGACCGGCTGATCGTGATTTACGCCGACTTCAAGGGCGAGGCCGGCGCCGACATCTTCCGCAACTTCCCCCAGGTCGTCGCCGTCATCTCGAACATGGCCGAGAAGAAATCGTTGGCCGACCGGTTCGCCGACACCCTGCGCGGCGAGGTGGCCCGGCGCGAGCTGCTGCTGCGCGAAGCGGGTCGTCGGGTGCAGGGCAGCACGTTCAACTCGGTGACCGAGTACGAGGGAGCGATCGCGGCCGGACACGATCTGGCCCCGATCCCGACCCTGTTCATCGTCGCCGATGAGTTCACCCTGATGCTGGCCGACCACCCGGAATACGCCGAACTGTTCGACTACGTCGCCCGCAAGGGCCGCTCGTTCCGCATCCACATCTTGTTCGCCTCCCAGACGCTGGACGTGGGCAAGATCAAGGACATCGACAAGAACACCTCCTACCGCATCGGCCTGAAGGTGGCCAGCGCCAGCGTCTCCCGGCAGATCATCGGGGTCGAGGACGCCTACCACATCGAATCCGGCCGGGAACACAAAGGCGATGGCTTCCTGGTGCCCGCCCCCGGTGCGGCGCCGGTCAAGTTCCGCAGCACCTACGTCGACGGCATCTACGACCCGCCCCGGGAACTGCGGGCCGTGGTGATGAACGCGATTCCCGAACCGACGCTGTTCACCGCCGGCGCGGTCGCCTCCCCCCACGCCGTCTCCGCGATGGTCGTCGAACCCGAGGACGAGTCCATCGGCCCGGCGCGGAAACTGGTCGCGACGATCGGCGACCAGCTGGCCCACTACGGCCCGCGGGCACCGCAGCTGTGGCTGCCCCCGCTGGACGAGACGATTCCGCTCAGCGCGGCACTGGCCCGGGCCGCGATCGGTGAGCGGCAACTGCGCTGGCCGCTCGGTGAGATCGACAAGCCGTTCGACATGCGCCGCGACCCGCTGGTGTTCGACGCCCGCTCGGCAAGCGGCAACATGGTGATCCACGGCGGCCCGAAGTCCGGCAAGACCACCGCCCTGCAGACGTTCATCTGCTCGGCCGCCAGCCTGCACTCGCCGCGCGAGGTGACGTTCTACGGCCTGGATTACGGCGGCGGGCAGCTGCGGGCACTCGAGAAGCTGGCCCACGTGGGCAGCGTCGCCTCGGGGCTGGAGCCCGAGCGGATTCGGCGCACGTTCGGGGAGCTCGAGCAGCTGCTGACCGCCCGCCAGCAGCGGGAAGCCTTCCGGGACGGCGCCGCCGCGCCGGGATCCCAGGACGGCTACGGCGAGGTGTTCCTGGTCATCGACAACCTGTACGCGTTCAGCCGGGACAACACCGACCAGTTCAACACGCGCAACCCGCTGCTGGCCAAGGTGACCGAACTGGTCAACGTCGGCTTGGCGTACGGCATCCACGTCATCGTCACCACGCCCAGCTGGCTGGAGGTGCCGCTCTCGATGCGCGAAGGGCTCGGGCTGCGCCTGGAGCTCAAGTTGCACGACGCGCGTGACAGCAACGTCCGGGTGGTCGGGGCGCTGCACCGTCCCGCGGAGGCGGTTCCGGTCAACCAGCCGGGCCGCGGCCTGACGATGGCAGCCGAACACTTCTTGTTCGCCGCGCCCGAACTGGATCGAATTCCCGAGATCAACGCCCGCTACCCGGGCGTCAGTGCGCCGCCGGTGCGGTTGCTGCCCACCAACCTGGCGCCCGACGAACTCGGGCCGTTGTATGTCGGCCCGGAGCGGATCGTCATCGGCCAGCGGGAAGAGGACCTGGCGCCGGTCGAGTTGGACTTCGCCGAGAACCCGCTGCTGATGGTGCTCGGTGATGGCAAGTCGGGCAGGACCACCCTGCTGCGGCACATCATCCGCACGGTGCGGGAGCACAGCACCGCCGACCAGGTGGCGTTCACCGTGCTGGACCGCCGGCTGCATCTGGTCGACGAGCCGCTGTTCCCCGACAACGAGTACACGGCCAACGTCGACCGGGTGATCCCGGCCATGCTGGGCCTGTCGACGCTGATCGGGGCGCGCCGGCCGCCGGCCGGCTTGTCGGCCGCGGAGCTCACCGGCTGGGGCTACCAGGGGCAGACCCACTACCTGATCATCGACGACGTCGACGCGATTCCGGACAGCCCGGCGCTGACGGGGCCCTACGCGGGCCAGCGGCCGTGGACGAACCTGGTCGGGCTGCTGTCGCAGGCCGCCGACCTCGGACTGCGGGTGATCGTCACCGGTCGGGCCACCGGGTCGGCGCACGCGCTGATGACCAACCCGCTGCTGCGCCGCTTCAACGACCTGCAGGCGACGACGCTGATGCTGTCCGGAAACCCGGTCGACAGCGGCAAGGTCCGCGGTCAACGGTTCGGCCGGCTGCCGGCCGGGCGGGCGATCCTGTTGGGCGACAACGACGAGCCCACCTACATCCAGCTGATAAACCCAATGGTCGGCCAGAGTCTGGCGCGCTAATGACCCACGGTGTCGATGCGCGAGTTCAGGCCCATTAAGGAGGAATGATGACCCTGCAAGTACTTCCCGAGGGATTGGCTGCGGCCAGCGCCGCAGTCGAGGCGTTGACCGCACGCCTGGCGGCCGCGCAGGCCGGCGCCGCGCCGCTGATCAGCGTGGTGGTGCCGCCGGCTGCGGACCCGGTGTCGCTGCAGACGGCGGCGGGGTTCTCTGCCCAGGGCAGTGAGCACTCCGCGGTGGCGGCCCAAGGCGCCCAGGAACTCGGCCGCGCCGGGGTGGGTGTCGGCGAGTCCGGTGCCAACTATGCCGCCGGCGACGCCGCGGCAGCGTCGACATTCTTGGGGGCGCACGGCTGATGATGATCGCCCCGGTCTGGATCGCCTCCCCTCCGGAGGTGCATTCGGCATTGCTGAGCAGCGGTCCCGGGCCGGGCCCGCTGCTGTCGGCTGCCGGGGTATGGAGCTCGCTCAGTGCCGAATACGCGTCGGTGGCCGACGAACTCACCGCGCTGCTGGGCGCGGTGCAGGCCGGCGCCTGGCAGGGCTTGAGCGTCGAACAGTATCTCGCGGCGCATGTGCCGTACCTGGCCTGGCTGGCGCAGGCCAGTGTCGACAGTGCCGGGGTGGCCGCCCAGCACGAGGTGGCCTCCTCGGCCTATGCCGCCGCGGTGGCTGCGATGCCGACGCTGGCCGAGTTGACCGCCAATCACGTCACCCACGGGGTGCTGGTCGGCACGAATTTCTTCGGGATCAACATGATCCCGATCGCGCTCAACGAAGCCGACTACGTGCGGATGTGGGTCCAGGCCGCCACCGCGATGACCACCTACCACGCGGTGGCCGGCGCGTCGTTGGCGTCGGCGCCGCGCACATCGGTGGCGCCCCCGGTGCTCAAGGTCGACTCCGTGCAGCCGGCGGCGGCCGCCGAGCCAGCCGGGTCCGACTTCTTCACCACGCTGTTCAACCAACTCGGTCAGCTCCTGGCGAACCCGGCCGAGGTGATCCGGCAGATCATGAGCAGTCCGGCGGCGATGGTGACCTGGGCCCCGCTGCTGTTCTTCATCGCCTACGAGGCGTTCTTCATCCCCTTCGGCACGACGTTCTGGTCGGTAATGCTGGGCGCCTCGATCGCGTTGCCGATCGCGATCGGTGTCGGTGCCAGCTATCTGGCCGCCCAAGGCGAGCAGGGCGCCCCGGAGGTTGTCCCGAGACCGGCGGAATCCGCCTCGTCCGTTGAGCGGCCGACCGTCGCGGTGACGGGCTTCGCGTCGGGTATCGCCACTCCTGGTGCCCCGGCAGTGCCCGTCGCGGCAGCCCCGGCGGTTGGGGTCCCGGCGGCCGCGACGGTGCCGGTGACCGGCTTCGGCTACCTGGTGGGCGGCGCGTATCCCGGTACCTCGGTGGGGCCGACGCTGACAGAGGGCACCAAGGCCACAGCGCCTGCCGCGCGAGTGCCTGCCGTCGCGGCCGCCGTACGCGGCACGGCCCGGGACAGATCCCGGGTGCGGCGCCGCCGGCGGGCGGCGATGCGGGACTTCGGCGATGAATACATGTACGCCGACGCCGCCGACGCCGGCCCCGCGACGGGACCGGTCCACGCGACCGCGGCGAATTCGGGTCGCGGCACCGGGGGGCTGGGCTTCACCGGGACGGTGGGCAAGCGCCGCGTCACCGAGGCGGTCGGACTCGCCACGCTGGCCGGTGACGGCTTCGGCGGCGGGCCCAGTGCGCCGATGCTGCCGGATACCTGGGTTGACGGTGCGACGGAGTGCCGGGAGTCGGGTTCGGAATCGAAGTAACGGTTTGTTCAGTCGGAGTCAGGTAAGTCAGGGAAGGGAGTGCGGTAATGAGTTTGTTGGATGCACATATTCCGCAGTTGGTGGCCTCGGAGTCGGCGTTTGGGGCTAAGGCGGCGTTGATGCGGAGCACGGTGGCTCAAGCTGAGCAGGCGGCGATGTCGGCGCAGGC
>JBDTKT010000063.1:0-6735 GCA_039935195.1 Mycobacterium sp.
GCCTGCGCCGACATCGCCGCCTGCTCAGCTTGAGCCACCGTGCTCCGCATCAACGCCGCCTTAGCCCCAAACGCCGACTCCGAGGCCACCAACTGCGGAATATGTGCATCCAACAAACTCATTACCGAACTCCCTTCCCCGACCCAACTAAGACTCAACCAACTAGTGGTCGCATCCCGAGGCCTCGCGGTTCCCTTCGGCCGCTACATTGCGGCCGTCGCGCGTACCCCTGGACTGTACGCCCGACACTGTCAGTTAGATACCCGTACCTAAGGATCTTCTGTCATTATTCGTCACGATTTACGCATTATGTTTACGTTTGTCACCGCTCCTGCGGTCAGTAGGTGATGCGGTCCGGCCTGGTGTAGACGTTCATCGAGTCGCCGCGCAGGAACGCCACCAGCGTCAACCCGGACTCGGCAGCCAGATCAACCGCCAACGAGGACGGCGCGGACACCGCGGCCAGCACGGGAATACCGGCCATCACCGACTTCTGGGTCAGCTCAAACGACGCCCGCCCGCTGACCAGCAGCACGGTCCCGGTCAGCGGTATCCGCCGGTGTTCGACCGCCCAGCCGACGACCTTGTCGACCGCGTTATGCCGGCCGATGTCCTCGCGGACCGCCAGCATCGTCCCGGCGGCGTCGAACAGCGCGGCCGCGTGTAGGCCGCCGGTGCTGGCGAACACGTCCTGGGCCGCTCGCAACTGGTCGGGCAAGCCACTCAGCACTGCCGCGCTGACGTTGACCGGGTCATCGCCCGGGCTGTATCGGCTGGCCAGTCGCACCGCCTCCAGCGAGGCTTTGCCGCAGACACCGCACGACGAGGTGGTGTAGAAGTTTCGGGTGACGTCCACCCGGGGCGGCGGAACGCCCGGCGCCAGCGTCACGTCCAGCACGTTGTAGGCGTCGGCCCCAGTACCGCAGCAGTACCGGGCGGTCGCAATGTCGTCGCGGTGCACGACGACCCCCTCGGTGAGCAGAAAGCCCTGGACCAGTTCCACATCCGAGCCGGGGGTGCGCATCGTGACACTGAGCGCATGGCCGTCGACCCGGATCTCCAACGGTTCCTCGACGGCCAGTGACTCCATCCGTTGCGTCGCCTCCCCGGCGCTGAGGTGGCCGGCCCTCCGACGCGTCACCCGGGCCACGAGGATCCCCGCCGCTGCACACCCATCGCTTCATCTTGCTAGGCCAGCCGCGGCAGCGGGCGGGCATGGTCATTTCCCGGGTCATTTCCCTGCCGCCCGAATTCAGCGGGGCTAGGGTCGGAAAAATGGTAGAGCGAAAATTCCTGCAGTGGCCCGTCATCCGGCAGTTTCGCACCGGCGACCTGCTCGGTCGCGGCCCGGCGGTGACTTCCGAGCACACCCGCAACATCACCCCCCGGACGTCGACCGCGGACCGGGTGGTGCGCAGCATCTGCCCCTACTGCGCGGTGGGCTGCGGCCAACTGGTGTACGTCAAGGACGAGAAGGTCATCGGCATCGAGGGCGATTCGGATTCGCCCATCTCCCGCGGCCGCCTGTGCCCGAAAGGCGCGGCCAGCGAGCAACTGGTCAACTCCCCCGGCCGGCAGATCACCGTGCTCTACCGCGCTCCGCGGGCGACGCAATGGCAGCCGCTGGACCTCGACACCGCGACCGACATGGTGGCCGACCGGTTCATCGAGTCGCGCCGCAACCGCTGGCAGGAGCGCGACGAGCAGGGCCGGCCGCTGCGGCGCACGATGGGCATCGCCGCCCTCGGCGGGGCGACGCTGGACAACGAAGAGAACTACGTCATCAAGAAGCTCTTCACGGCCGCGGGTGCGATCCAGATCGAAAACCAGGCTCGTATTTGACACTCCGCCACGGTTCCCGGTCTGGGAGCCTCCTTCGGTCGCGGTGGCGCGACGCAATTCCTGCAAGACATGGCCAATGCCGACTGCATCGTCATCCAGGGCTCCAACATGGCCGAGTGCCACCCGGTGGGTTTCCAGTGGGTCCACGAGGCTAAAGCCCGCGGCGCTGTGGTGATCCACATCGACCCGCGCTTCACCCGCACATCGGCGGTGTGCGACGCGCACATTCCGATCCGGGCCGGCTCCGACGTGGCGCTGCTGGGCGCGCTGATCAATCACGTGCTCTCCAACGACCTATGGTTTACCGAGTACGTGATCGCCTACACCAACGCCGCGACGCTGGTGAGCGAGGACTACCGGGACACCGAAGACCTCGACGGGCTGTTCTCCGGCTTCGACCCCGAAACCGGCCAGTACGATCCGTCGAGCTGGGCCTACCAGCGCGACGAGTCCGGTGCACCGGTCCTCGACGAGACCCTGCAGCACCCGCAAACGGTGTTCCAGATCCTCAAGCGGCACTTCTCCCGCTACACCGCAGAGATGGTCCGCGACGTCTGCGGCATCGACACCGCCGCGTTCGACTACCTGGCCCGCGCGGTCACCGCCAACTCCGGCCGGGAACGCACCACCTGCTTCGCCTATGCGGTGGGCTGGACCCAGCACACCCTGGGCGCCCAGTACATCCGCACCGCGGCGATCCTGCAGTTGCTGCTGGGCAATGTGGGTCGCCCGGGCGGGGGCATCATGGCGCTCCGCGGGCACGCCAGCATCCAGGGCTCCACCGACATTCCGACCCTGTTCGACCTGCTGCCCGGCTACCTGCCGATGCCCAGGGCCGGGCGGCACGACACCCTGCGGGACTATCTGGACGCGGTCGGGGCGAAAACACAGAAGGGTTTCTGGGCCAACGCCGACGCCTACCTGGTGAGCCTGCTCAAAGCGTGGTGGGGTGATGCCGCCCGCGCCGACAACGACTGGGTCTACGACTACCTGCCTCGGCTGACCGGCGCGCACGGCACCTACCAGACCGTGATCGGGATGCTGGCCGACGAGGTGGAGGGTTACTTCCTGGTCGGCCAGAACCCGGCGGTCGGATCGGCCAACGGCCGGCAGCAGCGGCTGGGCATGTCACACCTGAAGTGGCTGGTGGTGCGGGATCTCAACCTGATCGAGTCGGCCACCTGGTGGAAGGACGGTCCCGAGATCGCCTCCGGCGAGCTGCGCACCGAGGACATCGAGACCGAGGTGTTCTTCCTGCCGGCGGCCACCCACGTGGAGAAGGCCGGGACGTTCACCCAGACCCAGCGACTGCTGCAGTGGCGGCACAAGGCCGTCGAGCCGCCCGGCGACTGCCGCAGCGAGCTGGAGTTCTTCGTCGAACTGGGCAACCGGATCCGGTCCAAGCTGGCCGGTTCCACCGACGAGCGGGACCGCCCGCTGCTCGACCTGGTGTGGGACTACCCCGTCGATGCCCACGGCGACCCCGACCCGGAGTTCGTGCTCGCCGAGATCAACGGCCACCAGCTGGACGGTCCGGAAATGAAGAACGGTGGCCAGCCCCTATCAACATTCACCGAACTGCGTGCCGACGGGTCCACCGCGGCCGGCTGCTGGATCTACGCCGGGGTGTACGCCGGCGGTGTCAACCGGGCGGCCCGCCGGGTGCCGGGCGGCGGGCCGGGCCCGAGCCAGTCGCAGTGGGGCTGGGCCTGGCCGGCGGACCGGCGGATCCTCTACAACCGCGCGTCGGCCGACCCGGACGGGCGGCCGTGGAGCGAGCGCAAGAAATATGTCTGGTGGGACGAAGAGCAAGGTCGCTGGACCGGTCATGACGTACCCGACTTCGTGGCCGACCGCGCCCCCGGCAGCCATCCCGACCCAGGACTGGGCGGGCCGGCCGCCCTGGCCGGTGACGACCCGTTCGTGATGCAACCCGACGGCAAGGGTTGGCTGTTCGCACCGAAGGGTGTCGTCGACGGGCCGTTGCCGACGCACTACGAGCCGCAGGAGTCGCCGATCGCCAACGCGATCCACCGCCAGCAGCGCAACCCCGCCCGGATCGTCTTCCCCCGCACCGACAACCTGTCCGCGCCCAGCGCCGGTGCGCCCGGCGCCGAGGTCTACCCGTACGTGTTCACCACCTACCGGCTCACCGAACACCACACCGCGGGCGGGATGAGTCGCTGGCTGCCCTACCTGGCCGAGCTGCAGCCGGAGATGTTCTGCGAGGTCTCCCCCGCGCTGGCCGCCGAACGCGGCCTGGCGAACTTCGGCTGGGCCACGATCATCTCGCCGCGCTCCGCGATCGAAGCCCGGGTGCTGGTCACCGAGCGGATGACCCCGCTGGTGGTCGGCGGCCACACCGTGCACCAGATCGGGCTGCCCTACCACTGGGGGGTCGGCAGTAGCGCCGTCGTCAGCGGCGACGCCGCCAACGACCTGCTCGGGGTGACCCTGGATCCCAACGTGCAGATCCAGGAATCCAAGGCCGGGTCGTGCGACATTCGGGCGGGCCGGCGTCCGAACGGTGCGGAACTGCTGGCGCTGATCGCCGAATACCAGACCCGCGCCGGTCTGACCATCGAAACCGGCAACGAGAGGCAGGACTGATGGGGCAGCTGTCCGGACCGACCGATCCCGCCGCCGACGCCCGGTGGGCTGACTCAGCGGGGAAGGCTCCGCCGCGCAAGGGTTTCTTCACCGACACCTCGATCTGCATCGGCTGCAAGGCCTGCGAGGTCGCCTGCAAGGAATGGAACCACAACCCGGCCGATGGTGACCTGCAGCTACTCGGGTCGTCCTATGACAACACCGGCGCGCTGGGCGCCAGCACCTGGCGGCATGTCGCGTTCATCGAGCAGGGTCGCGAGGCCATCGAGGAGGCCCGCGAATCCGGGCGCCAACTGGTCAGCCTGGGTATGCCGAAGATGCCCGGCGCCGAGGTGCCGTCGCCCCCGGAGTCGCTGGAGCCGCTCGACACCGACCAGTTCCGCTGGCTGATGGCCTCGGATGTGTGCAAGCACTGCACCCACGCCGGCTGCCTGGACGTGTGTCCGACCGGGGCGCTGTTCCGCACCGAGTTCGGCACTGTGGTGGTGCAGGACGACGTCTGCAACGGGTGCGGCAACTGCGTGCCGGCCTGCCCGTTCGGTGTGATCGAGCGCCGCACCGACGGCACGGCGGGACCGAAAGCCAAGCGGGGTGCGGAACCAGGTGTGCCCAACGTCGGCGTGGCCCAGAAGTGCACGATGTGTTACGACCGGCTGGTCGACGGCGAGGTACCGGCCTGCGCGAAGACCTGCCCGACGGAGTCGATCAGGTTCGGTGACCACGAGGACCTGGTCATTCGGGCGCGGCAGCGGGTCACCGAGCTGCAGTCCCAGGGGCGCACCGAGGCCCGGCTCTACGGCGCCAACGAGCACGACGGTGTCGGCGGGACCGGGTCGGTCTTCCTGCTGCTCGACGAGCCGGAGGTGTACGGCCTGCCACCGGACCCGCGGGTGCCCACCGCCGACCTGCCGCAGATGTTCAAACGGGCCGCGCTGGCCGGGGCGGGCATGATCGCCGCGGCTGCGCTGGCGTTCATCCGGGGGGGTTCGTGAGCGCACCGGAGTCGGCCGGCCCCCGCCGTGGCGGCCGAAAGCGTCGCCGCGGCGGTGGCCGCGAGATGCCGATGGTGCCCGACGTGCAGTTCACCTCCTACTACGGGCGTCCGGTGGTCAAACCTGCCCCGTGGGGGCACGAGGTGGCGGCGTATCTGTTCCTGGGCGGGGTAGCCGGCGGCTCCGGGCTGCTGGCCGCCGGTGGCCAGCTGACCGGGCGGGGAACACTGCGTCGCAACTCCCGGTTCGCGGCACTGGTCGCGGTGATCTTGAGCGGGGCGGCGTTGGTCTACGACCTCGGCCGCCCCGAGCGCTTCCTGAACATGCTGCGGACGTTCAAGCTCACCTCGCCGATGAACTTCGGTTCCTGGATTCTCACCGCGTTCGGCGCCGGCACCGGGATCGCGGCCGCCGCCGAGATCGACCGGATGACCGGTGAGCGGCTGCCGCTGGGCCCGCTACGCCGGGTGCTGCGCACGATGGAAGGCCCCGCGGGGCTGGAAGCCGCGGTATTCGCGGCACCGCTGGCGGTCTACACGGCGATCCTGCTCGCCGATACCGCCACCCCGACCTGGAACGCCGCCCGTGCGGATCTCCCTTTCGTGTTCGCCGGTTCGGCGAGCCTGGCCGCCGGAGGGCTGGCGATGGTGACCACCCCGGTGGCCGAGGCCGGACCGGCGCGCCGGCTCGCACTGCTCGGGGTGCTCGCCGATCTGGTCGCGACCCGGGTCATGACGGGCCGGATGGACCCGATCGCCGCCGAGCCGCTGCACCGGGGCGGGCCGGGCCAGATGCTGCGTTGCAGCGAGCGACTCGCCGTCGTCGGCGGCGCCGGGACGCTGCTGGGCGGGCGACACCGCGGTATCGCGGCGTTATCCGGCGTGGCGTTGCTGGCGGCCTCGGCGCTGACCCGGTTCGCGGTGTTCGAGGCTGGTATCGAGTCGGCGAAGGATCCGCGCTACACCATCGAGCCGCAGAAGCGCCGGCTGGCGGCACGCCGTGCGGCGGGCATCACCGGCGACTCGATCACCACCGCCGGTTAACCAGCGAGCCTGTCGTCGACGGCTGCAATGCAGTGCTGGGTGTACCGTGAAGAGCAGGCACTTTATTTTCGCGGCGATCATGAGCCTAAACGCACTGGGAAAAAGATTCGCGTGCGATTCGAACGTCGTCTGTGCAAACGCCGTCAGTTCAAACGTTGTCAGTTCAAACGTTGTCCGTTCAAACGTTGTCCGTTCATCAGTTCTGTACGGGCCACCCCTGCTAATTCGTGAAGGATATACCTAAATGG
>JBDTKT010000064.1:0-16730 GCA_039935195.1 Mycobacterium sp.
GCCAGCCCACACCGAAAAGCAACAGCAACCTACTGCGATTTAGTGCGCAGACTTCCACCTAGCCCAACGAAAACCAGCAGCTCAAACCGCCACGGCCAGAACCAATCACGAATCATGAGCCAAGACACCCCATGCCGGCGACAGCTCAGGCGAGTTCGGCGACGGAGCCAGCCCGGCGACCGTGCGTGTTGATCCGCGACGAGCGGAGCTAGACCGGGAGCAGCCGATCGATCACCGCGGCCAACTGTTTGGCCGTCCGGCACTCGTGCATGGTGATCACGTCTTCATAGCGCGGCACCGCGGAATCGCCGCTACCCCAACTGTGGCGAGGCTCCGGGTTGAGCCAATGCGCGTGTCGGCTGGCCGACACCAGGTGGGCCAGCACCCCCAGGCCGGGGTCGCGGTAATTGGTGCGGCCGTCGCCGAGCACCAGCAGAGAACTGCGCGGCGACAAGACATTCGGGTACTTCTCGCTGAACGAGACCAGCGCGTTGCCGTAGTCGGAGTGGCCGTCGCGGGTATAGACGCCGGACTCGCGGGTGATCCGCTGCACGGCCACCGCGAGGTCGGCGTCGGGCCCGAACAGGTGGGTCACCTCGTCGGTGGTGTCGATGAAGGCAAAAATGCGAACCCGTGAGAACTGTTGGCGCAGAGCATGCACCAGCAGGAGAGTGAAGTGGCTGAACCCGGCGACCGAGCCGGAGACGTCGCAGAGCACCACCAGTTCGGGCCGGGCCGGGCGTGGTTTGCGCAGCACCAGGTCGATCGGCACCCCGCCGGTGGACATCGAACGGCGCAGGGTCTTGCGCAGGTCGATGGTGCCCGCCCTGGACCGGCGCCGCCGAGCGGCCAACCGGGTTGCCAGGGTGCGGGCCAACGGCGCCACCGCCCGTCGCATCGACCGCAGCTGATCGCCGGAGGCACGCAGAAACTCGACGTTCTCGGACAGTTGCGGAATGCCGTACATCTGGACGTGCTCGCGGCCCATTTGTTCGGCGGTGCGTCGCTTGGTCTCCGCGTCAACCAGCTTGCGAAGCTGAGCGATGCGTTGCGCGGTCATCGCTTTGGCAATCTGCTCCTGGGTGGGGGTGGGCTCTTCGCCGTACGCCGCGAGCAACCCGGCCAGCAGTCGGCCCTCCAGTTCATCGAGCGCCAGCGCCTTGAGCGCCTGGTACGCCGAGTACGACGGGCCGCGGCTGGAGCTGTACCGACCGTAGGCCTGCACCATCGCGGCGATGATCGCCGAAAGTCGCGCATCGGTGGCGGCGAGGTCGGGGTTGGCGGTGAGCAGATCAACCAGCATCGCTCGCATCGCCTCGGCGTCCTCGGGCACTGCGGTGGCGTCAGACGCCCCAGCGGCCCCGGCGTCGTCTCCGACCGCGGTACGCCCGCCGAGCGCCGCCGGGAACCACAGGTCGAACATGGCGTCGTAGGTTTCGCGGTGGTCGGGCCGACGCAGCACCGCGCAGGCCAGCCCTTCGCGGAGCGTCTCCCGGTCATCCAGACTCAGTACCGACAGCACCCGCCCGGCATCGACGGTCTCCGACGGCCCTACCGAGATCCCCTGACCGCGCAGCGCTTCGACGAACTCGACCAGATGCCCCGGGATACCGTGCGGGGCCACCGGTGACGGCGGGTGGGTTCGGCGGGCGACCATCAGCGTCGACTCAGTTCAGCCGAAGTTCGTCGGTGGCACGGACCTGGTCGGACCGGTGTTTGAGTATGACGCCGAGGGTCGCGGCCACGGTGGCGTCGTCGATGGTGTCCATGCCCAGCGCCAGCAGGGTTCGGCCCCAGTCGATGGTCTCGGCCACCGACGGCACTTTCTTGAGCTGCATGCCGCGCAGCACCCCGATGATGCGCACGAGTTCGGCGATGAGTCGCTCGGGCAGTTCGGGCACCCGGGACAGCAGGATGCGCCGCTCCAGGTCCGGGTCGGGAAAGTCGATGTGCAGAAACAGGCAGCGGCGTTTGAGTGCCTCGGACAGCTCCCGGGTGGCGTTGGAGGTCAACACCACGAACGGGGTGCGCGTCGCGGTGATGGTGCCCAGTTCCGGGACGGTGACCGCGAAGTCGCTGAGCACCTCCAGCAGCAGACCCTCGATCTCGATGTCGGCCTTGTCGGTCTCGTCGATGAGCAGCACCGTCGGCTCAGCGCGTCGGATAGCGGTCAGCAGCGGACGCGACAGCAGAAACTCCTCGCTGAACACGTCCATCTTGGTGGCGTCCCAGTCGGTTCCGCCGGCAGAGCCGGCCTGGATACGCAGGATCTGCTTGGCGTGATTCCACTCGTAGAGCGCGCGGGCCTCATCGACACCCTCGTAGCACTGCAGTCGCACCAACTCGGCGCCGGTGGCCTGCGCGACCGCGCGGGCCAGTTCGGTCTTGCCCACCCCGGCCGGGCCCTCGACCAGCAGCGGTTTGCCCAGCCGGTCGGCGAGAAACACCGCGGTGGTGGTGGCGGTGTCGGCCAGGTAGCCGGTCTTGGCCAACCGACGGGCGACGTCGTCGATGTCGGCGAACAGCGGTGCGTGCCGAGCGGGCCGCGAGGGGCTAGCCGGGGTCTCCATGCGATGTGGCTCCTAGATGTCGGGGGGGTCAGGCCGGACGGGTGTGGCCGTCGCCCCACGCGATCCACTTGGTCGAGGTCAGTTCGGGCAGCCCCAACGGGCCGCGGGCGTGCAGCTTCTGGGTGGAGATACCGATTTCGGCACCGAACCCGAATTGCTCACCGTCGGTGAACGCCGTCGAGGCGTTGACCATCACCGCGGCGGCATCGACCTGCTGAGTAAAGCGTTGCGCAGCAGCAACATTCGTGGTCACAATCGCTTCGGTGTGGCCGGTCCCATATTCGTTGATATGCGCGATCGCCGCATCGAGGCCGTCGACCACGCACAGCGCGATCTCCATCGCGAGGTATTCCCGGCGCAGATCGTCCTCGGCGGCGGGCTCCGCTGCGCTACCGTGCACGGTCACCCCCGCGCCGGTCAGCGCACCCACCAGCCGCGGCACCGCCCCGTCGGCGATCGCCCTGTCCACCAGCAGCGTCTCGGCGGCATTGCACACGCTGGGCCGGCGGGTTTTGGAGTTCAGCAGGATCCGCTCGGCCGTCTCCAGGTCAGCGGCCTCGTGCACGTAGACGTGGCAATTGCCGACACCCGTCTCAATGGTCGGCACCAGGGCGTCGCGCACCACCGCGTCGATGAGGCCCGCTCCGCCGCGCGGGATCACCACGTCGACCAGCCCGCGGGCCCGGATCAGGTGCGTCACGGTGGCCCGGTCGGAGCTGTCAAGCAGTTGCACCGCATCAGCGGGCAGATCCTCGGTGCGCAGCGCAGCGCGCAACACCTCGATCAGGGCCGCATTGGACTTCGCCGCCGACGAGCTGCCGCGCAGCAGTGCGGCGTTGCCCGATTTCAGGGCGAGCCCGAAGGCATCGACGGTGACGTTCGGCCGACCCTCGTAGACCATGCCGACCACGCCGAGCGGAACCCGCTGCTGGCGCAGCATCAACCCGTTAGGCAGCGTGGAGCCGCGCAACACCTCGCCGACCGGGTCGGGCAGACCCGCGACCTGGCGCAGGCCAGCCGCCATCCCGGCGACGCGCTGCGGGTTCAGCGCCAACCGGTCGAGCATCGACTCGGGTGTGCCGGCAGCGCGGGCGGTTTCGAGGTCTTCGGCGTTGGCGGCCAGGATCTCGGCGGCGTGGGCCAGCAGCGCATCGGCGGCGGCGATCAGTGCGCTGTCCTTGGCTGCCGTGGGCAGCGAGGCGAGCGCCCGGGACGCCACCCGGGCCCGGCGGGCGGCATCGTGGACCTCTTGGCGCAGGTCCGGCCGCAGCTCCGCGGCCGCTTCGCTGCTTGACGGTGCTGACGAACTCATCTCCCCAGCGTATCCAGCGACGCCCGGTGGATGGCGTGGTGCCCCAGCTGCGCTACCTTGTTGCGCCGCTCGTCGATGATGCGGCCGAGATCTTGGAGCAGCAACGGTTTGCTCATCACCAGGTGTTCGACGTGTTCGCGGGCGATTGTCACCGCGGTCACTTCCTCCAGCGCGTAGGTGCTGGCCGCGTTCGGCTGGCGGGTCAACGCCGTCACCCCGAGGAACTCTCCCTCGCGCAAGGTGACGACCGGGAGCACCGACCCGTCCTCGGTTGTCGCGGTTACCCGGACAGCGCCCGCGATCAGGAAGATCATTCCGGTTGGCACCTGGCCGGCGTGCTCCACGAATTCACCGCTGCCGTAGCGGACCATCGTCGCGTGCTGCGCGAGTGATTGTTGATCGGCATCGGTCAGTCGCAGCGCCGGCGCGACCACCGTTCGCAGCGCTGCCTCGACCCGTTCCGGTGTCGAGAACTCATCGCCGGCATCGTCCAGGTGCAGCCCCTCCCGCCGGGCGGCGTACCAGATCCAGCGCCGGAAAGTGGCAAGGGCGGCGCCGTCGTCGGCGGGTGATCGCAGCGCGACAGTGGCCTGATACTCACCGCCGCCGAGGGCCACCGCGCTGGGCGCATCATCGGTGGTGCGCTGCGGCAGGGTTCCGGCAGTGCGCGACAATAACGCGCACACCCGGTCGGGTGGGTCGGTGGCTGCAAACGTGGTCGTTATCGCCAGTCGATGCACCCCGGCCGAGCGGCTGAGATTGGTGAACGACGTCGCGGCCAGCACCGAATTCGGCGTGATCTGCAGTCCGCGTCCGGTCTCGATGTGAACGGCCCGCCAGTTCACTTCGATGACACGTCCCCGGGCAGTCGGGGTGTCCAGCCAGTCACCGATCCGGAACGGTTGTTCGAACAGCATGAACAGCCCCGAGACGACCTGGCCGACCGAGTTCTGCAACATCAGGCCGATGACCACCGACCCCACGCCCAGCGCGGCGAACAGGCCGCCGATCCGGGCACCCCAGACGTAGGAGAAGATCAGCGCCAGCCCCATACCGATCAGTAGGAATCGGGCTACATCGACAAAGATGGCCGGTACCCGACTGCGCCATGAGCCCTGCGTCGCCCCCTGAAACAGGGTGGCGTTGAGCCCGGACAGCAGCAGCAACAACAGCACAAAACCGAACACCGTCAAGATGACCCGCACCGAGGCGTCGTGGACGGGCACCTCGCTCGCCTTGACCAGCAGCAGCAGCAGCGCACCCAGCGGCAACAGGTAATTTCGTATCAACCCGATCGGCCTGGCCAGATAACTGCGCCGGCGGCTAAGTGCCTGGTGCCATTCGGTAAGCAGAATAAGGCCGGCCGGCAACCCCACCGCGACACCGAGCGCCCAGTAGGACCACGACCCGAAGACGTTCACGGACGATCCGACAATCGCCAGGTCGGCTGCTCGGAGTCGCCCACCACAATGGGATCAGCCGGGGTGAACTGCCGGCTATCACGCATCATGTCGTACACCGCTGCGGTGACGTAGATGCCGGGTTGCGCTGTGCCGCTGCGCATCCGGTAGGCCAGGCTCACCGCCGAACCCCACAGGTCATAGACGACGCTGGATCGCCCGACCAGCCCGCTGACAACCTGTCCGATGTTGATACCGGCCCACAGGCTCAACTCGTGACCGGTTCGGCCGTTGAACCGGTCGACGATGCGCTCCATTTCCAGGGTGAATTCCACCGTGCGGTGCACGTTATCCAGCCGCGGGGTCATCATGCCGCAGCCGGCCAGGTACCCGTTGTACATGGTGCGAATCCGTTCAACCCCACAGGTTTCCGCCGCTGAGTCAAACTGGGAGAACAAGGCGTCGACCATTGCCACCAGTTCGTCACCGGACAGGCTGGCTGACACCTCGTCGATCCCCAGCAGTTCGGCGTAAACGAGGCTGACGTTGCGATGCTCCTGGGCGATGGTCTGTTCGCCCTCTCGGTAGCGCCGCACCACCGACTCGGGCATCAGCGACAACAACAGCTGGTCGTTTTGGCTCCGCTGTTCGTTGAGCAACTTCTCTTTGGTCTGCAGACTTCGGCCCATCTCGTTGAAAGCGCTGGTGAGATCACCAATTTCGTCGTGAGCCTGGGTCGGGATCGTGATGTTGTAGTCGCCGGCGCTAATCTGTGCAGCGGCGGCCTGCAGCCGTCGGATCGGCCGCAGAAACACCCGGGCGAGCAGCATCGCCAGCACGCAGATGGCGAAAATGATCGCCGTGGTTGTCAACACCACCCTTTTGCTGAAGGCGGCGATCCCCGCATAGGCATCAGAGTGGTTCCTGGTCGCCAGGATCGACCACTGCAGCTCGGAGTTGGGTATGTCCAGTGGCGCGTAGGCCTGCAGTTCGCGTTGGCCCAGATAATCGCGGTTGGTGGTCACAGTCCCGGTCTGTCCGTCCCGCGCGGCGTGCTCGCCTGCGCCGTCCAGCGGTTGCACCAGCGTCGTGCTGCCCAGTCGGAGGGCCTTGTCGACGGTCTCCACCGAGGTCCCGGCCGCTACAGCCTCCCGGCGGTAGGCCTGCGGATCCTGCAGAAAAAGCCGCGAATCGGAACGCATCAGATTGTCCGGGCCGGCCAGGAAGGTTTCGGTTGTTTTGCCGACCTCGGCGGCATCCCAGTGCTGGTTGGCGGTCATGATCCCGTTGATCTTCGCGCTCGGCAACGGCAGTGCCAGCACCCCCGCGATGGCGCCTTTCGTGCCGACCGGTGAAACCAACCACGCCGTGGGTGTGTCCAGGTGGGGCTGATACGGCTGGTAATCGGTGATCCAGACGAAGTTAACGGCGTTGGAACCCAACGCTTTGCGATAGGCATCCCGCAGATTGGATTCGCGATACGGGCCGGTGAGGATATTGGTGCCCAGATCGGGGCCTTTGTTGACGCTGTAGACGACGTTGCC
This sequence comes from Mycobacterium sp., assembly GCA_039935195.1. Lineage (GTDB taxonomy): Bacteria > Actinomycetota > Actinomycetes > Mycobacteriales > Mycobacteriaceae > Mycobacterium. The sequence goes on from JBDTKT010000064.1 coordinate 6,827, forward strand.
ACGGGTGTCCAGCAGCAGTGCATCCCGGTAGCCGTTGCGGGTGACGATCTCGGAGAAATAGTCGTTGAACCGGGCGCCGGCAGCCGACCACGCACTGCCGTCGCCGGCGTCGGCGGGCTTGTTCGCATCGTTTACCCGAAACGGCGCGGTGTAGTGGGCCTGCAGGTACTTCTGCGGTGTCGAAACCGGCAGCAGTGCGTCCAAGTCGAGTTCGTCGCCGGTGTGCTGCGTCATCGCCCTGATGAACCCGTTGCGGTAGTAGTCGGCGACCGCGTGCTGCTGCTCGGGGGTGATCTTCGCATCGGCAAGTTCATCGAAACCGGCGGTAAAGGCCTGCACCGCATCGGTGGCGGTAAACCCGCGGCTGTAGACGATCAGCGAATTCGTCAGCTCCGAGAACAAGCTCTGTACCGCCCGCCGCTGGGTCTCCCGCAACTGGATCAACTGCTTAGACACCACAACCCGCAACTCGGTTGCGCCGGAATGAAGCTCGACGAATCCGACGACTGCCACCGATGCGATGCTCGTCACCAGCAGGATCAGCATCAGCTTGGATTGAATGCTGATCCGCGATGGCAACCGTAGGCGTCGCCGCCTGTTTTTACCCGTGGACTCGACGGCTGTCGACTGTGTCGAGCTCAATCGACTGCTCCCTTCCCCTGGCTAGCGGACGTTTTCCCAGCGTAGGGGATGCGACGTCGGTGCCGTTGTGAATACAGCGTCGACTCCATAACGTTGCTGCCATGAGTTCGCGCGTGTGCGTGGTGGGCAGCGTGAATGTGGATGTGGTGTTCGCGGTGTCGGCGCTGCCGCGGCCCGGTGAGACCGTCCTCGCGTCGAGGATGAGCACCCAACCCGGCGGCAAGGGCGCCAATCAGGCGGTGGCCGCCGCGCGGGCCGGTGCGCGGGTGCAGTTCGTCGGCGCGGTGGGTGACGACGACGCCGGCGTGCGGTTGCGTGCCCATCTCGACGTCAACGAGGTGGGCACCGCGGGACTGATCACGCTGCCCGGCCCCAGCGGGTCCGCGGTGGTGGTGGTGGATGCTGCCGGGGAGAACACGATCGTGGTGGCGCCCGGCGCCAACGGTGCACTGACCCCGGCATCGGCCGAGGCCGGCACGATCGCCACCGACTGCGAGGTGCTGCTGCTGCAGTTGGAGATTCCGATCGCGACGGCGGTGGCCGCCGCCCGGGCGGCGCAGGCGGCCGGGGCGATCGTTATCGTCAACGCCTCGCCGGGCGGCGCCGACCTCTCCGAACTCGCCGAGTTGACCGATGTCGTCGTCGTCAACGAGACCGAGTCGAGGCATTGGGTGTGGCCGGTCGAACACCGCGTGGTGACCCGCGGCGCGCGGGGCGCGCGCTACCTGGGCGCCGACGGTGCGGTGGACGTTCCCGCCCCCTCGGTGCAGGCGATCGACACCTCCGGCGCCGGCGAGGTGTTCGCCGGGGTGCTGGCGGCGGGGTGGACCGGCAGACGCGATGAAGCACTGCGGCGGGCCTGCGCGGCGGGTGCGCTGGCGACGCTGGTCCCCGGCCCCGGCGACTGCGCGCCGTCAGCGGAAGCGATCACCGACGCAGCTTTAGGCGGCTGACGCAAGCCCGCCCTCAGACCCGGATGACAATCAGGCCGGCTATCCCGTCGAGGGGAGCAAAGTCATTGTCCTGGGTGATAATCGGCAGCGTTCGCGATGCGGCGATAGCCGCGATCCATAGATCGTTGATGCGGACCCGCCGTCCGGTTTCAGCGAGGTGGATCCGCAACCTGGCCCACATGCGGGCGGCGTCTTCGTCAACGGGCAGCGCCTCCATGTCGGCCACCGATTCAAGCGTGGCAAGCCGTTGGGCGCGGATATCGGAAGTCGTTGCAGCCAGGACGCCGGCATTGAGTTCGGCGACGGTGATGACGGTGGTGGCGACCTCGTCAGGAATCAGCGTCTGGTCGAGTTGCCGGCCGGTTTCGTTCGCAATGAAGACCGAGGTGTCGAGCAGTCCCGCCGTCATCGAATCGGTCCGAGATCGTCGGTGGTGTCGCCGGCCAGAGCCGCGAGATCATCACGCAGGCCCGGATCGGCTTGCGTCCGGTACAACCGCGCAAGGAACTCAGCCCTGGTCAACCACCGCCGACGGCCCGGGTGAACCGCGGTGAGCATCGCGACCGGACGCCCCTTCACGGTGATGGTGACATCCTCCCCGGTTTGCACCCGGCGAAGCACTCCGGCCGTATCGTTCCGCAGGTCACGCGAAGGCACATCAGCCATGCTACGACCGTAGCAGTTATGTAGCATGCTCGGGTTTCTTACTGCTGCGGTATCTCCCGCTCGATCTCATCGAGCCAGATCCGTGCCGACATATCCGATGGCGCACGCCAATCCCCGCGTGGCGACAGTGATCCACCCGCCGACACCTTGGGGCCGTTGGGCAGCGCTGAACGCTTAAACTGGCTGAACGAATAGAACCGCTGCACAAAGACTTTCAGCCATCCCCGAATCTCGGCGAGCGAGTATTCGGTCCGCTCGACGGCCGGATAGCCCGGCGGCCAACGGCCCGCCTCGGCGTCGTGCCACGCATGCCAGGCCAGAAACGCGATCTTCGACGGGCGAAATCCGTGCCGCAGGGCGTAGAACAGGGAGAAATCCTGCAGCGCATAAGGCCCAATCTTGGCCTCGCTGCTCTGGGGTTTCTCACCGGCGCCGACGGGCACCAGTTCCGGGGTGATCTCGGTGTCGAGTACCGACTGCAGCGTCGCGCACACGGCCGCGTCGAACTCGCCGGAGGAGATCACCCAGCGAATCAGGTGCTGGATCAAACTCTTGGGCACGCCGCCGTTGACGTTGTAGTGCGACATCTGGTCGCCCACGCCGTAGGTCGACCAGCCCAGCGCCAGCTCGGACAGGTCTCCGGTGCCCAGCACGATCCCGCCCCGCTGGTTGGCGATCCGGAACAGGTAGTCGGTGCGCAGGCCGGCCTGGACGTTCTCAAAGGTGACGTCGTAGACCACTTCACCGCGCGCGAACGGGTGGCCCAGCTCGGTGAGCATCAGGGTGGCGGTGTCCCGGATGTCGATTTCGGCGAATGTCACCCCCAGCGCGCTGCTCAGCGATGTCGCGTTGGCCTTGGTGTGGTCGCCGGTGGCGAAGCCCGGCATGGTGAACGCAAGAATGTCGCTGCGCGGCCGGTTCTGCCGGTCCATCGCCCGGGCGGCGACGATCAGCGCATGGGTGGAGTCCAGTCCCCCTGACACGCCGATGACCACCTTCGGGGCACCGAGGGCCTGCAGTCGTTGCTCCAGACCCGAAACCTGGATGTTGTAAGCCTCAAAGCAATCTTGTTGCAGTCGAGCCGGATCCGACGGCACGAACGGGAACCGCTCCACGGCGCGGCGTAAGCCGATGTCGCCTGCCGGCGGGTCCAGGGTGAACTCGACCCGCCGGAAGGACTCCACCACCGCCCGGTGGTGACGGCGGTTGTCGTCGAAGGTGCCCACCCGCAACCGCTCCGCGCGTAGCGCACCGAGGTCGACGTCGGCGACCGAGCGCTGGTCACCCCGGGGGAACCGGGTTCCGTGGTCGAGCAGGGTGCCGTTCTCCCAGATCATCGTCTGCCCGTCCCAGGCCAGATCGGTAGTCGACTCCCCGGCCCCGGCCGCGGCGTAGACGTGGGCGGCCAGGCAGCGCGCCGATGCGGACCGGGCCAGCAGCGCGCGGTCCTCGGCGCGGCCGATCGTGATCGGACTGCCGGACAGGTTGGCCAGCACCGTCGCACCGGCCAGGGCGGCCTGGGCGCTGGGCGGTATCGGCAGAAACATGTCTTCGCAGATCTCGACGTGCAGCACGAAGCCGGACAGGTCCGCGGCGGCGAACAACAGGTCCGGCCCGAACGGCACCTCTGTCCCGCCCACCCGAATCACGCCGCGTTCGTCGTCCCCGGCCGCCAGTTGCCGACCCTCGTAGAACTCCCGGTAGGTGGGCAGGTACGACTTGGGTGCCACGCCGAGGACGCGGCCGCGGTGGATGACGACGGCAGTGTTGTAGACCCGGTGCCGGTATCGCAGTGGCGCGCCCACCAGCAGCACCGGCAGCAGTTCGGCGGACGCCGCGACCACGTCGAGCAGCGCCGCCTCCACGGAGTCCAGCAGCGTGTCCTGCAGCAGGATGTCCTCGATGGAGTACCCCGACAGCGTCAACTCGGGGAATACCGCCAGCGCGACCCCGTCGTCATGGCAGGACCGCGCCTGCCGCAGCACCGACTCGGCGTTGGCGGCCGGATCGGCCAGGGCGGTGCGATGCGTGCAGGCGGCGACCCGCACGAAGCCCTGTCGGTAGGCGTTGTAGAAGTCCATCGGTTGCCATTGTCGCGCATCTATCCAGCATGTGAGACGTACCACTGCTTGACGTCGCGATTCGGTGGATGCTCCGCCGTACTGTCACGCTGAAGGCAACTGGAGATGTTTGGAGTCCCCATGCATGCCGATAACGGCCCCGCCCTGCTGATCGCCGCGCCGCTGCGCTGGCTGGGCGGCGGCGAACGTGAACCCGCTGAGCAGGGCGAGCGGGCGACATATGCAGTAGCCGGGCTGATCGTGCTCATCACCGCGGCGCTGACTACGTTGGTGGCGGCCGTGGCCGCCGTCGACTCGACCCACTGGCCGCTGCTGGCTGTCGTTGCGGCGGCGCTGCTCTGCGGTGCACTCGCCGGTGCGCTGTCCCGCGCAATCGCCGTCGCCCGCGGACGGCGCAGCTTGGCGAGCAACGCCGCGATTGCGCTGGCGATCGGCGCGGTGGTTGCCGAACTGGCTGGACTCGCCGTCTTTGCCGGCTCCATTGACCGGCGGGTGGACCAATTGGCCGCCCGGGACGCCGACTCCGCTCCCGCGGTGGTGCTGGCGTCGGCAGACCTGTTGCGGTCGCAACAAGGCCGCGACGCACTGGACAGCACGGTCGAGCAGGCCCGCACGCGCCGCGACGATGCACTGGTGGTGGCGCGCTGCGAATACCACCCGACGCCCGCCTGCCCGCAGACCCTGATCACCGGGGTGCCCGGTGTCGGTCCGGAAAGCCGAACGGCCAAAGAACTGCTCGCCGACGCACAGCAGGAATTGCGTGGCGCAGTGGCGGCTCGCGAGCAGCAGGCTTCGGCGCTGGACGCCAACATCGCCACCGCCGAGCAGGCCCGCACCCATGCTCGCCGGCACGCGGTGGCGACCACCGATCGCGGGCTGGGCGTCCGCTGGGCCGCGCTCAACGACTACACCCGGGGTCATCCCGGCGTGCTGTTGCTGCGACTCGTCCTCGTGGGCGTCTGCACGCTGCTGATCCTGTTGCCCAGGATCATCACGTCGTGGCGCGGTGAGACCTTCCAGGAGCGTCATGCCGCCGCCCGCGCGGAAGTGGACCGCGTTGAACTGAAGGCCGATACCGCGGTTGCCATCAAGCGCGTCGAGGTCCGTGCAGCGGCCGAGACCCTGTGGGCCGAACAGCAGCTCGCCAGCACTCGGTTCGCGGTTGCGGCACAGACCGAGATCGACGCGGTCCGACAGCGCCGCCGTATCGCCGAGACCGTCGGTGAGCCCGCTGCTATCGCCGCACCGCGCAGTGGGGAGGCGGACGCCGATGTCGAATATCTGCCCATTGCCATCGAGGCCGCGGCCGCGGCGGCTGAATTGCATGCTGGCGGGCCGGCGGCCCAGTTGCCGGCCACCGTGGACCGCCTGCCGGCAACGGCCGACACCGGTGCACACGCAGCCGCGCCGATCCCGTTCATTCCCGATATCGCCAGGACCGCCGCCCGCTGGATCCGCCCGTTGGTTCCGTCCGTCGTTGCCCGCGCGATCGACACCACCATCGGACCGATGCGCACCATCCAGCAGGTGTTCGAGGAGGTGGAAGAGATCACGTTCACCCTCAAACGCACCCTCAAGGTCAACGTCAGCTCGGTGCAGCAGGTCGAAGACCCGGTGGACAACCCCTCGCAACCGCAAACACAGTGGTCCTCGTCGCCGCTGGACGGAGAGTGGCCGCTGCCGCCCCCGTCACCCCTGCCACAGCTGCGCCTGGAGTCTGGGTACGAATCGCCGCCGGTGAAGTCCCGGGACTCCCCGGGTGAACTCGGTCAGCCCGACGGCCCGCGCGCGCTTCCCCCCGGGTAGGGCACGATGCTCGGGTGGCCAGACAGCGGCTCACCGCCGATCAACGCAACTCGTTCCTGGCCGCCTTCCTCGGCTGGGCGATGGACGCGTTCGACTATTTCATCGTGGTGTTCGTCTACGCCGACATCGCCAAGACGTTCGGCCACACCAAGACCGAGGTGGCGTTTCTAACCACCGCCACCCTGGCGATGCGCCCGGTTGGGGCGCTGGTGTTCGGTCTGTGGGCCGATCGGGTGGGCCGGCGGTTGCCCCTGATGGTCGACGTGATGTTCTACTCGGTCGTCGGCTTCCTGTGTGCGTTCGCGCCCAACTTCACCGTGCTGGTGATCCTGCGACTGCTATACGGGATCGGGATGGGCGGCGAGTGGGGGCTGGGCGCAGCGCTGGCGATGGAGAAGATTCCCGCCGAACGGCGCGGCTTCTTCTCCGGGCTGTTGCAGGAGGGCTATCTCTTCGGTTATCTGCTGGCCACAATCGCGTCGCTGACGGTGACCGACTGGCTGCACCTGTCCTGGCGCTGGCTGTTCGCGCTGAGTATCTTGCCGGCGGCGGTCACCCTGATCATCCGGTATCGGGTCGAGGAGTCCGAGGTGTGGGTCGCCACCCAGGACCGGATGCGGCTCACCAGCACCAAGATTCGCGACGTGCTCACCGACGGCAAGGTGATCCGCCGGTTCTGCTACCTGGTGCTGTTGATGACCGCGTTCAACTGGATGAGTCACGGCACCCAGGACGTGTACCCGACGTTCCTGTCGGCAACCCACGACGGCGGCGCCGGTCTGGCGAGCACCACCGCCAAGTGGATCGCGGTGGTCTACATTATCGGCGGCATCATCGGCGGGCTGATTTTCGGCTCGCTGTCCCAGCGGTTCGGGCGGCGCTACACGATCATCTGGTGCGCGGTGCTGGGCCTGCCGATCGTGCCGCTTTTCGCCTATTCACAATCCGCGGCGATGCTGTGCCTGGGCTCTTTTCTGATGCTGTTCGCGGTGCAGGGTGCGTGGGGGGTGATCCCGGCGCATCTGACCGAGATGTCACCGGACGCGATTCGCGGGCTCTACCCCGGGGTGACCTACCAGCTGGGGAATCTGCTGGCGGCCTTCAACCTGCCCATCCAAGAGCACCTGGCGACCACGCACGGCTATCCGTTCGCGCTGACCGTGACCATCGTGCCGGTGCTGATCGCCGTCGTGTTGCTCACCGCGGTCGGCCAGGATGCCACCGGAATCCAGTTCGGCATTGGGGCACCAGCCCGCGGCGACTAACGCTTCGGCCATCGCGGTCGATCAGCTGAGTCAGAACGCGCAGGGCATACTGCCGATACCGTTGATGAAGTTGCCGGGCACATATGCCGGGTCGCCAGCCTGAATATCGGGCAGCTGTCGCAGCAACTCGCCGAAGATGGCCCGCAACTGCGCTCGGGCCACGTGTGTCCCCGGACAGTAATGCGCTCCGCCGCCGCCGAAAGCCAAGTGGTGGTTGGGATCTCGACTCAGGTCAAACCGGCCCGGATCGTCGAACACCGTCTCGTCCCGGTTGCCCGACGAATAGAACATCACCACTTTCTCGCCGGACCGGATCAACTGGCCGCCCAGTTCGACGTCGGTGGCGGCAGTGCGACGGAAGGTCATCACCGGTGTCGCCCATCGGAGGAACTCCTCGACCGCGGTGCCGATCCGGTTGTCGAAATCCTCGAGCAGCCACGCTCGCTGATCGGGGAAGTCTGTGAGCGCCTTCATCGCATGACTGGTGGCCTGCCGCGTGGTGTCGTTGCCGGCGACGACGAGGAGCACGAAGTAGGCGGCCACATCGGCGTCGCAGAGCCGGTCACCGTCGACCTCGGTGTTGACCAGGCTGCTGATCAGATCAGAGCCGGGGTGGAGGCGACGTTCGGCGGCCAGCGTTCCGACCAACTGATGCAGGTAGGCCTGGTTCTCGACGAGATACTCGAGTGGATCGCGGCCGTCGAGGTGGACGGAGTCCGACCATGACACCGTCGCGTCGGCGGCCTCCGCTACCCGCTCCCGGTCGGATTCCGGAACGCCGACCAGTTCCGCCAACGTGCGCATCGGCAGTTGTTTGGCGCAGTGCTCGACGAAGTCGACTCCGCTGCCGGCGGCCTTGAGTTCCTCGACGATCGCCCTGGCGTTCGCCTTGATCGAATCTTCGGTGCGACGGACCTGCCTGGGGGTCATCGCGCTGCTGGTCAGCTTGCGCAACTTGGTGTGCCGTGGCGCGTCCATGGCCAGGAAGGACTGCGAGGCTTCAAGCAGTTGCTCAGGGATGTTTTCAAACAGCACTCCCCGGCCGGACAGGAACACCTCGCTGTCGCGGCTGACCGCGACGATGTCGGCGTGCCGGGTGATCGCCCAGTAGCCAGGGTCATCGGGGTCGGGCATCAGGGAGTCCTCGACCGGCCGATGCCAGCTCACCGGGCGCTCGGCGCGCAACACGGCAAAAGTCTGCTCCCGTTCTTCGGGGGTGCAGGACCAGAATGCCCGCGCCGACAGATCAACCGGGTCGTAGTTGCGGGCTGGCGCGGGCGTTGCGGTCATGCTGGTGATCCCTTCGTCGCCCATGACCTCGATCACAGCTCGAAGCCGCCTCGACTCTAATTCTGGACATATTGTCTAGTCAAGATGTCTATTATGATTTTCGACGACCTCAGAGGGAGCGAGAAAGCTGACATGGCGACGGTCACCCGGAAGCCGCCGGGCAGGCGGCAGGAGCGGCGCGAACAGATCGAGCGCCGGTTACTCGACGCCACCGAACGGCTGATGCGCGACGGCGCCAGCTTCACCGAACTCAGCGTGGACAGACTGTCCACCGAGGCCGGGATGTCACGTGCCAACTTCTACGTCTACTTCCAAGACAAAGGCGACCTGCTGCGCCGGCTCGCCGGCGAAGTGTTCGGCCAACTGACCGCGGGAGCCGAACGCTGGTGGAGCGTGTCCTGGCGGCATAGCCCCGACGATGCCCGCAACGCAATAGCCGAGATCGTCGCGAGCTATCGGCGCCATCAGCCGATGCTGGTTGCGCTGGGCGAGATGGCCGCCTACAGTCCGCCGGTGGCGGCGATCTACCGCGAGCGACTGACCGAGATCTCGGCACGCCTGACACAGGTCATCGAGGACGGCAAGGCCGATGGTTCGATCCGCACGCAGCTGCCGGCCGCCACCACGGCAAGCGCGCTGACCTGGCTGGTGGAGCGGTCCTGTCAGCAGGAACTTCCGGGGAATCCAACTACATACGACGCCGAATTGGTCGAAAGCCTGACCGAGATCATCTGGGGCGCTCTGTATCTGATGCCGCCAAGCGAATAGCCGCTACCCCGCCACCAGGTCGTCGGCGTGGACAACGGGGCGGTGCTGTTCGGCGGGTAGCTCAGCGGTGGAGCGACCGATCATGCTCGTCAACTCGGCCGCGTCGTAGCCGGTGACGCCGCGGGCCACCACGATGCCGTCCGGGCCGCACAACTCGACGACATCACCGCCGGAGAACGCGCCGGAGACCGCGATGATCCCGGCGGGCAGCAGGGAACGCCGCCGGGTCAGCACCGCCTCGACGGCACCGGCGTCCAACGTCACCGAACCGGCGGAGTCCGCCGCGTAACGCACCCAGAACTTCCGCGCCGACAACCGATTGGCGCGCGGGACGAACACCGTGCCCACCGAGGCGTCGGCCAACGCGGTGGCCGCGTCGGCAGCGGCGGCCAGCAACACCGGCACCCCGGCGTCCGCGGCCAGCAGCGCCGAC
>JBDTKT010000065.1:0-2961 GCA_039935195.1 Mycobacterium sp.
GCACCTGTCGCGGGCGGGCTGGCTGCGCTGGTCGGAGCGGCTCACCGCCGCGCCGCCGCGGCCGGGCAAGGGACCGGTCGCGCTGCGGATTCACCTCGGCGTGCCCGGCGAGGCACCCGGATTCGACTTCACCGAGGCCGGCACCCAGAAGCGGTTGGCGGTATGGCTCGTTGACGACCCGGCCAAGGTGGCTGGAATTGCGGCGCTCGGGCCGGACGCGCTGGAAGTGAGTGCCGACGAGCTGGCAGAACTGCTGGCCGGCAACACCGGCCGGATCAAGACCGTCATCACCGACCAGTCGGTAATCGCCGGGATCGGTAACGCCTACAGCGATGAGATCCTGCACGCCGCAAAGATTTCGCCGTTTGCCACGGCTCAGAAGTTGTCGAGCGAGCAGGTGGCCGTGCTGCACGACGCGATGACCTCGGTTCTGCACGACGCGGTGACCCGCTCGGTGGGCCAGCAGGCCGCCACGCTCAAGGGAGAAAAACGGTCCGGGCTGCGGGTGCACACCCGCACCGGCCTGCCCTGCCCGGTGTGTGGTGACGCGGTGCGCGAAGTGTCGTTCGTCGACAGGTCGTTTCAGTACTGTCCGGTCTGCCAGACCGGCGGCAAGGTGCTGGCCGACCGGCGAATGTCGCGTCTGCTCAAGTAGCTATGCTGCCCAGGGTGACCCGTCAGAAAATTCTCATCACCGGAGCCAGTTCAGGGCTGGGCGCCGGGATGGCCCGCGCTTTCGCGGCCAAAGGCCGTGACCTGGCGCTGTGCGCCCGTCGCATCGACCGGCTCGACGAGCTCAAAGATGAACTGACGAGGCAGTACCCGAACATTACGGTGGCCGTCGCCGCGCTCGACGTCAACGACCACGACCAGGTGCCGAAAGTCTTCGCCGAGCTTTCCGACGCGCTGGGTGGCATCGATCGCGTCATCGTTAACGCCGGTATCGGCAAGGGCGCGCGGCTGGGCTCGGGAAAGCTGTGGGCCAACAAGGCCACTATCGAAACCAACCTGGTGTCGGCGCTGGTGCAGATCGAGACCGCGCTGGAGATGTTCACCAAGGCGGGCTCCGGGCAGCTGGTGCTGGTCTCGTCGGTGCTAGGCAACAAGGGGGTTCCCGGCGTCAAAGCGGCCTACGCAGCCAGCAAGGCCGGAGTGTCGTCGTTGGGGGAGTCGCTGCGCGCCGAGTACGCCAGCGGACCGATCAAGGTCACCGTGCTGGAACCGGGCTACATCGAGTCGGAGATGACCGCGAAGTCAGCAGCCACCATGTTGATGGTGGACAACGACACCGGCGTCAACGCGATGGTGCGCGCTATCGAACGCGAAAGAGGGCGTGCGGTGGTGCCGGCCTGGCCGTGGACGTTGATAGTGCCGGTGCTCAAGGTGCTGCCCCCGCGCCTGACCAAGCTGTTCGCCTAGGCCGGATTCACACCCGCGCTACGCGGAGCGCTCACGCTCCACCCGGTAATGGCGCACCAGCGCATCGGTGGAACTGTCCGACTGCCGCGCCGGGGCGGCGTCGCCGGTGAGCACCGGCAGCAGCGCCATGGCCTGGGTTTTGCCTAACTCCACCCCCCACTGGTCGAACGAGTCGATGCCCCACACCACACCCTCGGTGAACACCTGGTGCTCGTAGAGCGCGATCAACTGGCCGAGCACCGACGGGGTCAGCTTGGTCGCCAGAATCGAGGTGGTCGGGCGGTTGCCGGGCATCACCTTGTGCGGCACCACGGCGGCCGGGGTGCCCTCGGCGGCGATCTCCTCGGCGGTCTTGCCGAACGCCAGCACCTGGGTTTGGGCGAAGAAGTTGCTCATCAGCAGGTCGTGCATGCTGCCGGTGCCGTCGACGGTGGGTAGGTCGTCGGTGGGCTGGGAAAAGCCGATGAAATCGGCCGGCACCAGCCGGGTGCCCTGGTGCAGCAACTGGTAGAAGGCGTGCTGGCCGTTGGTTCCCGGCTCCCCCCAATAGATTTCACCGGTGTCGGTGACAACCGGGGTTCCGTCGGCGCGCACCGATTTGCCATTGGACTCCATGGTCAGTTGCTGCAGGTAGGCGGCGAAGCGGGCCAGATCGTTGGAGTACGGCAGCACCGCGCGGGACTGGGCACCGAAGAAGCTCGAGTACCACAACCCGATCAGCCCGAGCAGCACCGGCGCGTTGGATTCCAGCGGTGTGGTGCGGAAATGCTCATCGACGGTGTGGAATCCGGCCAGGAAATCAGTGAAGGCGTCCCGGCCGATCACGGCCATCACCGCCAGCCCGATCGCCGAGTCCACCGAGTAGCGCCCGCCGACCCAGTCCCAGAAACCGAACATGTTGGCGGTGTCGATGCCGAACTCGTCGACCCGCTCGGCGTTGGTGGAGACTGCGACGAAATGCTTGGACACCGCGTCTGCGCCGAGCGCCTCGGTCAGCCAGCGCCGGGCCGCGGTGGCGTTGGTCAGGGTCTCCAGCGTCGAGAAAGTTTTGGAGGCGACGATGAAAAGAGTTGTGGCAGGGTCTAAGTCGACCAGGGTCGCGATCAGATCAGCCGGGTCGACGTTGGAGACGAACCGGGCGGAGATGCCGGCGTCGGCGTAGTGACGCAGTGCCCGGTACACCATCACCGGGCCGAGGTCGGAGCCGCCGATACCGATATTGACCACGGTGACAATGCGTTTACCGGTGGCACCGGTCCATTCGCCGCTCCGCAGTCGGTCGGTGAAATCGCCCATCGCGTCGAGCACCGCGTGCACGTCTTCGACCACGTTGCGCCCGTCGACAACCAGTTCGGCGCCGCGAGGCAGCCGCAGTGCGGTGTGCAGCACCGCCCGGTTCTCCGAGGTATTGATGTGCACCCCGGCGAACATCTCGTCACGGCGCCGCTCCAGGTTGGCCGTCCGGGCCAGATCGACCAGCAGCGTGAGCGTCTCGTCGGTGATGCGGTGCTTGCTGTAGTCGATGTAGAGGTCACCGACGGC
>JBDTKT010000066.1:0-3023 GCA_039935195.1 Mycobacterium sp.
GTTGATTTTTGCGGTGAATGACAGGCCGCTGTAGTGCTGTGTCCAGAACTCCTCGATGTCGTCGACCGCCGACAGCGTCAGCCGATCGTCAACTGCTGAGGTAGGCGACGATCCCGCTGGTGACGGCGGCGGCATAGCGCGCACGCCCGTCGGCGCTCTCCAGTTGCGCTGCGTCGTCGCCGTTGCGCATGTTGCCGAGTTCGACCAGCACCGCCGGGTACTCGGCGAGGTTCAGCCCGGCGAGATCCGCCCGCCCGAACATCCCGTTGGAGCCCAGATAGCTGGATTCGGGGAAACCCGCCGACACCAGCGAGTCGCGGATATCGCCGGCCAACTGCACCGCCCGCCCGGCCTGGGCGTCGTTGAGTGCGGGGCTGGAGTAGTTGACGTGGAACCCGCGGCCCGACACCGGCCCGCCGTCGGCGTGGATGCTGACGATCGCATCCGGCTGCGCGGCGTTGGCCGCGGCGGCGCGTTGATCGATGCACGGACCCACAGAGCTGTCGTCGCCCCGGGACATTTCGGTGTGCACCCCCAGTTCATTGAGGGCGTCACGAACCCGGTTGGTCACATCCCAGTTGAGGCTGTGCTCGGGATAGCCGTCGTCGGTTGCGGTGCCGCTCGTCTGGCAGGGCTTGGTGCCACCCCTGCCGTTGGGGACTTGCCGGGCAGTCGACGAGTCGGTGACGCCGCTGTGGCCGGCGTCCAGGAACACCGTTTTGCCGGCGATGTCCGGTGCTGCGGCCGAGTCCGGCGCACCGGTGATCGCTGCCGCCCAGCAAACAGTCGCTGCAGCGAAGAAAACGGACACGCGATGCATCGCGAAAGACTAGCAAGCAGGCGGGCGACGGTTCGGGTGTAATAGACCGATGCAGCTGATGTCGCCGTTGGATTCCGTCTTCCTGCTCACCGAAACGCGTGAACATCCCATGCACGTCGGTGGCTTGATGCTGTTCACGCCGCCGGAGGGCAGCGGGCCGGAATTCGTCGGCGAGATCTACCACCAGATGATCGCGCACCGTGATGCTCAGCCCACCTTCCGCAAACGCCCGGCGACCCTGCTGGGCGGGTTCGCCAACGTGGGCTGGGCCTATGACGACGACGTCGAGGTCGACTACCACGTCCGCCGGTCGGGACTGCCGGTGCCGGGACGGATTCGCGACCTGCTGGAGCTGACTTCTCGGCTGCATGGCACCCTGCTCGACCGGCACCGCCCGCTATGGGAGGCCCACCTGGTGGAGGGGCTCAGCGACGGCCGCTTCGCGGTGTACCTCAAAATCCACCACGCCCTGACTGACGGCGTCTCGATGCTGCGGCTCATGCAGCGCACGCTGTCGGCCGACCCGCGCGACCCCGAACTGCGGGTGCCGTGGAACCTGACGCCGCGGCCGCGATCCCACCCCAACGTGACCTCCCGGCTACAGAGTCTTCTCGCGCTGGCCGGATCCGTCGCCGCCCTGGGCCCGTCGACGGTGTCGCTGGCCCGTGCCGCGCTGCTGGAACAGCAGCTGACCCTGCCGTTCGAAGCGCCGCGCACCATGCTCAACGTCAAGATCGGCGGCGCCCGGCGGTGCGCCGCCCAATCCTGGCCGTTGGAGCGGATCAAGGCGATCAAAAGGGCCGCGGGAGTGACCCTCAACGACGTGGTGCTGGCGATGTGTTCGGGGGCGCTGCGCTACTACCTCGACGAGCAGAACGCGCTGCCGGACCGTCCGCTGGTGTCGATGGTCCCGGTGAGTTTGCGCAGCGAAGCCGAGTCCGATGCCGGCGGCAACATGGTCGGGACCATCCTGTGCAACCTGGGCACCGACATCGAGGATCCGGCCCGGCGACTGGAGACCATCAGCGAGTCGATGCGCCGCAACAAGAAGGTGTTCAGCGACCTGCCCAGGGCGCAGGCGCTGGCCCTATCGGCGATGAACATGGCCCCGCTCGGGCTGGCCGCGATCCCGGGTGTCGTCTCCGCGGCCCGGCCGCCGTTCAACATCGTCATCTCCAACGTGCCGGGCCCCGCCGAGCCGATGTACTGGCGGGGCGCCCGGCTCGACGGCAACTACCCGCTGTCGATCGCCCTGGACGGGCAGGCCCTTAACATCACCGTGGTCAGCAATGGCGGCAACCTCGACTTCGGACTGGTCGGTTGCCGTCGCTCGATCCCGCACCTACAGCGCCTGCTGGGGCACCTGGACAGCGCGTTGAAAGACCTGGAATGCGCGGTGGGCGTCTGAGGTCATGGCCAAGCACAGTGCCGGCTTGCTGCTGTATCGGTTGCGCGGCACCGACGTCGAGGTGCTGATCGGTCATCCGGGCGGCCCGTTCTGGGCGAGTAAGGACGACGGTGCCTGGTCGATCCCGAAAGGCGAATACGGTGCCGACGAGGACCCCTGGGCTGCCGCGCAACGGGAGTTCAGCGAAGAGATCGGGCTGGCACCGCCGGTCGGGCCGCGGATCGATCTGGGCGCGGTCAAACAGGCCGGCGGCAAGATGGTCACGGTGTTCGCCGTACACGGCGATCTCGATGTCACCGGCGCGCACAGCAACACGTTCACCCTGCGGTGGCCGCCCCGTTCGCCGAACCTGCGGGAGTTCCCGGAGGTCGACCGGGTGAGCTGGTTCACCGTGGCGCAGGCTCGGATCAAGCTATTGGCCGGGCAACGGGAATTCCTCGACCGACTGTTGGCGAGCTCGGGTCAGCTTCACTGATTGCAGTCAGAACGACTAGCGACGCCACCAGCGGCGGGTCTTGGGCTCGCTGGCCTCTGGGTGGCCGGGGCACCACTGCGCCGGCGGCACCTGGGCCTGCACCTCGGCGATATGCAAACCGCAGCCTGCCCAGGTGGTCTTTCCGCAGGTCCGACAGGGGACCGGAGAACACATCAGTGGTGTCCTTCCGCGGCAAGGGTGTTGATGACGTTGCGAATATTCTCGGTGACCTGATCGGCGATCGGTACCAGTGCGGGATTGTCGGTGACCTGGGCCATCAACTGTGGGTTCATCGCCTCGATGTGTACCGTCGCCGGTTG
>JBDTKT010000067.1:0-16736 GCA_039935195.1 Mycobacterium sp.
CCGACAGTGGCCGGTCGGCCACGAGGTGCCCGCCCGCCTCGACACCCTGCGCGATCAATCCGTCGGCTCCGGCGGCCAGCGCCCGGCGCGCCTGCGCGGCGCCTGCCGCGGTGCAGAACACCCGGACGCCGGCGGAGCGCAGTGCGCCGATCCAACGCCGGGGGAAGCCGTCGTGGAAGACCACCAGCGCGGCCCCGCTGGCGATGCAGGCGTCCACATGCGCCTGACGGGTGAACGGCACCAGCAGGTTCGCCGCCACCGGGCGCTTGCCCGCCCGCGCCACCGCCTCGCGCAGTTCGGTGGCAAAGCCGTGTACGTCGGAGATTCCGACCGTGCCGAGTCCGCCGGCGGTGGACACCGCCGCCGCCAGGTCAGCACCGGCCACCCCGCCGCCCATGCCGGCCTGCACCACCGGACAATCCAGGCCGATTGCTTCCAGCAGGTTCACTATCGTCTCCCTCCGAGGACCGTGTGCGTGCCTTCCGGCGGGTGGTGCTGTCAGTCGGCGTAGCCGTGTCCGGGCACCGGTGCGGTGCCGCGGCGGAACAGGCTCCGCACGGGCCGCTCCGGTGCGCGCACCACGACGCAGCACCGGCCGTCGCACGGCGCCAGCGCGGCACGCTGCGGTGGTTCACCGACACCTTCGAGCATGCCCTGGATCAACTGCAGGTTGAGGTGGCACACCAACTCCGTGTGCAGGTTAGCGAGTCGGCCGAACGGGCAGTTGCGCAGGTCGATGCGGCCATCGGCGGTCGACACCGGTTCGTAACCGCATTCGCGCAGTGCGCCGAGCACACCGTGCTCGGTCGCGCTGGCGCGTCCCGCCCGGCGGGCCGCAGCCGACACTGCCGTCCGCACAGTGTCCGCGTCGTCGCCCTCCATCGCGGCGACCAGCAGTTCAGCCAGCAATCCGTAGTTGCGTGGTGGGACGCTCACCGACAACTCTTCCCTGGTGCGTGAATAGCGCTTCGCGGGACGCCCGGCGCCGGGGCCGGTTCTTCCGACCGGTCGCGCATAACTCACCCCAAAGATGCCCGCGTCCGCTAGCTTGTCGAGGTGATACGCCGCCAATGTGCGGCTGATCCCCACCGCGCCCGCAGCACTGTCGCGCGATACCGGCTCATCGCACGACGCAACGTACTGATAAAGACGGCGCCGTACCGGGTCATCGAGGCTGCTCAACCCGGCTACCGGATCGAGCTTGCCACGTGAGGAGGTGCCCATCATCTCAATGTAACACCAAAGAAATTTGACAAGTAGAGTCTAATGACGTCATTCTAAACACAATAATCATTGTTGATACGGGAGGGTGATATGTCGGTTGCCATGTATGCCGACCTGCGGGTGGTCGATCGTCCGGTTCCGGATCTAGCCGCCGCCGAAAATGCCGCCGCGGCATTTCTGCATGCGTTGGGCATTTCGACAGCCAATGAGCAACTGCGTGACACCCCCGGTCGAATGGCCCGGGCCTACGCCGAGATGTTCACCCCGAAGCCCTTCGAGGCCACCACCTTCCCCAACGACGAGGGCTACGACGAGTTGGTGCTAGCCCGCGACATCCCGCTGCGGTCGGTCTGCGAGCACCATCTGCTGCCTTTCACTGGGACGGCGTGCGTCGGTTACCTGCCCGGCGACCGGATCCTCGGGCTCTCCAAGCTGGCTCGGGTGGTCGACTATTTCGCCTCCCGGCCGCAGGTTCAGGAACGTCTCACCAAGCAGGTCGCCGACTGGCTCACCGACCACCTGCAGCCGCGCGCGGTCGGCGTGGTGATCCGCGCCGAGCACACCTGCATGACCCTGCGCGGCGTGCAAGCCATCGGCGCCACCACCATCACCTCTACCCTGCAGGGCACACTGCGCACCGATGCGAGTTTCCGCCAGGAGTTCTTTTCGCTCACCGGAATCGGCGACCACAGGTAGACCCGCCCGCAGGCGTCAGATCTTGCGGATGACGGTGACCACCTTGCCCATCACCGTCGCGTCATTGCCCGGAATGGGGTCGAAGGCGCGGTTGTGCGGCATCAGCCAGACCTGGCCGCCGGTGCGTTTGAAGGTCTTGACGGTGGCCTCGCCGTCGATCATCGCGGCGACGATGTCGCCGTTGTCGGCGACGTTCTGTTGGCGCACCACCACCCAGTCGCCGTCACAGATCGCCGCGTCCACCATGGACTCGCCGACCACTTTGAGTAGGAACAGTTCGCCTTCGCCGACCAATTCGCGGGGAAGTGGAAAGACGGCCTCTACGGCCTCTTCGGCCAAGATCGGCCCGCCGGCGGCGATTCGGCCGAGAACCGGGACGAAGGCCGGCTCGGGTAGGGCGTCCGAGCCGGCAACCTCAGTCCGTGGCGCGGTGCTCAAATCTTCTGAACCCCGGACGTCGACCGCGCGGGGACGGTTCGGATCGCGGCGTAGATAGCCCTTGCGCTCCAAGGTGCGCAGCTGATGGGCGACCGAGGATGTCGAGGTCAGACCGACCGCGTCACCGATCTCGCGGATGCTCGGCGGGTAGCCCCGGTCGGACACCGATGCGCGGATGACATCCAGGATGCCGCGCTGCCGCGCGGTCAGCGGTGAATCCGGGGCGTGCGGCCGGGTGTCGGTGCTGTCACTCATTGGGCCGAATCTAGACCTCGCCCGGCGCATTATCAAACATGTGTTCGAGGTGTGTCGCGCGGTGCCGCCCGAAGTTGTCGGTGGCGGCGGTTAGCCTTCGAAAATAAGTCGATCAAATGTTCGATAATCGAACGTGTGATCGATTATGATTCGAACAGTCGAGCGAATCGGTTCGCTCGATGACGACTAGGAGGACCGCACATGATGCTCGTAGACCAGCAGATCGCACCGACGATCTGTGCGCCCACCCTCGGGACGCACGGGCGGGTCCGGGTGTACCGACGCGGTGGGGTCGCCAGCGGGGCGAGCGTGTCTCGTGGTGGACCGGCGCGACGTCGGCCGGGTGGCGCCCCGCTGCGGCACCGCGGGCCCGCGGTGCCGATGTCGCGGGCACCGCACCGGCCGCGGCCCATCACCCCGGGCACCACTTTCGTGCTGGCCCTGGTTGCGGCCGTGATCACCATCTGGCTGGGAATCGTTGCCCAGTTCGGCGCCGCGACGGCGGGCAGTGCGGGCGCGGTGCCCGACCAACTCGGGGTAGTGCGGGTGCAGAGCGGAGAAAGCTTGCAGCAACTGGCGGCCAGGGTGGCGCCCGATGCACCGACCGCGCAGGTGGTGGACCGCATCCGTAAACTCAACAGATTGGACTCGGTGGCACTGGACGCCGGCCAGACGCTCATCGCTCCGATCAGCTGACGCCCATGTCAGCGGGTCTTCGAGTCTCCGGCACGGCCGTCGGTGCGCAAGCTGCAGCGGCATTGCTTCGCCACACACCGACGCAGGTACGCTCACAGGCATCTGAGGTATCCGGTTTCGGTCGGGACGAAGGAGCGGCTATGCACTGTCCGTTTTGTCGTCATCCCGATTCCCGGGTGGTCGACTCGCGCGAGGCCGATGAGGGGCAGGCTATTCGTCGGCGCCGATCCTGCCCGGAGTGCGGTAGGCGGTTCACCACCGTAGAGACCGCGGTGCTGGCAGTGGTCAAACGCAGCGGCGTCACCGAACCGTTCAGCCGGGAGAAGGTGATCAGCGGTGTACGCCGTGCCTGTCAGGGACGCCAGGTCGATGACGACGCACTGAACCTGCTGGCTCAGCAGGTGGAGGACACCGTCCGGGTGGCAGGCTCGCCGGAGATCCCCAGCAACGAGGTGGGGCTGGCGATCCTCGGACCCCTGCGGGAACTTGACGAGGTGGCCTACCTGCGTTTCGCCTCGGTGTATCGGTCGTTCTCCTCGGCGGATGACTTCGAGCGAGAGATCGAAGCGCTGCGGGCGCATCGCGAACCGTCGGCTCCCGGATGAGCGCACGGTGTCCCGCTGAACACCGATTAGGCTGACCTGATGACACCGGACCTGCATCCCAACCTTGCTGAGCTCGCACCGCTCGTGGGCCGGTGGTCCGGTCGTGGAGCCGGAAAATATCCGACGATCACGTCGTTCGAGTACCTCGAAGAGGTGACGTTCTCCCACATAGGCAAGCCGTTCCTGAGCTACACGCAGCAGACCAGATCGGTCTCCGGCGACGCCCCGATGCATGTGGAGGCCGGCTACCTGCGGGTTCCGCAGCCGGGCCGGGTGGAGTTTGTGCTGGTTCATCCCACCGGTATCACCGAGATCGAGGTGGGCGGCTACACGGTGGCCGACGGGGTGATCGAACTCGACCTCGATGCAACAAAGATCGGGTTGACCCCCACCGCCAAAGAGGTAACCGCGCTGGGGCGGGCGTTTCGCCTCGAGGGTGATGAACTTTCCTACACGTTGGATATGGGAGCCGTCGGGCTGCCCCGGCAGAATCACCTCACCGGGCTACTGCGGCGTACCGGCTAGACGATCCGCATGGCGGGGTCGCCGACCACCCGGCCGGCGATCTGGACCCGACCGTCCGGGCGCCAGGTGGTCTGGATACGCGAGCCCCGGCCCTGGGTGATGGTGAGATCGCGGCTGAGTCGGTCGGTGATCCGCACCGCCGCGGACCCGGTCGCCTCGTCTTCAGTCACCCCCAGCCTGCCGGCGAACATCCGCGAACGGATCGATCCGGCTTCGGCGTCGAGCCAGGTCCACACGTAGTGCTGGGTGTCTTCGGGATAATCGGTGGGATCGGCCGCCGTCAGTTCCTCAACGGAATCTAGGCGGTGCATGGCGAATTTCGGCGCCCACTCGGAACGCGCAGTGATCGCGGTGAATTCGCCGACGTGGTCGACCGTAACGATGCCCGCCGGCACCTGCAGCGCCCGGACCGGAAATCCATTCTCGCGCAGCCACCATGCGGCACCCACCGTCGGATGCCCGGCGAACCGGAGTTCGGTCAGCGGCGTGTAGATACGGATGTTCGCCGTGGTTGACCCGGTCGCTGGAAGGTTGACGAACACCGTTTCGCTGTAACCGAGTTCGGCCGCCAGCCACTGCCGATCCGGAAGCTCCACGGCAGCTGCGTCGACGACACCGAGCAGGTTGCCGAAGTTGCCGTCCGCATCGGTGAATACTCGCAACACCGTGACGTCGACGCTCATGGACGCGCCTACGCCACCGCCGGCGGTGGCCACGGCGGGCGACCGGGGTGCTCACCCGAGCGGGGTTTCGGGTCAGACCGGGTCTTCATCGCCGAACTTCTTCTTCTTGGCTTCCTGTGCCAGGAACCGCTCGAACTCCGCGCCGAGTTCGTCGGCGCTGGGCAGGTCCTCGTCGCGGGCCAGCAACGACCGGTTGGCCTGGGCAGTGACGAACGCGTCGTATTGACGCTCGAGGGCGGTCACCACCTGGGCCACTTCGGGACTCGCGGTGACCTGCTCGTCGATCTTGATCCGGATTTCGGCCGCCGCGTCGCTGAGTTCGGTCAGCGGCAGCTGCAACGACCCGGTCGTGGCGGCGTGCTGCAGCAGGGCCTGAGCAGCCTCGGGGTAGTCGGCTTGGGAAAGGTAGTGCGGCACGTGCACGGTGAACCCCACCACTTCGTGGCCGTGCTGTGCCATCCGGTATTCGAGCAGGTTGGAGGCGCTGCTCGGCACCTGGACCTCGGTGATCCACGGTGTGAAGTCGACGATCAGGTCACGGTTGTTCGAGTGCGCGGTCAGCGTCACCGGCCTGGTGTGCGGGACGGCCATCGGGATGGTGCCCAGCCCGATAGTCTGCCGCACCCCGAGCCGCTCGGCCAACAGTCGCACCGCGGTGATGAACCGCTCCCACTTCAGGTCCGGCTCCATCCCGGCCAGCAGCAGAAACGGCGTTCCGGCGCTGTCGCGCAGCGCGTAGAGGCTCAGTTCCGGCTCGGTGTAGTTGGTGAAGTGGTCGGCTTTGAACGTCATCAGCGGTCGCCGGGAGCGGTAGTCGAGCAACTCGTCGATCGCGAACGAGGCGACCAGCTCGGTGTCCAGGGTGGACTTCAGGTGCGCCGCAGCCAGTCGGATGGCGTGGCCGGCGTCGGAGAAGCCCTCCAGCGCGTGGATCAGCACCGGTCCGGCGCCGTCCGGCGACGACAACTGCGGCGCCGGAACCTCCAACTCGTACATGCCGCTCTGCTCGGGCTGGTAATGCCGGCCCTGGTCCGGCTGTTTATCGTCGGCCATCGGGTTCGCCTCCTCGTCGCGGCGCAGCACGCCGCGTAACCTAGTTTCCCTTAACCGGAGCGGTCGCCAAAATGGCACGCCCGTCTATCCGAAAACGCTGAGGTACGAGATCGGCATTCCGCGACGGGTAGCCGATTTCACTCAGCGGTGAATTTCCGGCCCGCGGCCCACTCCACAGATGCCTACGCCGATGCGCTCGATCTCGCACAGTGAACACGCGGCGGCGCAATACCTCACAGTCGCCGGTTCTTCCACAACTTGGCCGCGGGTAGCCGCCGGGGGGGTCCCGTTGACGGCGGCGGTTGACAACGTTGCCGATATGACAACAAAGCAACCCGATTTCACCCTGGATCGCCCAGGTGCCCTGGTCGCGGCGCTGCCGGCCATTCTCGGCTTTGTGCCGGAGAAATCGTTGGTCCTGGTCTCGGTCGACGGCGGGGAACTGGGCGCGGTGCTGCGCGCCGACCTTTCGGCGGAGCTTGCCGGCACGATCGGCCGGCTTGCCGAGGTCGCAGCGGCCGCAGCCCCGGCGGCGGCGATTGCGGTGGTCGTCGACGCCGACGGAGCCCGCTGCCCGGTGTGCAACGACGAATACCGCGAACTGTGTACCGTTCTCACCGACGAGTTGGCGAAGCACGGTATTGCCCTGACAGCCGCACACGTGGTGGACCGGGTGGCACTCGGCGGGCGCTGGCGCTGCATCGACGGCTGCGGTGCGGGCGGGCCGGTCGACGATCCCGCGGCATCTCCGCTGGCCGCCGCCGCCGTGCTGGAAGGTAGGCGGCTCTACCCGCGCCGAGCCGACCTGCAGGCGGTCATCGCCGCCGACGACCCGGTGTGCAGTGCCGCGGTGGCCGCCGCCATCGACGGCTACGCGGCGGCCCGCAGCGCCGCCTGCCGTGACGATCCCGATGGCCGAGCCCGCCGCGATGTCGAGGACGTGTTGGCGGCCGTAGCCGCGATCGCCAGCGGCCGGCGGCCCGTCGCTGCGGAGTTGGCCGCGTTCGGCTGTTCGCTGACCGACGTCACCGTCCGGGATACCGTGTGCGCGCTGGCTATCGGTGAGCAAGCCGCCGTAGCCGAGACCCTGTGGGCGACACTGGCTCGCGCACTTCCCGCACCGTGGCGCGCTGAAGCGTTGGTGCTGCTGGCCTTCAGCGCCTACGCCCGCGGTGACGGGCCACTGGCCGGAGTGTCACTAGAGGCCGCGCTGCGCTGTGCGCCGGAACACCGGATGGCCGGCATGCTCGACACCGCGCTGCAATCCGGGCTGCGACCCGATCGCATCCGCCAGCTAGGAGAGACCGGCTACCGATTGGCGCACCGACTGGGCGTGCGGTTGCCATCGCGGCAGGGCTTAGGCCGCCGTGCCGGTTAGCCAGGTCAGACCTTCTGGACCTTGACCGCGTGTGCCATCTCGTAGGGCAGGCTTACGTCCGCATGGCCCGGCATCACGATGGTTACCCCATCCGTCGCGTTGGTCTCGACGGTCACCCGCGCATTGGGCACCACTCCGGCCTCCTTGAGCCGGGTGATCAGGCCGACATCGCCCTGCACGTGCTCGGTGAGCTGACGGACCACCACCGCCACCGGTGATCCAGCCGGCAGCTCGGTCAACCGAACCAGGTCGGCGTCCTGGCCACTGGGTGCCGCGCCGAAACCGAGATCCAACAGCCCGGGGATCGGGTTGCCGAACGGCGACGTGGTGGGGTTTTCGAGCACCTGCACCAAGCGCCGTTCGACCTCCTCGCTCATGACGTGCTCCCAACGGCAGGCCTCTGCATGCACGTCCTCCAGCGGTAGGCCGATGACGTCCACCAGGAGCCGTTCGGCCAGTCGGTGCTTGCGCATCACCGCGACCGCCAGAGCACGGCCCTTCTCGGTGAGCTCCAGATGGCGGTCGCCGGCCACCCGCAACAATCCATCACGTTCCATCCGCGAGACGGTCTGACTGACGGTTGGCCCGCTCTGTTCCAGTCGCTCGGCGATTCGCGCGCGCAGCGGCGTGACACCTTCCTCCTCGAGGTCGTAGATCGTCCTGAGGTACATCTCGGTGGTATCAACCAACTCATTCATTCGGCACCCTCCGTCGCCGCTGAGTCTACTTGGCAGCTCAGCAAGCCGTTAGCTAGCAACAAACGGTTGGTCAGCGACCCGCAATCAGCCCGTGCGCCAGCATATGCACACGCGATATCGTCTCTTACGCGGCAGGTTACGCCGATCGTGCGATCAGCTGGCGTAGGAACGCAGTCGGTCGGCACGCTCACCGTGCCGCAGCTTGACCATCACCTCGCGCTCGATCTGGCGGACCCGCTCCCGGGACAGACCGAACAGCTTGCCGATCTGGTCGAGGGTGCGAGGCTCCCCGTCGTCGAGACCGAAACGCAGTCGGATCACCTGATGCTCGCGTTCGTCGAGAGTGGACAACACGCTGCGAATGTCGACGTGCAGCAGTTCGGCAATCACCGCGTTCTCCGCGGACATTGCCTCGGCGTCCTCGATGAAGTCCCCGAGCGGAGCCTCCTCGTCGGAGCCGACCGGCATGTCTAGGCTCACCGGGTCGCGGCTGTGCTTCAGCAGGTCTCCGATCTTCTCGGCCGGAATGCCCGACTCGGCGGAGAGCTCCTCGTCGGTGGCTTCACGGCCCAGCTGCTGGTGCAGCTCCCGCTTGATCCGGGCCAGCTTGTTGACCTGCTCGACGAGGTGGACCGGCAGCCGGATGGTTCGGCTCTGGTCGGCCATGCCGCGGGTGATGGCTTGGCGGATCCACCAGGTGGCGTAGGTGGAGAACTTGAATCCCTTGGCGTAATCGAATTTCTCCATCGCCCGGATCAGGCCAAGGTTGCCCTCCTGAATGAGGTCGAGCAGTGGCATGCCTCGTCCGGTGTAACGCTTGGCCAACGACACCACCAGACGCAGGTTGGCCTCGAGCAGATGTTGTCGGGCGGCTTGACCGTCGTGTGCAACCCCGGCCAGATCACGCTTGCGCTTCTCACCGAAGCGCTTGCGGGTGTCGAGCAGGTGCTGCGCGTACAGCCCGGATTCGATGCGCTTGGCCAAATCCACCTCGTCGGCGGCGTTGAGCAGCGCGGTCTTGCCAATGCCGTTCAGGTACACGCGCACCAAATCCGCTGCGGGGCTCTGTGAATCCAGATCGCCGTTAATTCGGCGGATCGTGGCGTTTGCCTTTGCCATCGCGGCCTCCCGTTCTTCGGTCTCAACTGTCACTTGTGACAACGTCGAACCGGGGTGCAGAGTTCCCGCGCGATCGGTTTCTCGCACGGTCTGACGTGCGGGAATGCTCGATCAGCTTGAGAATGTGCTAAGAACCGACTTCGTCCGGCGCGATGCCGGGGTCGGTGCCGTTCGACTCGGCGCTGTTTGACTCCGCGGGGTTCGGCTGTGCCGCGGTCGGCTGCGGGTGCTCCAGTGCGGGGCGGGTGGCGGTGGGGAACAGCGGGGTGCGCGGTTGTTCGGCGCCGTAGCGGCGTGGCTCTTCGGCACTGCGCGGGGGCCGGTCGTTGGCGATCAACACCGCCATCCACGGCAGGGGTATGGATCCGGCCAAAATCAGCAGTGAGATAAGGCCGTTGTGCCACAGCCCGTAGGCAACTGCCGCCAAGATCAGCGCCGGAATCCGAAACGCCATCAGCGTCAGATACTTGCGCACCCGTTCGCGGTGTTGCTGCTCGTAGGACGGCGCGGCCGCGGTGATGAGAACCGGCCGACCTTCGTCGTCGAAACCCAGCTCAGGGCCGTGCTTCATTACCCCACTGTCCCACACCCGGGTGTCGGCGATACAACAGGTTTTGGGGAGGGCTTGCGGAGGGGTTTCGGGATCGTTCGGTGTGCGGGCACAATATGGGGCATGGGTAAGCAGACCGACACTCTCGAGCGCACCGATACCGACGAACGCGTCGACGACGGGACCGATGGTGACACTCCCAAGTTTTTTCACTACGTCAAGAAGGACAAGATCGCCGAAAGCGCGGTCATGGGCAGCCATGTGGTGGCGCTGTGCGGCGAGGTTTTCCCGGTGACGCGCTCCGCTAAACCCGGGTCGCCGGTCTGCCCGGACTGCAAACGGATCTACGCAGCCCTCAAGGGCGGCTGACCGGGGCGGCGGTGTCGCGATCGCCGGACTGGGCGCGGGAGCGCAGCCAGACGCGGAACTGGTCGGTGTGGGTGACCCTGGCCGGCCATTGCTCTTGGACGGCGGCGTTGAGTTCGGCGCCCAGCATGATGGCGAAACCGCCGAAGAAGGCGAACAGCAGAAACGCGATCGGGGTGGCCAGCGCTCCGTAGGTGTAGCCGGTGCCGGTGATCCAGGTCAGGTAGACCCGCAGCCCCAGGGTCGCTACCAGGAAGACCACGGTGGCCAGTACCGAGCCGAGGATCAGTCGGTGCGACGGCAGCGGCCGCGGCAGCGCCACCCGGTACAGGGCGGTGATCACCAGTATCAGCGCGATCACCAGCGCCGGGTAGTACCCGAGGTGCAGTGCCCGCCCCCAGCTGTCCGGAATGTATTCGGCGATCTTGCGCGGTCCCAGCGCGACGAACGGTGCGGTGGTGATCACGGCCACCAGCATCACGACGTAGATGAACAGCGCAAAGAACCGCTGACGGACCGGATGGCGCAGGGCGGTCTGGCCGTGCGCTTCGACCACTGAGTCGACGAACGCCGAGACCGCCGACGATCCCGCCCACAGCGAGATCACGAAACCCAGCGACACCACCTCGCCACGGGCACCCTTGTCGATGTCGGCGATGGTGGGTTCGATGATCTCGTTGACGACGCTCGGGGAGAAGAAGCTATGCGCCATCGACACCAGGCGCTCTTCGATGACGTGCAGGGTGTCCAGGCCGAACAGCGGTGCGATGTAGGCGAGGCTGCCCAGCAGTCCCAGCAGCAGTGGCGGCAGAGACAGTGCCGACCAGAAGGCGGCCTGAGCCGCCTCGGAGAAGATCGAGTCATCCCAGCTCTTGGACAGTGTCCGGCGGGTGAGACGCCACATGTTGCGACGCGACGGTTTTACAAGCTGGTCCGACATGGCCTAGTTCAGGACTCCTGACGAAGGGTCACGCTGCCCAGTAGGGGGCCGGTGAGTCGTGTCCTACGGCTCCAGTGGAGCGCCGATTTCCAGGACGGCCGCCAACTGGACCAGCCGCGCCTCGTGCTCGTTGGCGTGGTGCTGGCAGAACAACAGCTCGGCTCCTGACGGGAGCGTAGCCCGCACGCGGGCGGCCGCGCCGCACCGATCGCAGCGATCAGCCTTGGTCAGCTCCGGACCGGTCAGGGTTGCGTTCATGGCTCCTCTTTTCGACGTATCCCTCGACTGTCTCAGACACCGGCGACGATCACGTTGTTCCCCGTGCCGGTGTGTCGCGTGTCTCAACCCTCCTGTCCAGCCCCGCGCCACGGGTCCGGCAAGCTGTAGCACATGGACAGCAGGCAGGCACTAGTACACCTGTGTGGCGCCGACGCCTGGTCGGATGCCCGGCGCAGCGGTGAACTGAGCCCGGATCCAGCTGTCGGATTCGTCCACCTCTCCACGCTTGGTCAGGTGCACCTGCCCGCCAATCGACTCTACCGGGGGCGCCACGATCTGCGGTTGCTGCACGTGGACGCCGACCGACTGAAGTCGCCGTTGCGCTGGGAACCCGGAGTGGAAACGGATCCGGAGGGGATGAAGTTCCCGCACCTGTACGGCCCGCTGCCGGTCAGCGCCGTCGTAGACGTCGTCGCCTACCGACCGGGCCCCGATGGCGCATTCCCCCCGCTCAGTGCCGGCTGAGCGCCGGGCTGCAGACCCCACCCACCGTCGGACCGCTCAGTCCAGGTAGTCGCGCAGCACCTGGGAACGACTGGGGTGACGCAACTTAGACATCGTCTTCGACTCGATCTGACGGATGCGTTCGCGGGTGACACCGTAGACCTGGCCGATTTCGTCCAATGTCCGCGGCTGGCCGTCGGTGAGCCCGAACCGCAGTCGCACCACACCCGCTTCGCGCTCTGACAGCGTCTCCAGCACCGACTGCAACTGGTCCTGCAGCAGGGTGAACGACACGGCATCCACCGCCACTACAGCTTCACTATCTTCGATGAAATCGCCCAGCTGGGAGTCGCCCTCGTCGCCGATGGTCTGGTCCAGGGAGATCGGCTCCCGGGCGTACTGCTGAATCTCCAGCACCTTCTCCGGGGTGATGTCCATCTCTCGGGCCAGCTCTTCCGGGGTTGGCTCGCGGCCCAGGTCTTGGAGCAGCTCGCGCTGGATGCGACCGAGTTTGTTGATCACCTCGACCATGTGCACCGGGATGCGGATGGTGCGAGCCTGGTCGGCCATCGCGCGGGTGATGGCTTGGCGAATCCACCAGGTGGCGTAGGTGGAGAACTTGTAGCCCTTGGTGTAATCGAACTTCTCCACTGCGCGGATCAGGCCGAGGTTGCCCTCCTGGATCAGGTCCAGGAACGCCATGCCGCGCCCGGTGTAGCGTTTCGCCAGCGACACCACCAAGCGCAGGTTCGCTTCCAGCAGGTGGTTTTTGGCGCGGTCGCCGTCCCGACAGATCCACGTCATGTCGCGTCGGTACGCGACCGCCGGCTTCTCGCCCTTTTCGGTGTGCTCGGTCATCTTCTGGGTGGCGTACAGGCCGGCTTCGATGCGCTTGGCCAGCTCGACCTCTTCCTCAGCGTTGAGCAGGGCCACCTTGCCGATCTGCTTGAGGTAGGCGCGCACCGAGTCCGCCGAAGCGGTGAGCTCCGCGTCCTTGCGGGCCTGCCGCAAAGCCTCAGACTCCTCCTCGTCCCAGACGAAATCACCGGACGACTTGTCCTTTTCGGAAGGCTCGGAGGAGTCGTCGTCGTCCTCTGCCGTGGCTTCGCCGGCGGTCACGACTGCCGGCGAGCTGGTGCTCTCTGCGGCGTCTGGGCTCGGACCGGCGACATCGCTCTCCAACTCGTCGAGGATCGGGGCACCGTCCGACGCCTCGATGTCGTCCTCGCCGGGCTCGGCTTCAAGCTCGCCGTCGGTGTCCAGATCCTCGGCTGTCGCGTCGGGGTCGACGGCGCCTGCGGCATTCTTCGCGCGGCCCTGCGGGCTTTTGGCGCCGGCCGCCTTCTTCGCCGGCCCGCGAGCGGCCCGCGTCTTGGTCGTACCGTCGGCGGTGTCCGTGGCGGCAGCGTCCTTGGCCGCCGCCGACTTGGCGGCCTTCTTGGCGGGGGCGGTGCCGGTGGTGGCTTTTGTCGCGGCGCGTTTCGCGGGGGCCGGAGCGGCCGATTTGGCGACGCTTTTGGCCGGGGCCTTGGCGACGCTGCGCTTCTTCGGCTCGTCGATCGCCGGCTGTGCCTTGGTCGCTGCCACGTCTACCTCTTCGGTCGGGCTGGCTTCCGGTTTGCAGGGTTGCGCGCAACCGGAAGCTTCGGGTTTGTCGAATGCTGGCTCTATATCAGCCTGAACATCGACTGGGATAGTCACCGCTATCGGTTAGGCGGCCGCCGCAGACCATTGTAACGACAGCTTGCGGCTGCATCGCCCGAGCGGGCGCAATTCACCGGGTGACAGCGATGGTGGCGGCCATCGCCGCGCCCACGATCCCCGCGGAATTCTGCAGGGTTGCTGGCACGACCGGGGTCCGATTCTCCAGTAGTGGAACCCACCTGTCGGCTTTGCGGCTGATCCCGCCGCCGGCGATGAACAAGTCCGGCCACAGCGCGTTCTCGATGGCCACCAGCACTTTGGTCACCTGGTGGGCCCACTTCTTCATGCTCCAGTCCTTGCTTTCCTTAACCGACGCGGCGGCGCGGTGTTCGGCCTCTTTGCCGCCCACCTCAAGATGGCCCAGCTCGGTGTTGGGCAGCAGTATCCCGTTGTGGACCACCGCCGAGCCGATCCCGGTTCCGAAGGTAAGCAACACGATGAGCCCGCTGTTGTCCTTGCCTGCCCCGTACCGCACTTCGGCCAACCCGGCCGCGTCGGCGTCGTTGAGGACGACGACGTCCTGGCCGTTCAGTTCGGCGGCGATCGCTGCGCGGGCATTCACCCCGATCCACGATTCGTCCACGTTGGCCGCGGTCCGGACGACACCGTCGGTCACCACACCGGGGTAGGTCACCCCCAGTGGGTCGGTCCAGCCGAACTCCCTGACCACCGCCGCGACGGTCTTGGCGACCGCGTCTGGGGTCGCCGGGCTCGGGGTGGGCAGCTTGTAGCGGTCGCCTATCAGTCGGCCGGTATCCAGGTCGACGATCCCGCCCTTGACGCCGGTGCCCCCGACGTCGATACCGAACCCGCGGCGCTGCGCCGCCCCGGCGGATGCCGCGGGCGTGCCGATGGTTGAGTCGGTGCCGGTCATCGGGTCTCCTAGGTGGGGATTGAATTGCTCGTCGATACCCTAGCTCGGGGGCCGCGCGGTCAGCAGGTGCCGGAATGGATTTGGGCCAGCAGCCTGGGGTCGGGTAGCCCGGTGGCATCCGGACGCAGGCCGGCAAGGGCGGCGTTGATGTCGTCACTGTGGGGCAGCGTGGTGAAGTCGGTTCCGACGGCCAGGTCGACGGAATCATCGGAGCGGTCGTCGCGGAATAGTTCGGTGCACGGTGCCACCAGCCAGACGGCGGCTGCCGCGGCCCGGCCGGCCTCCCCAAATCGGATCTGACCCTGGCAATCTAGCCGGGTGCCGCTGTAGACCGGGTCGTTGGCGGCGGTCGGCCCGGCGAAGCCAAGATCACGCAGTGAATCGGCTACCGCGGCGGCCTGGCCGGCCCGGCCGCTGGCGTTGAGAACGCGGATCTTGGTCTCGGCCAACTTGGCCGGCGTGAGGCCGGTCATCGTGGTGCGCGACACCTGGGTGCCGAGCTGAGGTTGGCCCGGCTCGGTCGGCACCGGCGGCGGATTGCACGCTGCGACCTCGCGCACATCTGCCGAACGGGTCAGCGCCACCGTCCACACCACGGCGGTCAGCACCGCCAAGAATGCCAGCGCGTATGCTGCGGGCCGAACGTTGCGCCGTCGGAACGGCAGACCGTCCTTGTCGAACTCGCTGCCCTGAGTGATTTGCATGACCACATACGCACTCTAAACGGCATGTTCGCAACGGATAACCGTAGTCAGGAACAGGGTGTGATGTAAATCATAGTTATTCAAGTCGGAATCCGGGCACGAATTGTTTGTTGGAGGCGTTCGGTGCTGGTACAAAGCTCGCTTGCAGGCTTACGAGAGGAGTTGAGGGGAGAAGACGATGGCTACTGACTATGACGCGCCGCGACGCACTGAGACGGACGATGTTTCCGAGGATTCGCTGGATGAACTTAAGGCACGGCGCAACGAGGCGCAGTCGGCCGTGGTGGACGTCGACGAAGCGGAATCCGCCGAATCCTTCGAACTGCCCGGTGCCGACCTGTCCGGCGAAGAACTGTCGGTGCGTGTCATCCCCAAGCAGGCTGACGAGTTCACTTGCTCGAGTTGTTTCCTGGTGCAGCACCGCAGTCGGCTGGCCAGCGAGAAGAACGGCGTGATGATCTGCAACGACTGCGCGGCCTGACCCGCCCTGACCCGGCCCCACCCTGGGGCCGGGGCCGGGTCAGTCCCGCAGCGCCGAGAGCATCCGCTGTGGGTGGCGACAGCTCACCAGCCAGTACGGGGTGGGGTCATCCGGGTCATCGAGGACGACCAGCACCATGGGGCCCACCCAGCCGCGGTGCATGACATACGCCGCGGGATCGAGTTGGCGGCCTAAGGCCGCCGACTTGGCTGAGTGCGGAACCTCCGCGGACCGCGCGATCACGGTCGCCGGCAGATGCGCATCCCCGGCCCACAGCTCGATGTGCCCGTTGTCGTCGGTCACCCGAACCTCGATGCGCCCCAGCCACAGCAGCGCCGCCGCGGCGACCGCGAACAGCGCGGTGAACGGAACCCAGCCGGGGAGGTTGCGCAGGCCCAGGTGCACCTCGTAGGCCATCAGTGCGGCCGCAATAAACCCCAACGGCCACCACCACCAGGGGGCCCACAGTCGCTCGCGATACCGCACACTTTGCGATGCGACGCGCGATCCCGACACCTGGCTAAGAGTAGTCTTCTGCCTCATGCCCACCAGTCTTGCGGTTGTTCGCCTGGATCGTGGGTTGCCGCTGCCTCGCCGTGCCCATGCGGGCGACGCCGGCGTCGACCTGTACAGCGCGGTCGACGTCGAACTGCCCCCCGGTGACCGCGCCCTGGTGCCGACCGGCATCGCGGTCGCGATTCCGTTCGGGATGGTGGGGCTGGTTCACCCCCGCTCGGGTCTGGCTGCGCGGGTGGGCCTTTCGATTGTCAACAGCCCGGGACCGATCGATGCGGGTTACCGCGGTGAGGTCAAGGTCGCCTTGGTCAACCTCGATCAGGTGACACCGATCGAGATACATCGCGGCGACCGGATCGCCCAACTGGTGGTCCAGCGCGTCGAACTTCCCGAGTTGGTCGAGGTGGCGTCGTTCGACGACGCCGGTTTGGCCTGCACGACCCGCGGTGTCGACGGCCACGGTTCCTCCGGCGGACATGCGAGTCTGTGAGGTGCCGGCGTTGTTGCA
>JBDTKT010000068.1:0-8378 GCA_039935195.1 Mycobacterium sp.
GCAGCTCGGCCAACTCGTCCATGTGGGTGTTGACCAGGTCGATGAAGCGCATCATCACCCGGGCGCGGCGCTGCGGGTTGTAGGCCGCCCAGCCAATTTGGGCCTCGGCCGCAGAGGCCACCGCGGCGTCGACATCGGCGGCGTCGGCCAGCGACACCGTCGCCTGCACCTCGCCGGTGTTGGGGTCGAAAACGTCTGCCGTTCGCGGTGATTGGCCGACGGTGCGCTGTCCGTTGATGAAGTGGGAAATCTGCCTAGTCATGAGGTGTCCCGTCCGTGTCGAGGGGAGGGTCGCTATCGAGAATACTAGGATATCCTAGTAAATGCGACCAGGGGCGGGCAGAGCGTCACAGGTGCTATTGAGTGCCGTTCATCTAGTCTGTCCACACCATGCAGTCCACGCCGCCGGCCGACGAATCGCCCACCCTTGCAATGCCGCCGCTGGTCGCCCACCGGGACGGGGTGGCGCGGATCGGTCGGCGAGCGGACTGCGACATCGTGGTTGACGACCCACTGGTGGGGCGAGTGCACGCCACGCTGGGGTTGACCGGCGCCGGTCTCGAGCTCAGTGACAACGTCAGCATCAACGGCACCTTCGTCAACGGCCGCCGCATCACCCGAACCCTGGTCCACGACGGCGACGTCGTCACCCTCGGCAACACCGACCTCACCGTCGCCGGTGACACCCTGGTGCCCCGGACCGCCGCCCGCGGCACCGGCGGGGTGCACGCGCATCGACTGGGCCTGAGCATCGACGGCCGCCCGCTGCTGACCGACGTGACCTTCACCGCACGCGCGGGCACCCTGACCGCGATCATCGGGCCGTCCGGGGCGGGCAAATCCACCCTGATCAGGCTGCTGGGGGGTGCGACGCGGCCCAGTATCGGCCGGGTCACCTTCGACGGTCACGACGTCCATGCCGAATACGCGTCGATGCGGTCCCGGATCGGGGTGGTGCCGCAAGACGACGTTGTGCACCGCCAACTCACCGTGGAACAGGCGCTGGGCTACGCCGCCGAACTGCGGTTGCCCCCCGACACCTCCGCCGCCGACCGCCGCCAGGTGGTGGACCGGGTCATCGGTGAACTGGAACTGACCGCACACCGGAAAACCCGGGTGGACAACCTGTCCGGCAGTCAACGCAAACGAGCGTCGGTCGCGATGGAACTGCTCACCGGGCCGTCACTGCTCATTCTCGACGAGCCCACCTCCGGGCTGGACCCCGCACTGGACCGTCAGGTGATGACGATGTTGCGCCGACTGGCCGACGCGGGCCGGGTCGTGGTGGTGGTGACGCACTCGCTGACCTACCTGGACATGTGCGATCAGGTGTTGCTGCTGGCCTCCGGCGGCAAGACCGCCTTTGTTGGGCCGCCGAAAGACGTCAGCGCGGCGATGGGCGGCACCGACTGGGCTGACATCTTCGCGTTCGTCAGCGCCGACCCCGATACCGCGCACCGTCGGTTCCTGGCCCGCCAGCAGTTGTCGGGGTCCCTTCCGCAACTACCGGCTCCGCCCGGGCCGCCCGGTAGTCCGGCCCGCACCAGCCTGCCCCGGCAGGTTTGGAGCCTGGCCCGGCGGCAGGTGCGGCTGATCATCGCCGACCGGGGCTACTTCGTCTTCCTGGCCGTGCTGCCGTTCATCCTCGGGGCGCTGACCCTGGTGATACCCGGCAACAGCGGCTTCGGCCCGGCCGACCCGCGCAGCGACACCCCCGACGAAGCCTCGGAGATCCTGCTGGTGCTGCTGGTCGCCGTGGTTTTCATGGGCACCGCGCTGACGATCCGCGACCTGGTCGGCGAACGCGCCATCTTCCGCCGTGAGCAATCCGTCGGCCTGTCGGCGTCGGCGTACCTGGCCGCCAAGGTGATCGTCTTCAGCGCGGCCGCGCTCATTCAGACCGCGATCCTGACCGCGATCGTGATCGTCGGGAAGGGGACACCGGCCCGCGGTGCGGTGCTGCTCGGTAGCCCCGTGCTCGAGCTGTACCTGGCTCTGGCGGTCACTGCGATCGTCTCGGCGCTGATCGGGCTGGCGTTGTCGTCGCTGGCCAAATCCAACGAGCAGATCCTGCCGATGCTGGTGGTGGTGATCATGGTCTCGCTGGTGTTCTCCGGCGGGATGTTTCCGATCAACAGCCGGGTCGGGCTGGACCAGGTCTCGTGGTACCTGCCTTCGCGGTGGGGTTTCGCGGCCGCGGCGTCCACCGTCGATCTGTCCGCGGTCGATCCGATCTCTCCGCACGATCAGCTGTGGACGCATTCGGCGCGCTGGTGGATGGCCGACATGGCCATCCTGTCCATCCTCGGCGCGGTGTGGGCCGGGCTGGTGCGCTGGCGGCTGCGACTGCCCGACGGTCGGTGACGCCCGCTACACCAGCGATCCCGCAATTCGAGGTGATCAGCCTCTATGCAGTCCATCGAGGTGGGCACGCGTCTCGTCCCACGTCGGTAACAGGCCGGCGGCATGCACGTCCGCGAGAGTGGGTGCCGCCGCGTCCCGCTCGGAGATTGTCAGTCCGTCGCCGATCATCGGCCAGTCGATACCGATCGCCGGGTCGGTGGCGGCGATGGTGTGCTCGAGCTGCGGGTTGTACTCCGCCGAGCACAGGTACATCACCGTCGAATTGTCCTGCAGCGCAAGGAACCCGTGCGCCAACCCGGCGGAGATGTACACCGAACGACGATCGCGGTCGTCGAGCAGCACCGAAGTCCAGCGGCCGAATGTCGGCGAGCCCACCCGGATATCGGCGACGACGTCGAAGACCGACCCGGACACGCAGGTGACGTATTTAGCCTGGCCCGGCGGCGCCGCAGCGAAATGCAGGCCACGCAGCACCCCGGCGTTCGATACCGAGCAGTTGGCCTGACGCAGATCGAAGCGATGATCGGCGAACCCGGTGAACTCGCGGTCGGCGAACCATTCGAAGAACAGCCCGCGGGAATCGGTGTGCTGGGCCGGGGTGATCTCCCACGCCCCCGGGATGTCGAGTTCGCGTGCGGTCACGTCACTGCCCGCGCTGGGTGTATCGGGCTTCGGCGGCGTCTTTGAGCGGGGCCCACCAGGATTCGTTCGCGCGGTACCAGTCGATGGTGTCGCGCAGGCCGGCCGTCAAGTCGTTGTGCTGCGGCTTCCAGTCCAACTCGTCGCGCAGTGCCGACGGGTCGATGGCGTAGCGCAGGTCATGGCCGGCCCGGTCGGCCACCCGGTCGAAGTCGTCGCTGTCGTGGCCCATCAGCGTAAGGATCGTCTTCAGCACGGTCAGATTGTCCCGTTCTCCGTCGGCGCCGATCAGGTAGGTGCGGCCGATCCGGCCGTTCTGCAGGATCCGCCGGACCGCGGCGTTGTGGTCGTCGACGTGGATCCAATCGCGCACGTTGGCGCCGCTGCCGTACAGCTTGGCGCGGCGCGCGGTCAGCAGGTTGGTGATCTGGCGCGGGATGAACTTCTCCACATGCTGGTACGGGCCGTAGTTGTTGGAGCAGTTCGAGATTGTCGCGCGCACCCCGTAGGAGCGCACCCAGGCCCGCACCAGCAGGTCGGCGGCGGCCTTGGTCGCCGAGTACGGGCTCGACGGGTTGTAGGCGGTGTCGGCGCTGAACCGGTGTGGGTCGTCGAGGGCGAGATCGCCGTAGACCTCGTCAGTGGAGATGTGGTGCAGTCGCACTCCGTGCCGACGCACCGCCTCCAGCACCGCGAACGTGCCGATGACGTTGGACCGCAGGAACGGTTCGGGATCGGCCAGTGCGTTATCCACGTGGGTTTCGGCGGCGAAGTGCACCACCGCGTCGCTCGCCGGGTCCAACTCCGAGACCAGTGTCGACACCAGGTCGGCATCGGTGACATCGCCCTGCACCAGTCGGATGTCGGCGCCGACCGCGGTCAGCGACTCCCGGCTGCCGGCGTAGGTCAGCGCGTCGAGCACCGTCACCGCGGTGTCCGGGCGCTCCCGTAGCGTGCTGTGCACGAAGTTGGCGCCGATGAACCCGGCACCACCGGTGACCAGCAACCGCATGGGGCAACCATAACGGGGGCCGGGCCGCCACCCCCGGCGCGACTGTGAAAGCTACGACGTGACGCCGATGCAGCGTCGTGGTGTTCGCAATCGGGCCGCGCCGGGCTAACGCAGGGCCGTGCCGGGCTAACCCAGTCCGAGCGGTCCGGCCAGTTCGGTCAGCGTCGGCAGTAGCCGCGTCCAGCCGCCCAGCACCTGGATCGTCACCTGGTCGGCACCGGCCCGCAGGTGTTCGGCCAGGCGGGCGGCGACGGCGTCGGGGGTGCCGTACGCGACCACGGCGTCGATCAGCCGATCACTGCCAGGGGGGCGCACGTCGTCGTCGCCGAACCCGAGCCGCTGCCAGTTGCGGACGTAGTTGGACAGGCCGAGGTAAAAGCCGACCGCGTCGCGCCCCAGTTCGCGGGCCGAGGCGGCTTCCATTTTTGGAGTCGACAACACCACCTTGTGCTCCGGCGCGAGAAACGCCGACGGGCCGACCAACTCGCGGGCCAGCGCGGTGTGTTCCGGGGTGGTCAGGTAGGGGTGCGCCCCGGCGCAGCGCTGCGCGGCGAGTTTCAGCACCCGCGGTCCCAGCGCGGCCAGCACGCGGCGCCCCGCCGGCACACCGGCGGCGTCGAGTGCGTCGAGGTAGTCCAGCAGGGCCCGGTACGGGGTGCGGTATTCCCGGGTGGCCTCCGGGTGGCCGACGCCGATGCCGAGCAGGAACCGGCCGGGATAGGCCGCTTCGATGCGGTGGTAGGACTCGGCGACCGGTCCGGCGGCGGCCGTCCAGACGTTGATGATCCCGGTAGCGACGTGCAGGTGCGAAGTCGCCGCCAGGATCGGCTCGACGAAAGCCAGTTCCGCCGCCGGAGAACCACCCACCCAGACCGCGCCGTAGCCCAGCCGTTCGATCTCGGCTGCCTGCTCGGGTGTGGGTGCGCCGCCGGTCCAGACGGCGTAGCGACCCGGTAATGGTTGAGCTGCGGTCATGCCCGCCATCCTCGCACCGATGGCCGATTTTGGAGCCAGCCGCCGATGCGGGTATCGTGGCACGTCGGTGCGGCGTTCGCGTCGGCTCTTGCGTGCCCAGTCTGAGGATTCCTGGATCTCCAGGGGAACATCCTGTCACCGGCTCACGTTTCGAAGTCGTAGTTGATGCTGCGCCGAGGCATGCGCACGCAACGTAACCCAGACACGGAGGATCGCCGGAGAGTAATGGGCAAAAAAGAAGGTGCGATCGAGGTCGAGGGTCGAGTGGTCGAGCCACTGCCCAATGCGATGTTTCGCGTTGAGCTGGAGAACGGTCACAAGGTTCTCGCCCACATCAGTGGCAAAATGCGGCAGCACTACATCCGCATCCTGCCCGAGGACCGGGTGGTCGTGGAGCTCTCTCCGTACGACCTGTCCCGGGGCCGCATCGTCTACCGGTACAAGTAAGCCTGCCGAACAGCACGTCGACCAGCGATGAGAACAGGATTGAAGCAGTCGTGAAGGTGAACCCCAGCGTCAAGCCGATCTGCGACAAATGCAGGGTGATCCGTCGGCATGGGCGGGTCATGGTGATCTGCCCGGACCCCCGCCACAAGCAACGGCAGGGCTGATCCGGCCCCGGCGGGGAACCGACCGGGTGACACAACTAAATGCAGACCTCCCAGTACCAGTGAACGGATAGGCCGTTCGCACACGCCCGGAACGGAGGCCGGGCCCCGGAGCAGTAGGCCGGGACGGGCTGGGATCAGACCTTCGCAACGAAAGAGGAATATCACCCATGGCTCGACTTGTGGGCGTTGATCTGCCGCGCGATAAGCGCATGGAGATCGCGCTGACCTACATTTTCGGCATCGGCCGTACCCGGTCCAAAGAGATCCTGGCCGCCACCGATATCGACAAGGACCAGCGCACCAAGGACCTCACCGACGACCAGGTGAGCAAGCTGCGTGAATACATCGAAGGCAACCTGAAGGTGGAGGGCGACCTGCGCCGCGAGGTTCAGGCCGACATTCGCCGCAAGATCGAAATCGGCTGCTACCAGGGTATTCGGCACCGCCGCGGCCTGCCGGTGCGTGGCCAGCGGACCAAGACCAACGCGCGTACCCGCAAGGGCCCCAAGCGCACCATCGCCGGCAAGAAGAAGGCCAGGTAACCCCCCATGCCACCGAAGAAAGCGACTGGGCCGAAGAAAAGCCAGAAGGTCCGCCGCCGGGAAAAGAAGAACATCCCGCACGGTGCCGCTCACATCAAGAGCACCTTCAACAACACGATCGTGACGATCACCGACCCGCAGGGCAACGTCATTGCCTGGGCTTCGTCGGGTCACGTCGGCTTCAAGGGGTCGCGTAAGTCCACCCCGTTCGCCGCGCAGTTGGCCGCCGAGAACGCGGCCCGCAAGGCGCAGGAGCACGGCGTGAAGAAGGTCGACGTATTCGTCAAGGGCCCGGGTTCGGGCCGCGAGACGGCGATCCGTTCCCTGCAGGCCGCCGGCCTGGAGGTCGGCGCCATTTCCGATGTCACCCCGCAGCCGCACAACGGTTGCCGTCCGCCGAAGCGGCGCAGGGTCTAGGGAGGATTTAAGAAAACATGGCACGTTACACCGGACCCGCCACCCGCAAGTCGCGCCGCCTGGGCGTCGACCTGATCGGCGGCGATGCAGCCTTTGAGAAGCGCCCCTACCCGCCCGGCCAGCACGGCCGCGCGCGGATCAAGGAGAGCGAATACCGTCTGCAGCTGCAGGAGAAGCAGAAGGCCCGCTTCACCTACGGCGTGATGGAGAAGCAGTTCCGTCGCTACTACGAGCAAGCGGTGCGTCGGGGCGGCAAGACCGGCGAGGAGCTGCTGCGCATCCTCGAGAGCCGGCTGGACAACGTGGTTTACCGCGCTGGCCTCGCCCGGACCCGCCGGATGTCCCGCCAGCTGGTCAGCCACGGCCACTTCACCGTCAACGGTGTCAAGGTGGACGTCCCCAGCTACCAGGTGTCGCAATACGACATCATCGACGTGCGGGACACCTCGTTGAACACGGTGCCGTTCCAGATCGCGCGCGAGGTCGCCGGCGACCGGCCGATCCCGAGCTGGCTGCAGGTGGTGGGGGAGCGGCAGCGCATCCTGGTCCACCAGTTGCCGGAGCGCGCCCAGATCACCGTGCCGCTCGCCGAACAGCTGATCGTCGAGTTCTACTCGAAGTAACACTCCTGCGCTGATCGGCGCAGGACTTGACCGGCATCAAATAGCGGGTGCCGACAAGCAGAAAGAAACACCATGCTTATTTCGCAGCGACCGACACTGTTCGAAGAGATCGTCGCCGACGACCGGTCCCAGTTCGTCATCGAACCGCTGGAGCCCGGCTTCGGCTACACCCTGGGCAACTCGTTGCGCCGTACCCTGCTGTCGTCGATTCCCGGCGCGGCGGTCACCAGCATCCGCATCGACGGCGTGCTGCACGAGTTCACCACGGTCCCCGGCGTCAAGGAGGATGTCACCGACATCATCTTGAACCTCAAGGGCCTGGTGGTGTCCTCGGAGGAGGACGAGCCCGTCACCATGTACCTGCGCAAGCAGGGTCCGGGTGCGGTCACCGCCGGTGACATCGTGCCGCCGGCCGGCGTGATCGTGCACAACCCCGAGATGCACATCGCCACCCTCAACGACAAGGGCAAACTCGAGGTCGAGCTGATCGTCGAGCGTGGCCGCGGCTATGTGCCGGCCGTGCAGAACAAGGTGTCCGGTGCCGAGATCGGCCGCATCCCGGTCGATTCCATCTACTCGCCGGTGCTCAAGGTCACCTACAAGGTGGAGGCCACCCGCGTCGAGCAGCGCACCGACTTCGACAAGTTGGTGCTCGATGTGGAGACCAAGAGCTCGATCAGCCCGCGGGACGCGCTGGCCTCGGCCGGCAAGACCCTGGTCGAATTATTCGGCTTGGCAAGGGAACTCAACGTCGAAGCCGAAGGCATCGAGATCGGGCCGTCACCGGCCGAAGCCGACCACATCGCATCGTTCGCGCTGCCGATCGACGACCTGGACCTGACCGTGCGGTCCTACAACTGCCTCAAGCGCGAAGGCGTGCACACCGTCGGCGAACTGGTCGCACGCACCGAGTCCGACCTGCTCGACATCCGCAACTTCGGCCAGAAGTCCATCGACGAGGTCAAGGTGAAGCTGCACCAGCTGGGTCTGTCGCTCAAGGACAGTCCGGCCAGCTTCGACCCGTCACAGGTGGCGGGTTATGACGTCGCCACCGGAACCTGGTCGGCCGACACCGGATATGACGAGCAGGACTACGCCGAAACCGAACAGCTCTAGCCCGAGAACAGGAGCGTCAGCCCATGCCCAAGCCCACTAAGGGTCCTCGCCTCGGCGGGTCGTCCTCACACCAGAAGGC
>JBDTKT010000069.1:0-4596 GCA_039935195.1 Mycobacterium sp.
CCCGGTGTACGAGGGCGACACCCTCTACAGCGAACTGCATGTCGAAACCGCCGAGCCGACACCGGCCGGCGGTGTGCTGGGGTTGCGCTCGCTGGTGCATGCGGTGGGTACGGCGGGCGAAGCTGACCGACCGGTGCTGGACTGGCGGTTCACCGCGCTGCAGTTCTGACCCGTTCTCCCGCGAGCGTGCAGAGTTGTACAGCGACACGCCGCTTGGGGGCGTACAACTCTGCACGCTTGCGCCAGGCCGGCGCTAGTGCGGTAGGTCACGGAACGCCACGTTGCGCAATGCGTCGGGTTCCTTGGGTGGCCCAGCACCCGCTCGCCAATGATGTTGCGCTGGATCTGGTCCGTGCCGCCGCCGATCGAGGTGAAGTAGGCGTTGAGCGTCCGGAACGTCACCCCGTCGCCGACCGGGTTGTCCGGACCGGCCAGCATCGCTTCGGCGCCGACGATCTCGGTCTCGACGCGCGCCGTCTCGTGCAGGATCCGGGACATCGCGATCTTGCCCAGTGCGGTCAGGGTGGCCGCTTCAGCCCGGTCTGTGCTGGCCTTGGCGCGCTGGGTGTTCCACCGGTTCACCGCGGCCAGCGCGTCGACCCGGGCGATCTGCTGGTGGAGGTAGGGATCATCGATCCGGCCGACCCGGCGCGCCAACTCCACCAGTCGATTCTGCTGATCGGCCTGTAACCGCCTGCTGCCCTTGGCGGTTCGGGCCAGATCTCCCATCAGCCGACGCTCATAGCCCAGTGCCACCTGCAGCACCGACCAGCCGGTGCCCGGTTCGCCGACCAAGTTCTCACCGGGGACCCGGGCGTTCTCGATGAACACCTCGTTGAACTCCGATTCGCCGGTGATCTGGTGGATCGGCCGGATTGTGATCCCGGGCTGGCGCATCGGGAGCATGAAGAAACTGATCCCATTGTGCTTGGGGACGTCGAAGTCGGTGCGGGCAATCAGGATCCCGTAGTCGGCGGCGGCGGCGAACGACGTCCACACCTTCTGCCCGTTGATCACCCAGTCGGCACCGTCGCGCTCCGCCCGGGTGCGCAGGCCCGCCAGATCCGACCCGGCACCCGGCTCGCTGTAGAGCAGGCACCATTTGCTCTCGCCGCGGATCGACGGTGGGATCAGCCGGTGCTTCTGGTCGTCGCTGCCGCAGTCGTGCAACGTGCAGGCGAACAGGTTGGCACGGTCGTGGCCGGGGCCCGGCGCACCGGCCGCGCTGAATTGGGCCGCGACGAGCCGGGATTGGCGATCTGAGAGCCCGCGCCCGTACCACTGCGTCTCCCAGCTCGGCACCGCCCAGCCGGCGTCGACCACGGCCCGGGCGTAGCCGGCCCGATCAACGCCGGGAGACCAATTGGCCGCCAGCCAGGCGGCGACCTCGGCGGACAGTTCGACGTCGGTCATCGCTGCGGCTCCGGCTGTCGAAGGATCTGCTGCAAATAGCGCTCGCGGTGCCAGGACGGTTCGCCCAGCAGTTGCGCGTCGGTGCGGGCCCGGCGCAGGTACAGGTGCGCCGGATGCTCCCAGGTGAATCCGATGCCGCCGTGCACTTGAATGTTGGTGGCGGCGATGAAAACGTAGGCCTCCGAGCAGTACGCCTGGGCCAGCGCGAGATCGGCCAGCCGGGTCGGCGACCGTTCGGCGAAGGCCGCAGCGACGAACCGGGCCGCCGACGTCGCGGACTCGGCCTCCAGCAGCATGTCGGCGCAGAGGTGTTTGACGGCCTGGAAGCTGCCGATTGCCCGGCCGAACTGGTAGCGGGTCTTGGCGTAGTCGCACGCCATCTCCATGGCGCGGCGCGCCCCGCCGGCCTGTTCGCCGAGCAGTG
The DNA here is from genome assembly GCA_039935195.1 of Mycobacterium sp. Lineage (GTDB taxonomy): Bacteria > Actinomycetota > Actinomycetes > Mycobacteriales > Mycobacteriaceae > Mycobacterium. The sequence continues at coordinate 1,838 of JBDTKT010000069.1, forward strand.
CCACCGCCGCGTGGTCCAGCGCCGCGGTGAAAGCCTCGACCCCGACGCCCGGAGTCCCGACCATTCGCGCCGGGGTGTCGGCGAACCGCACCCGGCACTGCTTGCGCGTCGCGTCGACGGTGGTCAGCGACGTCACCTCCAGGCCCGGCGCGTCCGCCTCGACGGCGAAGACCGCCGGTCCGGCGTCGGTGTCGGCCAGCACGTACAGCAGCCCGGCCGACAGCCCGTCCAGCACGAAGTTCTTGATGCCGGTGAGCTGCCCGCCGCCGCCGGGTCGGGTCTTCAGGGTCGATACGGTCGCTCGAGTCTCTGGGGTGTCTGGGATGCGGGCCGTCGAACCCTCGGCGAAGGCCAGGGTCGCGACCAACTCACCGGCGGCGATCCGCGGCAGCACCGCCGCCTGTTCGCCGGTGTCACCGAGCGCGGCCAGCAGGCTGGGCACCAGCACAGCCGTCGACAAGAACGGGCCCACCAGCAGCGCCCGGCCCATCTCCTCGGCCACGATGCCCAGCTCGACCGGGCCGGCGCCGGTCCCGCCGTGCTGTTCGGGGATCGCCAGCCCGAGCAGCCCCATCGCCGCCAGCTCTCGCCACACCGTCGGGTCGAAGCCGCCGTCGGTCGTCATCAACGCCCGGACCTGGGCCTGCGTGGAATGTTTCGCCATCAAGTCGGCAACGGCGTTGCCCAGCGCCCGCTGCTCATCGGTGCCGGAAGGCGTCATCGGATCACACCCGCCCGGCGAACGCCGCGTCCAGGCTCGCGCACTGGCTGGCGAAGAACGACCGCGAAACCCCGGCTTTGGGAACCAGTCGGTCGAAGCCGTGGAAGGCTCCCGACACCGTTTCGACGTGGCATGGCACGCCGGCCTGTCGCAGCCGCTCCGCGTAGGCCATGTCCTCCTGGTGGAACAGATCCGACGTGCCCACACCGAGCCACGCCGGAGCCAGCCCGCTCAGGTCGGCGTGCCGGGCCGGAACTGCGACCTGCGGGTCCGCACCACCTAGGTAGCAGGCCCAGCCGAACTGATTATTGCGGGCGTTCCACAACCGATAATTCGGGTTGGCGGGAAGCTGCGCGCTGCGGTCGTCCAGCATCGGGTACACCAGCAACTGCAGTGCGGGAGCCAGTTCGTGACGGTCACGGGCCCACAGAGCCAGCGCGGCTGCCAGCCCGCCGCCGGCACTGGCACCGCCGATAGCCACCCGCGCCGGGTCCACCGCCGGCAGCCCGGCCAGCCAGGTCAGCGCCGACCAGCAGTCCTGCAGCGCAGCGGGATAGGGATGTTCAGGTGCCAAGCGGTAGTCCACCGACGCGATAGTCGCGCCGAGTCTCTCGCTGAACTGCCGGCACAGCCGGTCGTCCTGGGCGGCCCGGCCCAGCACGTAGCCACCGCCGTGTATCCACAGCAGCGCGGGTGTCGGGCCGGCGTCGGTGCGCGGCCGGAACAATCGGACACCGACACCAGACGGCAACGTGAGCACTTCGACATCTCTTGGTGTGCGCCGGCCCGACCCGCTGACGAGCGCCCGCAGCGGCCGCAACGTCCGGGGGCCGATCCCGCCGCGCGGGGTGAAGCGGGCAACTTTACGCAGGTCCGGGTGGAATCCGGTGCTCGCCATCGGTTCAGTATTACGCCCCGGCCGACTCGGTCAGCTCCGGGGGGCGGCCACCCACCCGATTGCCGTTCGCGCAGAAGTCGCCGGGGTATCCTCCGAAGATGGCGCGATCGCAGGCCCGGTTCCCGGGCTGGAATCTGAATGCCCGTGCGCGATGGTTTATGCGAGCCCGGCCGGCCGACTATCTGCTGGCCGCCAGTGTCGCCTCGGCTTCCCTGCCGGTGGTCGGCAAGCGGCTGGAGCCGCTGGGCGGGGTTGCCGCGATGGGGGTGTGGGGCAGCCGCCACCTGCCGCAGTTCTTCTCGGCGACGGCCAAGTCGTGGCTGACCCCGGGGATCGGCGCCGTCCGCCGACGCGAACGCGACCAGACCAGCGCCGTCGCCGACGCAGCGCTGCGCGGTGTGGTGTCGTCGGCTGACCTGGATATCAAGTGGCCCGAGCCCGAGCAGTTGCCGCCGGTGTGGAAGGCGTTGCAGCACCGCCGCCACATGTACCGGTCGTCGGTGCGCTACGGCAGCGATCCGGCACAGGTGCTGGACGTGTGGCGCCGAAAGGACCTGTCGGGCGAACCCGCGCCGGTGCTGATCTTCGTGCCCGGGGGTGCCTGGGTGCACGGCAGTCGGACGCTGCAGGGGTACGCGCTGCTCTCGCACCTGGCCGAGCAGGGCTGGGTGTGCCTGTCGATCGACTACCGGGTCGCGCCGCACAATCGCTGGCCGCGCCACATCATCGACGTCAAAACCGCGATCGCCTGGGCGCACGCCAACGTCGACAAGTTCGGCGGTGACCGGAATTTCGTTGCGGTGGCAGGGAGTTCGGCGGGCGGTCATCTGGCCGCACTGGCCGGGCTGACCGCAGGAGACCCTGAGATGCAGCGCGATCTGCCCGAGGGTTCCGATACCTCGGTCGACGCGGTCGTCGGCATTTACGGTCGCTACGACTGGGAGAGCCGATCGACCGTCGAACGGGCCCGTTTCGTCGATTTCCTCGAGCGCGTCGTGGTGAAGCGGAAGATCGCCAGGCATCCGGAGATCTTCCGGAAGGCCTCGCCGATCGCCCGTACGCATGCCGGCGCGCCGCCGTTCCTGGTGATCCACGGCAGCGGCGACACGGTGATTCCGGTGCAGCAGGCGAGGGACTTCG
>JBDTKT010000070.1:0-5615 GCA_039935195.1 Mycobacterium sp.
CTCACCGTCACCGAGTGGGACGAGTGGGGGAATCCGTTGGACGACAAGGACGTCTACTTCTACATGAAGTCCTACTCGCCGTACGAGAATATCGCCGACCGGGACTACCCGCCGATTCTGGCGATGACCTCACTGCACGACACCAGGGTGTATTACGTGGAGCCGGCCAAATGGGTGGCGGCGTTGCGGCACAGCAAGACCGACGCTGCGCCGGTGCTGTTGAAGACCCAGATGAACGCCGGACACGGCGGTATCTCCGGGCGTTACGAACGCTGGAAGGAAACGGCATTCCAGTACGCGTGGCTGCTGGATGCCGCCGGTGTGGCAGGGGTGACCGCGCGGTCGACTTAGCCGTGCGGTGACTCGGTAACGGGTAGCGTCGGGACCATGACCGCGCTGACAAAAATCCCCCTGACCACCCTTGAGGGCCAACCCACCTCGCTGGCCGATTACGCCGACCGAGCGGTGCTGGTCGTCAACGTCGCATCCAAATGCGGGCTGACTCCGCAGTACAGTGCGCTGGAGAAACTCGCAGAGGACTACGCCGACCGGGGGCTGACCGTCATCGGCGTGCCGTGCAATCAGTTCCTCGGCCAGGAGCCGGGCACCGCCGAGGAGATCCAGGCCTTCTGCTCCACCAGCTACGGGGTGACATTTCCGCTGCTGGCCAAAGTGGAGGTCAACGGCGACGGCCGGAATCCGCTGTACACGGAGCTGACCAAAACCCCCGACGCCGACGGTGCCGCCGGCGACGTGCAGTGGAACTTCGAGAAGTTCCTGATCGCCCCCGGTGGCGAGGTGGTCAACCGCTTCCGGCCGCAGACGGTGCCCGATGCGCCCGAGGTGATCGCCGCCATCGAGGCCGTGCTGCCGGGCTGATGCGCACCCGCTCGGAGCGCTTCCCGAGTGTGCGGGCGCTGGCGCTGGCATACCGGTTCCGGGAGAGCCTGTTTCTGCTGCCGGTGCTGATCGTGTTTGCCGGCATGGCACTGGCCGTCATTGCCCGTGTGGTGGACAAGCACATCGGCCCGTCGCCGCGCTTCCTGCTGAAGATGGACAGCGGTGTGGCCAACACGCTGCTCAGCACCATCGCCGGGGCCACGATCACCACCGCCGGGGTCATCTTCTCGCTGACGATCGTGAGCCTGCAGCTGGCCAGCTCGCAGCTGTCGCCGCGGGTGATGCGCTGGTTCATCCGGGACCGGCTCAGCCAGGTCGTCATCGGTCTGCTGGTCGCGACGTTCGTCTACTGCGTGCTGAGCCTGCCGGATCTCGACGGATCCTCGCCGTCGCCTGCGCCGCCGTTGTCGGTGACGGTCGCGGTCGTGCTGACGATCGGCACCGTGATCACGATCATCGCCCACGTCGATCACCTGGCCCACCGGCTGGAGGTAGGGCAGGTGGTGCGGGAGATCGCAGCGGAGGGCTCGATGGTGATCGACGCCGTCGCGGCCGCCGCCGCCGATGAGCAGCCCGCCCCCACCACCGACATGGACGCTCCGCCGGAGGCGCTGCGGCTGACCTCGCCCGGCAACGGCTGGGTCAGCCGGGTCGACGCCAAGCGGCTGTTGGCGGCCATCCCGGCGAACACCACGATCAGGTTGGACACCCGCGTCGGCGCCTACATCCACCTGGGTCAACCGCTGGTCACGATCTGGCCGGCGCCGGTTCACCCCGATCGGTTGCGCCACAAGCTGACCCGGGCGATCGCCGTCAGCGGCAGCCGCACCATGCAGGAGGATGTCGACTTCGCGTTCCGTCAGCTGGTCGACATCGGATTGCGTGCGCTGAGCTCGGCGATCAACGACCCCACCACCGCGGTGGAGGCGACGCTGCGGGTGGGCAGCCTCCTGCGCCGCCTGCTGGTGATGCCGTCGCCGCTGGGGGCAGTGGCCGGCCCGGACGGTCGGATACTGCTGCGGCCCTGGGGTCTTGACGCCAACGAGTACATCGCGCACGGTTTTGACCAGCTGCGGCACGTCGCGCCCGGTCAGCCGCTGGTGGCGGCGACGATACTGCGGGTGCTGCGGATGCTGGTCGCTTACGTCGCAGAGGAGGGCCGGACCGAACACCTTCCCGCACTGCGGGAACAGGCCGACCTGCTGCTGGAATCGCTTGCCAAGGCTCCGGATCTGCATCCCCGTGACCTGGCCCGCTTGCGGGCGATCGGCGCCAACAGCACCGACCCCGCCGACCACAGCCACCGTCGGATGACCCCGTAGCGCTAGCTGACGTCTTCCTCGATGTCATCGGCTGGACACCTGTGCCCGGCACACTGGTTGTGTGACCGGCCAACTGATCGTCTCCGTCTCCGGGATCGGCGAGCGCACGTGCGCTGACGCCGAGACGTTCTGCGCGCAGCTGGACTCCCGCGGTGTTCCGGCGTCGCTGCTGGTGGCTCCGCGGCTCGCCGCGGGTTACCGGCTGGACCGCGACCCGAGCACCGTCGACTGGCTGGCCGGCCGGCGCGCCGGTGGCGATGCGATCGTTCTGCACGGGTTCGACGAGGCGGCCACCAAAAAGCGGCGAGGCGAGTTCGCGACGTTGCCCGCGCACGAGGCCAACCTCCGACTGATCGCCGCCGACCGGGTCCTCGAACACCTGGGGCTGCGGACCCGGCTGTTCGCGGCGCCCGGTTGGGAAGTGTCGCAGGGCACGGTGACCGCGCTGCCGCGCAACGGGTTTCGACTGCTGGCCGGTCGCCATGGGGTCACCGACCTGGTGCTGGGTTCAACCGCCCGCGCCCGGGTGGTCGGCATCGGCGGCGGCTTTCTAACCGAGCCGTGGTGGTGTCGGATGGTGGTGTTGTCGGCGGACCGCACCGCGCGCCACGGCGGCGTCGTCCGGCTGGCGGTGACCGCCCGTCAGCTCGGCGAACCCGGAACCGTGCGCGCCATGCTGGATGCCGTCGACGTGACCTTGGGCCACGGCTGTGCGCCCGCCGTGTACCGGTGGCCCGTCCCGGTTGATCTCCGCGCCGGGCGGACCGCCTGAGTCGTTACCCTTGGACGTCATGGGTGACAGGTTGGACGCCGACGCCATTGTTGTCGGGGCGGGCCTGGCCGGGCTGGTGGCGGCTTGCGAGCTGGTGGACAGCGGCCAGCGGGTGCTCATCCTCGACCAGGAGAACAGCGCCAACCTGGGCGGGCAGGCGTTCTGGTCGTTCGGCGGGCTGTTTTTCGTCGATAGTCCCGAGCAACGCCGGCTGGGGGTGCACGACAGTCACGAACTGGCACTGCAGGACTGGCTGGGCACCGCGGCGTTCGACCGGCCCGAGGACCACTGGCCGCGCCAATGGGCGCACGCCTACGTCGACTTCGCGGCGGGAGAGAAACGTAGCTGGCTCCGGGCGCGCGGGTTGAAGATCTTCCCGCTGGTCGGCTGGGCCGAACGGGGCGGGTATGACGCGCTCGGGCAAGGCAACTCGGTGCCCCGGTTCCACATCACCTGGGGGACCGGGCCCGCGCTGGTGAAGATCTTCGCCAGCCGGCTGCGGGGCCGATCCAAGGTGCGCTTCGCCCACCGCCATCGCGTCGACGAGTTGATCGTCGAAAACGGTCGGGTGACCGGGGTGCGAGGCGGCGTGCTGGAACCGTCATCGGCAGCGCGCGGTGTGCCGTCGTCGCGGAACGTGGTGGGAAAGTTCGAACTCCGCGCCTCGGCGGTGATCGTGACCAGCGGCGGCATCGGCGGCAACCTGGATCTGGTTCGGCAGAACTGGCCGGCGCGGATGGGCCGGGTGCCCGAGCAGTTGTTGGCCGGGGTGCCGGCCCACGTCGACGGCAGGATGATCGGCATCGCCGAGACAGCCGGCGCTCGGGTCATCAACCGCGACCGGATGTGGCACTACACCGAGGGCATCACCAACTACGACCCGATCTGGCCAAGCCACGGCATCCGGATCATCCCTGGCCCGTCGCCGCTGTGGCTGGACGCCACCGGCAAGCGGCTGCCCGGACCGCTGTATCCGGGCTTCGACACCCTGGGCACGCTGGAGTACATCGCCAAGTCCGGGCACGATTACACCTGGTTCGTGCTGAACCGCAAGATCATCGAGAAGGAATTCGCTCTGTCGGGTTCTGAGCAGAATCCCGATCTGACCTCGGGCAGTGTGCTTCGACTGCTGGCGTCACGGGCCGGGTCCGGTCCGCCCGGCCCGGTGCAGGCCTTCATCGATCGCGGGGTGGACTTTGTCAGCGCCGACTCGCTGCGTCAACTGGTGTCGGCGATGAACGCGCTGCCCGACGTGGTACCGCTGGACTACGCCACCGTCGAGGTGGAGGTCACCGCGCGGGATCGCGAGGTGGCCAACCGGTTCGGCAAGGACGGCCAGATCACCGCGATCCGCGGCGCCCGGGCGTACCTCGGTGACCGGCTGGGCCGGGTGGTGGCGCCGCACCGGGTGGCCGATCCGAAGGCCGGGCCGCTGATCGCCGTCAAGCTGCACATACTCACCCGAAAGACGTTGGGCGGGATGGAAACCGACCTGGATTCACGGGTGCTGAAGGCCGACGGAAAGCCATTCGACGGGCTGTACGCGGCCGGCGAGGTGGCCGGATTCGGCGGCGGCGGAGTACACGGCTACCGGGCGCTGGAGGGAACCTTCCTGGGCGGCTGCATCTTCTCCGGCCGGGCCGCCGGCCGCGGTGCCGCTGGCGACATCGCCTGACGCGCTTCATGCCCCGAGTGTGAAGTTAGGTTCACGCTCGGCGCCCAGCCGTGAACCTAACTTCACGCTCGGCGCGGGGCTGCGGGCGCGGGGCTGCCGGCGCGGGGTTAGAAAGTGACCGAACGCTCCTCGGGCAGCACCTGAAAATCGGTGTCGGTCATCTCGGCGAGCCGGCCGTGGTAGATGCCCCGCGCGTCGGGGATGATGATGCCCTGGTGGATCGGGACCGCCCGCGCGGGCGCGACGGCGCGCAGGTAGTCGACGGCCTCGGAGATCTTCATCCACGGCGCCGCCGCCGGGGTGGCCAGCACGTCCACCGGTTCGTCGGGAACGAAGAGCGCGTCACCGGGGTGCATGAACCGGGCCGGATGGGCGTCGTCGCCGATCAGATACGAAATGTTGTCGATGATCGGCAGCTCCGGGTGGATCACCGCGTGCCGCCCGCCCACCCCGCGCACCGTCAGCCCGCCGATCGTGAACCGATCCCCGACGTGGACCGCCTGCCACGGCGCGCCCAACTGGGCGGCGGTCTGTGGGTCGGCGTAGAGGGCGGCGTCCGGGTTGGCCTCGATCAGCGCGGGCAACCGGGCAGTGTCGATGTGATCGGGGTGCTGGTGGGTAACCAAAATGGCCGCCAATCCGGTGATGCCCTCGAAGCCGTGCGAGAAATTACCCGGATCGAACAGCACCGAGTTGTCGCCGAAGTTGGCGAGCAGGCAAGAATGGCCGAAATGGGTCAGTTGCATGACTTCGATTGTGCGCTCCAGCACCACGGACGGACATCGGTATTGTTGACCCCGACCAATCCGTCGTCGACACCAAGGAGCACGCGTGGCCCGAGTGGTTGTGCACGTGATGCCCAAAGCCGAGATTCTCGACCCGCAGGGTCAGGCGATCGTCGGCGCGCTGGCCCGGCTCGGGCACGCGGGGGTATCGAATGTCCGGC
>JBDTKT010000071.1:0-25635 GCA_039935195.1 Mycobacterium sp.
CGTTCGACGACATGATCAATGTCGGCAATGACTTCGACCAATCCCGCAGCGACGACTTCTTCTACATACCCCGGGAAGCCTTCGACAACGAAGACATCAAGACCGGTATGGAGCTGATGATGTCGCCAGACGGTAAGGCTGCCCGGTTCATCGTCACCCACGAGGGAAACGCCATGGGACCCGAGGGCATCGACCACGTCGAACAATTCCCCGACGCGATCAAGATCGCACTGAAGGAAACCTCACTGGCCGGCGCGAAGATCTACATCGGCGGTTCGGGGTCGAACAACAGCGACATTGCGCAATACGCGAAGTCCGATCTGTTGACCGTCGCGATTGCGGCCTTCGTGTTGATCTTCCTGATCATGCTGGTCATCACCCGAAGCCTGGTGGCGGCCTTGGTCATTCCCGGGACCGTGGCATTCTCCTACGCCGGGGCGTTCGGGTTGTCGGTGCTGATCTGGCAGCATCTGATCGGACTGCACCTGCACTGGCTGATCTTGCCGCTGACGTTCATCATCCTGGTGGCGGTCGGTTCGGACTACAACCTGCTGCTGATCGCCCGACTCAAAGAGGAACTGGGAGCCGGGCTCAACACCGGGCTCATTCGCGCCCTGGGCAGCACCGGCGGCGTGGTGACCTCGGCGGGTCTGGTGTTCGCGTTCACCATGCTGGCGATGCTTACCAGCGATCTGCGGACTATCGGTCAGCTCGGTTCCACGGTGTGCATCGGCCTGCTGCTCGACACCTTGGTCGTCCGGTCGTTCATCGTGCCGTCGCTCGTGCGGATCTACGGGACGTGGTTCTGGTGGCCAACCATCGTGCGCCAACGTCCGCTGCGCCAGCGCCCGGATTCCGTTAGCGCAGCGCAGCCGCCGCACGCACATGTCTAGTGCGGTTGACTTTTTCCTTGAGCCGGAAGCCGATCTTCTTCGCCATCGACCGCCGCCGTCACCGGGGCCGTCAGGTCAGCGAAAGCGGACGTTCAATGTCGCCAGGCCGAAGATCTTCCGGCCACCGGACTTCGCGGCGACAATGACGACACCGCTGCGGGTTGCCGGGTCCAGCGACTTGATCCGGCCGCTGAACTCGATGTCTGCGGTCTCGGTGGCCGGCACGATCGTGGGCTGGGACAGTCGCACCGTGCAGCGGGTAATCGCACCGGGGTCGCCCAACCATGCGGAGGCGAACCCGGCACCCAAACCCATGGTGAGCATTCCGTGGGCGATCACATCAGGCAGTCCTGCCAGCTTGGCGAGACTCTCGTCCCAGTGAATCGGGTTGGCGTCGCCGGCCACGCCGGAATAGTTGACCAGGTCGCCGCGAGACAGCCGAGCGTGGTGCACCGGTAGCTGGTCGCCGACCGCCACGTCATCGAAGGACGGTGTCCCCGGCGTGCGGGTCGTGCCGCCCTCGGCGATTCGAACCTCGCCGTCGGGGCGCAGCGTCTTGTGGAAGGCGGCTTGAGATTCGGTGATTTCGAAGATATTCATGTCGTGCATCGTCACGTTCTGCACGACGTCCCTGACCGCCGGATCGATATCCTCGGAGGTCAGGCCTACGACGGTGGTGTGCAAGCTGTGCACCCGCTCGCCGGCAGTGTCGGTGAAGGTGTTGGTCACGGTGATCAGGTCTCTGCCGGCGATCCTGCGCACTGCCGTCAATTCGACGTCGGTGTGCAGTTCGTCGCCGGCCACGATCGGGCGGTGCTGCTCGAAGGTTTCTTCGGTCTGCACGTAGGTGTCGTATCCGATGACCACCGACTCGAACATGCGCCGATTGCATGCCATGGCCGGGATCGATGTGAACGTCAGCGGCACCACCAGGCCCGGGTATCCCAGTTTCGCCGCGGCGGCGACATCCCAGTGTGCGGGGTGGTAGTCCTGCACCGCGCGGGCGTACTCGCGTACCTTCTCGCGGCCGACCTGGTAGGTGTCGTCCGCCTGGTAGTAGTGGCCGACCCGCGCTTCGAGCGCCGACACTTCTGCTGCTGCGGTCATGAATTTGCTCAACTTTTCTATCGGCTGGTTCGCTGAGGCCGACCACAGCACACTAGCCCGCGGGCATACCCGCAGATACGCATCGCCGGTTTGGGTCCGCGTGACGTCCGGATGCTCGGCACGCGTCACCAGGGTGTCGATGACGTTGTGGCGGCCGGGGCTGTTGTTATCGGTTCGGCCGGAATAACGATCCGGGCCAGTCACCGCAAACACTGACAGGCGGTTCCCTTCCGATCGGGGATTGGCAATTATCGACGCCCGGAACTAAGTTTTCTAGGGTGAGGCTCTCAGCTTTAGGTGCAGTTGCGCGGTGGATCACCCCGTCCCTGACGGTTGCGACCGTCGCTTGGCTGGGTCTTTCCGCTAACCCCATGCCGGTCGGTCCCGCCCCGGCGGTGCGACTGGCCAGTGACGACAACCCGCTAGCCGGGCAGCCCTTCTACGTCGACCCCGTGTCGGCGGCCATGGTCGCCGCGCGTAACAACCCGAGCGCAGAGCTAGCCACCGTCGCCAACACACCGCAGGCGTACTGGCTTGACCAGGCGTTCTCGCCGGCTACGGTCGGCGGCACGGTTGCGCGGCACGTCGGCGCGGCGCAGGCTGCCGGTGCGATGCCGACGCTGGCGCTGTATGCAATCCCGCATCGCGACTGCGGTAGCTATGCAGCGGGTGGGTTCGCGTCCGGCGCGGCCTACCGCGAGTGGGTCGACGGCGTCGCCGACGGCCTGGGCGCCTCGCCGGTCGCGATCATCCTCGAACCGGATGCGATCGCCATGGCCGGCTGCCTCTCTGGCGACCAGCGCCAGGAACGCTTCGCCTTGTTGAACTACGCCGTCAACACGCTGACCCGCAACCCGGCCGCCGCCGTGTACATCGACGGGGGGCACTCGCGGTGGTTGAGCCCCGAGGCACTCGCCGCCGGCCTCAACGAGGCCGGGGTGGGGCGCGCCCGGGGTTTTAGCCTCAACACCACGAACTACTACAGCACCGACGAGGAAATCGGCTACGGCGAGACGGTTTCGGGGCTCACGAACGGGGCGCATTACGTGATCGACACGTCGCGCAACGGGGCGGGGCCGGCGCCTGAGCACCCGCTCAACTGGTGCAACCCGGACGGTCGGGCAGTGGGCACGCCGCCCACCGCGGACACCGCGGGCGCGCACGCCGATGCCTACCTGTGGATCAAGCGTGTCGGTGAATCCGACGGATCATGCGGGCGCGGGGAACCCGCGGCAGGCCACTTCGTCAGCGCGTACGCCGTGGATCTGGCGCGCAACGCGGGCTAGCAGGGACTGCACGCGCAGAGCTGGTGTGGACAACGAACACCAGTTCTTGCGCGCTGATCGCACTCAGGCGACCGTCATCGCATCATCGACGGTGGGGCGTACGGTGGGCGACGCTGTCAGCCCGGCCGACTGAGCGGGGGCCGGTCGGGTGCGCACCCTCAGCGGCCACCAGAACCACCGCCCGAGCAACGCCGCGATCGACGGGGTGATCAGCGTGCGCACGATGAAGGTGTCGAACAGCAGGCCGAGTCCGATCGTGGTACCGATCTGGCCGACGGAGCGCAGGTCGCTGGTGATCATCGCGATCATGGTGAACGCGAACACCATTCCGGCCGCAGTCACCACCCCGCCGGTGGCGCCCATCGCGCGGATCAACCCGGTCTTGAGGCCGGCGCCGATCTCCTCCTTCATCCGGGATACCACCAGCAGGTTGTAGTCCGAACCCACCGCCAGCAGCACGATCACCGACATCGCGATTACCAGCCACTGCAACTCGATGCCGAACACGTACTGCCACAACAGCACCGACAGTCCGAACGAGGAGGCCAGCGACAACACCACGGTTCCCACGATCACGATCGAGGCGACCAGGGCGCGGGTGATCAGCAGCATCACCACGAAGATCAGGATGATTGCGGCGATCGCGGCGATCAACAGGTCGTAGTGCGCGCCGGTCTGGATGTCGGAGTAGGTGGCCGCGGTGCCGCCCAGGGAGAACTTCGCCTTGGCCAGGGGGGTGCCCTTGACGGCTTCCTTGGCGGCCTGGAGTTCGGCGCCGACGTGCGAGATGCCATCGACGGTGGCCGGATCGACGTCGTGAGTGATCATAAACCGGGCCGCTGTGCCGTCCGGTGACATCATCAGCTCCATCCCGCGCTGAAAATCCGGGCTGCTCAACGCTTCCGGGGGCAGGTAGAACATGTCGTCGTTGCGGGCGTCGTCGAACACCTGACCCATGACGGCTGCGGTGTCGGTCATCTGCTCCAGCTGTGTCACCACCTGGTCGAAGGTGCTGTGCATCGTCAACATCAGGTCGCGGATATCGGTGGTGATCGCGATCATCGGCGGGATCTGGGCGGCGATCTGCGGGGTCAGCCCGTCAACCCGGTTCATTTGATCGGCGAGCGCCCGGGTGTTCTCCGAGAGCTTGTCGAACCCGTCCGTCGCGTCGAACATCGACCGGAACGCATTGCAGACGCCGATGTTGAAGCAGTGCGGCTCCCAGTAGAAATAGTTGCGCAGTGGTCGGACCTCGTCGTCGAAATCGGCTATCCGGTCGCGGACCTCATCCATCGTGCCTCCCAGGTCGTGGGTGACCTCGGCGGTGCCGTGGGTCGCGTCGGACAGTTGCACGCTGAGGTCGTGCAGGCGGCCCATGATCGTGATCATCGAACTGAGCCGATCGGTCATGGTCGCCGTGTCGTCGAGTCGGGCTTTTAGGAACTGCAGGTTCTCCCGCATCGTGACGCCCTGGGCGCTGATCTGGAAGGGAACCGACCCGTGTTCCAGCGGCGGGCCGAGCGGACGCGTGATGCTCTGCACCCGTTCGATACCGGGAACCCGGAAGATGTTGCGGGCGATCCGGTCGAGCACCAGCATGTCGCGCGGGTTGCGCATGTCGTGGTCGACCTCGACCATCAGCATGTCCGGGTTCATCCGTGCCGAGGTGAAGTGTTGCTCGGCGGCGGCGTAACCGATGTTGGACGGGACGTCGGCCGGGATGTAGTGCCGGTTGTCGTAGCTGGTCTTATAGCCGGGCAGCACCAGCACCCCGACCGCGGCGACCGCACTGGCGGCGACCAGGATCGGCAGCGGCCAGCGGACCACGGCCGTCCCCACCTTGCGCCATCCGCCGGTCCTGGTCTGCCGCCCTGGTTCGAGCAGCCCGAACCGGCTGGCGACCGCCAGCACCGCCGGCGCGAAGGTCAGGCCCATCACCAGGATGGTGAACATGCCCAGGGCGCACGGCACCGCCAGCGTGTTGAAGTAGTTCAGCCGGGTGAAATGCAGGCATAGCATCGCGCCGGCGATGGTCAGCCCCGAACCCAGGATGACGTGTGAGACGCTCGAAAGGGTTGTGAATCGGGCGGTTTCGGCGTCCTCGCCGGCGTTGCGCGCTTCGTGGTAGCGCCCGATCAGGAAAATCCAGTAGTCGGTGCCGGCGGCGATCGCCAGTGCAGTCAAGATGCTGACCACGAAGGTGGAAATAGCGAAGACGTGGAACTGCCCGAGCACCGCGATCAGGCCGCGGGCCATGCTCATCTCGGTGACCACCACCAGCAAACCGATTCCGGTGGTCGCGATCGAGCGGTAGACCACCAGCAGCATGACGGCGATGACCAGCAAGGTGATCCCGGTCATCTTCACCATGGATCTGTCGCCGGCCTCGTTGGTGTCGGCGACCAGGGCGGCCTGGCCGGTGACGTAGGCGTGCAGGCCCGCGGGCGGATCGGAGTGCTCGACGGTCTCCCGGACCGCGTCGACAGACCCGACACCCTGGGCGGAACCCTGGTTGCCGGCCAGGTGCACCTGCACGTACGCGGCCCGGCCGTCCTCGCTCTGCGAGCCCGCCGAGGTGACCCGGTCCCCCCAGAAGTCCTGCACGTGCTCGACGTGTTCGGGGTCGCCCTTGAGAGTCTGCACCAACCGGTCGTAGTACAGGTGGGCGTCATCGCCGAGGGGTTGGTCGCCGTCGAGAATGACCATCAAGACGCTGTCCGAGTTGAATTCGCCGAACTTCTCACCGATGTGTTTCATCGCGATCACCGAGGGCGCGTCCTCCGGTGACAGCGAGACCGCGTTGTTCGCGCCGACGACCTCCAACTGCGGCACCAGCAAGTTGGCGGCCGCGGTGGCGGCCAGCCAGAACACGATGATCGGGATCGACAGGGCTCGGATCAGGCGGGCGTACAGCGGTGGTCTGCCGTCGGCACCGGGACCGTTGTGCTGGCCGCTCACGCCGCCTTCACCACGCAGAACGTAGCGGCGTCGTGGCCGGTGGCCTGCTGCTGGTCGCGAAGGTCGCCGTTGACGGTGATGCGACAACCCAACTCGGGGCCGTCACCCTGGGCGAGGATGTTGGCGAAAACGCTGGGGACGGTGGTGGTCAGGGTCAACGACCACGGCAGGGTGGCGAACTGTGCCTCCCGGGACTCGGCGTGTTCGTCGACGTAGCTGATCATCCCGGAGGTGGCGGCCGGGCCGTAGACCTCATAGGTCACGTACTTCGGCACGGTGGAGACGATCTCGCCGCCGACGCCGTGCGCCGCGGTCGACGGGTCGGAGCCGAAGATGCCGTGGAACCGGAAGATGACCAGTCCGCCCACCGCGACCACCGGGACGATCACCAGTCCGATCCACAACCGCTGCACGGATGTCCATAACCGCTGCACCGCAGGTCTCCCATCACCGTTCGACGGGCCGATCGCCCATCGCAAGTAACCTTACGAGCATAAGGAAACGTATGTAAAGTTAAACGGTGCCACCCCACAATGGGCAGTCGACTGTGGTGGAGGTGGCCGCGGAATGTCGACCGTGAATTACCTAACAACTGTTAGGATGTCGTGATGTCCCGTTCGATTCGCCAGCGCAACCTGCGTGGTCACGGCGGTCTGCTGCGTGACGAGATCCTTTCCGCGGCAACCCGCGTCATCGACCAGGCGGGTGGCGAGGGCGAGGTGTCGCTGCGGCGGATAGCCCGCGAGGCCGGTATCGCCGCACCATCGGTGTACGCCCACTTCGAGGACCGCGATGAGGTGATCGAAGCGGTGGCCGAGGCCAGTTGGGTGCAGGTGTGCGACGAGATCGCCACGCGCGCCCTGTCGGCCACCGTCCCCCGGGACCGGCTACTGCTCGGCTGCCAGGTTTATGTGTCCTTCGCGCAGCGCCACCCGCTGCGCTACGCCCTGATGACGCAGACCGCCCATACCCCGCCGGCCGCCCGACAGGCTCTCGAGGTCGTGACCCGGGGCCTGTTGGCCTGCCGGGCCGACGCGGGGCAGGCGCCGCCGGCGGAAGGCGCTGAGTCAGACGCTAACTCGGCCCGGGTCGCGGCCGTGCTGTCGGTGGCCCTGCACGGCGTCGCTATGCTGCACCGTACGGATACGCCGAACCTGTGGCTCAGCGATTTCAGCACCGACCAGGTGATCCAGACCCTGACCGACGCGGCTATTCTGCAGCTCGGCCACTCCGATCCCGACGCCGCCTAACCCGCGTCGGCCACGCAAGTGAACTATTGTCCGCATTCGTTCGGCATTCACAGCAACTTGGCGGCCCGTTTCCAGTCAGTGATTGTAAATTCAGCCACTGGTCACGGTTGTGGCCGTCGCAGCCGCGCAGCCGAAGGTCGGGTGACATGGATTTTGGGGCACTGCCGCCGGAAGTCAATTCCGCCCGGATGTATTCCGGAGCCGGGCCGGGACCGATGCTGGCCGCGTCGGCCGCCTGGAATGGGTTGGCCGCCGAGTTGCACACCGCGTCGGCCGCTTACGGCTCGGTCATCGCGGACCTGACGGGTGAATGGAGCGGACCGTCGGCGGCGTCGATGGCGGCTGCGGCAACGCCGTATGTGGAGTGGATGAGCCTGGCCGCGGTGCAGGCCGAGCAGGCAGGAGCCCAGGCCACCGCGGCTGCTGCCGCCTATGAGGCGGCCTTCGCGGCGCATGTGCCGCCGCCGGTGGTCGCGGCCAACCGCAGCCTGTTGCTGACGTTGATCGGGACGAACATCCTGGGCCAGAACACGCCGGCGATCGCGGCCACCGAAGCTCACTACGCCGAGATGTGGGCCCAGGACTCCGTCGCTATGTACGGATATGCGGGGTCGTCGGCGGCGACAACCCGGTTGACGGCGTTCACGGCGCCGCCTGAGACGGCCAATCAGGGCGCAGCCGCGGCCGCCGCGGCCCGCAATACCTCGAGCGGATCGACTCTGGCGGGGCAGGTGTCGCAGCTGACTTCGATGGTGCCTAACGCGTTGCAGCAGGTGACGGTCGGCGCGGCGACGGCGACGGCGCCGGCGGTTTCGGGGGTGCCGTCGATCCTGTCGGGCGTTTCCACGACTCTGGCCAGTCTCGGGGGGCCGTATACGCCCGCCGGACTGCTGAGCACTTTCGCTACCCCCTGGTTGTCAGCCATGCAGTTTGTAGCGTTCGGGGGTAACGTTCCCGGGTTTCTGAGCTTGCTCAGTGGTGCGCCGGCGATTAGCGGTGCACTGGGGCCGTTGTCGGGTGGAATGGTCTCCTGGGAGGTGCCGATCGCCGGTTCGGCCGGTGCGGTGCCCGGTGCGGTGACGGTGTCGGCAGTGACGAGTCAGGCCCCAATGATCGGCGGGTTGTCGGTGCCGGCGAGTTGGACATCGACCGCACCGGGGGCGAAATTGGCTGCGGCGGCGATGCCGAGCAGTGCGGCCGGTGCGACGTTGGCGGCCGACGGTTCGGCGGGGATGTTCAATCAAATGGCGTTGTCGAGTCTGGTCGGGCGGGCCCTCGGTGGCGGGGCGATGCGCTCGGTGGCCGGTGGTGGGGTGCGGGTGCTGGACAGGGCGCCCGATACCGAGTTGTTGACCACGGCCACCATTTTGGTGATCCCGGTCAACGAGGACTAGGGGTGCGGTGATGGATTTCGCGGCGATGCCACCAGAGCTCACGTCGGGGTTGATGTATGCCGGCCCGGGCGCGGAGTCGATGCTCGCCGCGGCCACCGCGTGGGAGGGACTGGCCACGGAGTTGGCATCGGCGGCGAATTCGTACGGCTCGGTGGTTTCGGGGTTGACGGGTGAGTCGTGGGCGGGTGCGTCGGCGGCGGCCATGGCGAGTGCGGTGACGCCGTTGGTGTCGTGGCTGTCGACGGCGGCGAGTCAGGCCAGCGCCACGGGGGTGCAGGCCAAGGCCGCAACAAGTGCTTATGAGGCGGCGTTCGCCGCGGTCGTGCCCCCGCCGGTGATCGCAGCCAACCGAAGCCGGTTGGTGTCGCTACTGGCCGCCAACACCTTTGGGCAGAACACGACGGCGATCGCGGCGACCGAGGCCGCCTATGCGCAGATGTGGGCCCAGGACGCCGCGGCGATGTATGGCTACGCCACCGCGGCCGCGGCCGCCACCCGACTGCCCGCGTTCGCCGCACCCTCGCAGGCCACCGACCCGGCCGGGCAGACCAGCCAGGCCGGCGCGGCCGGTGCGACTGCCGGCAACGGCGTGATCTCGCAGCTACTACAAAACCTGGGGGTGCAGGGCATCGGCGCAGCCGGTGCGCAGGCCGGCTCGCAGGCTGCAGGTTCGTCAGCGCTCGCGTCGCTCCAGGCGATCTATGAGAGCCTGTTTGCTTCCGCCGGATCCGTGTTGAAGTTCGAGGGGATCGCCAACGCGGCCATGAGTATGCCCAACCTTGGCATGGTGATGTTCAAGACCAACTACAAGCCGTTGGATTTGTTGCCGGATATCCCGAAATCGGCACTGGGCGCCGGGCTTGGCGGACCGGGGTTGTCAGCGCTCGGTAGCGGGGCCGGGTCGAGGCTGCCCGCGTCGGGGGGTTTGATCCGTGCGGTAGCCGCGACGGTGGGGGAGGCGCCCTCAGTGGGCGCGTTGTCAGTTCCCCAGGGTTGGGCCACCGCGACGCCGGCGATTCGGCTGGCCGCCACCTCTTTGCCGGCCGCAATTGCGACCGCGGCGCCGGCGGCCGGTGTGCTTGATCCAGCGGCACTGGGCAGTTTGACGGGTGGTGCGCTGGGTGTTGGCGGGTCGCGACTGATCAGCGCGACCAGTACCGGCAGTGTGGGCGGTGTGCACGGGGGGCGCGCTGGGCGCAACGCCCCGGTCCAACTCGACCGCGTCATCGCGCAACTGCAGAAGCAGAAGGATTCGGTGCAGCACTGGCAGATCGACGAGGCAAACCTGGACGACCTGCTCGAGGAGCTATCGAAGAAGCCGGGTTTCCACGCGGTGCACCTGACCAAAGGCCGCAAAGGCGAGGCCGCTCCGGCCAACTCCACATCGGGATAGCGCAAGGACCAAAAACCGTTCTAGCTTTGAATTAACGATGAAGTGAGGATTCCATGAAGCTGCTGATGGCGCTGATCGGTGCATCCGTCGTAATCGGAGCCGCTGTGCCGGCACATGCCGAGCCGAGCGCGAGTGAAGAAGCTGGCGCCGAAGAGGCGTCCGCGGTCAGTAACGCCGGATTCCTCGACTCGCTGCATGCAGCCGGCATCACGTTCAACAACCCGGATCAGGCCGTCGCGGCCGGCCGGGCGGTCTGCGGGCTGGTCAACAAGGGTGAATCACCCTTGCAGGTCATCGTGGACCTCAAAACTTACAACCCGGGATTCAGCGCTGACAGCGCACACGCGTTCGCCGCGATCGCGGCCCAGTCGTACTGCAGCCCCCAATTGGTCAAAAAATAGCGTCGGCAGCTAGCGTCCGGCTGGGGCTGGGGCTGGGGCTGGGGCCGGTGGCTGCGCGGGGCCGCCCAGGAAGCCCTTCAGCACGTCGGGCAGACCCGGTATCTGTGACTGGACCGGAGCGCAGGTAGGCGGACATTCGGTCAGCTGCCACGGCTGACAGTAATGCGTTTTGAACGCGGTGTCGGTGGGCTCGATGAGCACCACCTGGGGCTTTTTGGTCAGCGAGTTGTCGATCATCTGCTCGCCGTTGAGGCGCTTCCAATAGCACGCCTGGCCGTCTACCGGGCCGTCACTGCGGTAGGTGCCGGGCAGGATGTCGGTGCCCACGGCGTAGAGGCCGTCGCTGTTCATCACCGTCTTGGGCGGCCCCGGCGGTGCGGCGGGCGTCGGCACTGGAGATGGGGCGGGCGTCGGGGCGGGCGCAGCTGCGGCGATCCCGGTGGCCGCCCAGCAGCTCGCGAGCAGCAGTGCGGCGACTCGGGCCGGCTTCATCGATCTCATAGCTCGCCAGGATAGCGGCGGTCGCCGCGTTACCCCTGCGGCTTGATTCCCACCGTGATCAGATCCGACACGATCGTGGTCCAGGCGGGCCGGCGCACCCGGTGCTGGTCGCTGACGGTGAACCCGGCATCGGTGAACAGCGTCCGCAACTCGCTCGGCGTGGTCTGGTGCGCCGGACTCCACCGGGCGCCGAACCGCCGGCTCAGCGGCAGGGGATGCCGCGGGCTCAGCGCCGTGACCGCCGCCAGCCCGCCCGGGGCGAGCACGCGGTGGAACTCGCGCACCGCGGCCGGCTGGTCGAAGAAGTGGAACGCCGAGGTCGTCACGACGGCGTCCAAGGCCGCGTCGTCGAACGGTAGCCGCTCGGCGGGCCCGGTCATCCAGTGCACCCGCGGCGATCGGGCTCGTGCCTCGTTGAGCATGCCGGCGGACATGTCCACCCCGTAGACCGCCTCGGGGGAAAGTTCGCGCTCGATCCGGTCGGCGAGAATCCCGGTGCCACACGCGACGTCGACGACGCGAGCGGGGTGGTGTGCGCTCAACTGCGCGAGGATCTCGTCCTGGGCCGGACGGTAGACCCAGTGCTGCAGAAAGTGCGCGTCGTAGGCGGGTGCCGCCCAACTCCAGAACCCGGTGACCAGGTTGTTGAGCCCTCTGCGCTGTATCGGAGTCGCCACAACCCGCAATCTACCGCCGGGGTCGATGAGAGGGTGTACAGGATCCCCGGCCACCGTAGGCCGGCGACCGAGACCGGAGAGGGAAGCGATGACCGCCCCGAACGCACCGCAGTCACCGGCCGAGGTGCCAACCTGTTACCGGCATCGCGACCGCACCACCTATGTGCGCTGCACCCGGTGCGCGCGGCCCATCTGCCCCGACTGCATGCGCAGCGCCGCCGTCGGCCAGCAGTGCGTCGACTGTGTCCGCAGCGACGCTCAATCGGTCCGGCAACCGCGCCCCCGCTCCCTCGTCCGGCCCAATGCGGGCATTCCGGTGATCACCTACGGGCTGATCGCGCTCAACGTGCTGGCGCTCGTCATGCAGCACATACCCGGCGGGCTCGACGGCGAGCTGATGCTATGGCCGCCCGCCGTGGCTGCCGGGCAGGTGTACCGCCTGGTGACCTCGGCGTTCCTGCACTACGGGTTGGTACACCTGCTGCTGAACATGTGGGCGCTGTATGTGGTGGGTCCCGCGCTGGAGGCCATGCTGGGCCGGTTGCGGTTCAGCGCGCTGTACCTGCTCAGCGCGCTGGGCGGATCGGTCGCGGTCTATCTGCTGGCACCGCTCAACACCCTCACAGCGGGCGCGTCAGGTGCGATCTTCGGCCTGTTCGGCGCCATCTTCGTGGTGTCGAAACGGCTGCGCATGGACGTTGGCTGGGTCGGCGCGGTGATCCTCATCAACTTGGTCTTCACGTTCAGCATTCCGCACATCAGTTGGCAGGGCCACGTCGGCGGGCTGGTCACCGGCACGCTGGTCGCCCTGGCCTATGTCTACCCGCCGGCCTCGCGCCGCAACCGGGTGCAGCTGGCGGTGACAGTAGCGGTACCGGTGCTGTTCGCCGCTCTGATCCTCTGGCGCACTGCCGGATTGGTCGCCGAGCTCAACTTGGGCTGAGCGTGTCATCCCGGTCTGCGGGTGGATCGCCCCTAAACTTACGGTGGTCCAACGGCGAGAGGATCGACCTATCGGCGGCGACGGCGACGAGGATGACAACAGCCAACCGGCCGGGAGTCGGGCTCGCCGGGCTACACCGGTGCACACCACGGGGAAACCACGCTGGGTTGCCCCGGTCCCGCGTGCCGCCCGGCTGGCGACCGCGCGCGCCTCGGACCGCATCCGGCGCGAGGGACGCCGCCCGGGCATTCACGCACTGGACGGCCTGCGCGCGCTGGCTGTCGCGCTGGTGCTGGCCGACCACGGGGGTATCCCCGGTGCGGCGGGCGGATTCATCGGCGTGGACCTGTTCTTCGTCCTCAGCGGATTCCTGATCACCGCGCTGCTCATCGACGAACTGGCCCGCACCGGGCGTATCGACCTGGCCGGTTTCTGGATCCGTCGCGGGCGGCGGTTGCTGCCCGCGCTGGTGCTGATGGTGGTGAGCGTCGCCGCCGTACACGACCTGTTCCCCCCGGAGGCGGTGGCCGGACTGCGCGCCGACGCCATCGCCGCGTTTTTCTGGATGGCCAACTGGCGTTTCGTCGCCCAGCAGACCGACTACTTCACCCAGGGCGGTACGCCGTCGCCGCTGCAGCACGCCTGGTCGCTGGGTGTCGAGGAGCAGTACTACTTCGTCTGGCCGCTGCTGCTGATCGCGATCATGCTGCTGCTGGCTGCTCGGGCCCGGCGCCGCGGCGGGTGGGCCACCGTGGGTGGGGCGCGACTGGCGGTGTTCCTGCTGGCCGCCCTGGGCGCGGCGGCATCGGCGGTGCTCGCCGTCACGCTGGCGTCGGACACCACCCGGGACCGCGTCTACTTCGGCACCGACACCCGCGCGCAGGCGCTGCTGGTCGGTGCGGCGGCGGCGGCGCTGCTGGTGGGGGACTGGGCGGCGCTGACGGCCGGCTGGTCGGTGATCCGCACCCGCTGGGGTGCCCGGATCGCTCAGCTGCTGCCGGTGGCCGGGCTGGCGGTGCTGGCGCTGGCGGCCCACCGCGCCGCCGGCACCGCGACCGAGTTCCGTGCCGGGCTGTTCAGCATCGTCGCGGTAGCCGCGATCGCGGTGATCGCCCCGGTTGCGCTGCATCAAAGCGGTTTGGTGGCCAGGGCGCTGTCCTGGTCCCCGCTGGTGTGGCTGGGAACCATCTCCTACGGCGTCTACCTGTGGCACTGGCCGGTCTTCCTGGTCCTCAACGGGGAACGCACCGGCTGGACGGGGTGGGCGCTGTTTGTGGCCCGGTGTGCGGTCACGGTGGTGTTGGCGGCGGTGTCGTGGTGGGTGATCGAGCAACCGATCCGTCGTTGGCAACCGGTGCAGGTCTCGCTGCTACCGCTGGGCGCCGCGGTCAGCGGCACCGCCGTCGCGGTGACCGTGCTGATCGTCCCGGTGGTGGACCGACCCTCAGCGGTCGGGCTGCCGCCGGAGGTGGCCGCGGCTGCGGTGGTCTCCCCGTCGCCGCCGCTGCCCGATCGGCCCACCTGGCGCGGCGCGCCGCACGACCCCAACCGGCCGCGCACCGTGTCGGTGTTCGGCGACTCGATCGGGTGGACGCTGATGCACTACCTGCCGAACACCCCCGGGTATCACTTCGTCGACCGCACCGTCGTCGGGTGCAGCATCGTGCGGGCCGGGCCCTATCGCTGGGCGGGCAAGACCCTGGACCAGAAAGCAGAGTGCGAGAGGTGGCCGGACCGCTGGACCCGGCAGGTCAGCCAGGACCAGCCGGACGTCACGCTGTTGATCGTCGGCCGCTGGGAGATCGTGGACCGGGTGAACGAGGGCCGGTGGACCCACATCGGCGACCCGACCTTCGACGCCTACCTCACCTTCGAGTTGACCCGCGCCCTGGACATCCTGGGTTCCACCGGTGGCCGACTGGTGGTGGCGACCGTGCCCTATAGCCGCTACGGCGAAAAGCGGGACGGCAGCCTCTACCCGGAGGATCAACCGGAACGGGCCGACCGGTGGAATGCACTGATGCGAAAGGTCGTCGGCCACCGGCCGGGCGTGGCGGTGCTGGACCTGAACAAGAAGCTGTCCCCGGCAGGTGCTTACACCGCCAAGGTCGACGGGATCAAGGTGCGTAGCGACGGAGTCCACCTCACCCCGGAAGGGGTGCGGTGGCTGCTGCCGTGGCTGGAGGAATCGCTCGGCTGAGGCCCGGCGAGTGGGAGAAAAATCACAGTCGCCCAATGCCCAAAATAAAAGTTAGTTTTGCTAACGTAGTATTTATCGAGTGCAGCAAGCGCCGATTTAATTTCCCCCGATTGCCAGAGGTTTGCGACTATGCCCACTGAAAACCGTGACGAACAGCTCGACCGCCGCAGCACCGACCTGGCGGCGCACGACCCGCAATTCGCCGCCGCCCAGCCCAGCGCCGCCGTCGCGGCGGTGCTGGCCGAGCCCGGCATGCGCCTGCATCAGGTGGTCGAGACCGTCCTGGTGAGCTACGCCGACCGGCCGGCGCTAGGCCAGCGCGCCGTCGAGTTCGTGACCGACCCGGCCACCGGGCGCACCGGCGCGGTGTTGCTGCCCGCCTTCGAGACCATCAGCTACGGCGAGCTGGCCGACCGGATCCGTCCCCTGGCCGTCGCCATGGCCGCCGATTCGGTGCGGCCCGGCGACCGCGTCGCGATCCTCGGCTTCATCAGCGTCGACTACACCGTCATCGACATGGCACTGGGCCAGATCGGTGCGGTGGCGGTACCGCTGCAGACCTCCGCGGCACTCGCTGCGCTGCAGCCGATCCTGGCAGAGACCGAGCCGTCCGTCGTCGCCGCCAGTGTCGACTCGCTCTCCGATGCCGTCGACCTGGTCCTCGCCGGCCCCGCCCCGGCCCGGTTGATGGTTTTCGACTACCACCCGCAGGACGACGAACAGCGTGCGGCCGTGGCCGACGCCCGCGCCCGGTTGGCCGGCACCGCGGTCACCGTGGAAACACTCGCCGAGGTGCTGGATCGCGGCAAGACTCTGCCCCCCGCGACGCCGGCGCCGACCGAGGCGGATGACCCGCTGGCGCTGCTGATCTACACCTCCGGCAGCACGGGCGCCCCCAAGGGCGCGATGTACCCGGAGCGCAACGTCACCAAGATGTGGCTGCGATCGGCCGGCCACTGGTTTGGTCCCAGCGCCGCGTCGATCACCCTGAACTTCATGCCGATGAGCCACATCATGGGCCGCGGCATCCTCTACAGCACGCTCGGTAACGGCGGCACCGCCTACTTCGGCGCGCGCAGCGACCTGTCCACCTTCCTGGAGGACCTGGCGCTGGTGCGGCCGACCGAGCTGAACTTCGTGCCGCGGATCTGGGAGATGCTCTTTCAGCACTTCCAGAGCGAGGTTGCGAGCCGGTGCGCCGACGGCACGGCCCGGGCCGCAGCCGAAGCGACGGTGCTCGACGAATTGCGCCGCGACCTGCTCGGTGGGCGCTACATCTTCGCGATGACGGGCTCCGCGACGATTTCCGGTGAGCTCAAGGCCTGGGTCGAAACGCTCACCGAGATGCGGGTGCTGGACGGCTACGGCTCCACCGAGGCGGGCATGGTGGCCTTCGACGGCGAGGTGCAGCGCCCATTGGTGCTCGACTACAAGCTGGTCGACGTGCCGGACCTGGGCTACTTCAGCACCGACCGGCCGCATCCGCGCGGTGAGTTGCTGATCAAAACCGAGTACATGTTCCCCGGCTACTACAAGCGCCCCGAGGTCACCGCCGAGGTGTTCGACGCGGACGGCTTCTACCGCACCGGCGACGTGGTGGCCGAGGTCGACACCGACCGACTGGTCTACGTCGATCGCCGCAACAACGTCCTCAAGCTGGCCCAGGGCGAGTTCGTTACGCTGGCGAAGTTGGAGGCGGTGTTCGGCAACAGCCCGCTGGTGCACCAGGTCTACGTCTACGGCAACAGCGCGCACCCCTACCTGCTGGCGGTGGTGGTGCCGACCCCAGAAGCACTGGCGAGCCACGAGGCCGCCGCGCTCAAGTCGGCGGTCGCCGAATCCCTGCAGCAGGTGGCCAAAGTCGCCGAACTGCAGTCCTATGAGATACCGCGTGACTTCATCATCGAGACCACCCCGTTCACCCTGGAGAACGGCCTGCTCACCGGTGTCCGCAAGCTGGCGTGGCCGAAGCTCAAGGCGCACTACGGCGAGCGACTCGAAGGGCTCTACGCCGAGCTGGCCGATGGCCAGTCCAACGAGCTCAGCGAGCTACGCCGGCACGGTGCCGACCGACCGGCGCTGGAGACGGTCAGCCGCGCAGCGGCCGCCCTGCTGGGTGCCTGCGCCGCGGACTTCGCCGCCGACGCCCACTTCACCGATCTGGGCGGGGACTCGCTGTCAGCGCTGACGTTCGGCAACCTGCTGCGCGACATCTTCGGCGTCGACGTCCCGGTCGGCGTGATCGTCAGCCCGGCAAGCGATCTGACGTCGATCGCCGGGTACATCGAAGCCGAACGTCGGGGCTCGCAGCGGCCGACATTCACCTCGGTGCACGGCCGCTCAGAAGGGCCGGCCGTAGAGGTCGCGGCCGCCGACCTGCGCCTGGGCAAGTTCCTCGATCCTGAGACGCTGGCCGCGGCCCCGTCGCTGCCCGGCCCCAGTGCCGAGGTGCGCACCGTGCTGCTGACCGGCGCCACCGGCTTCCTCGGCCGCTACCTGGCGCTGGAGTGGCTGGAACGCCTCGACCTGGTTGACGGGAAGCTGATCTGCCTGGTGCGTGCCCGCTCCGACGAGGCTGCCCGTCGCCGACTCGACGACGTCTTCGACAGCGGCGACGCCAAGCTGCTGGCCCGCTACACTGAACTGGCGGCCGAGCATCTGGAAGTCATCGCCGGGGACAAGGGCGAGCCGAACCTCGGCCTGGACGCGGCGACCTGGCAGCGGCTGGCTGACACCGTCGACGTGATCGTCGACCCGGCGGCGCTGGTCAACCACGTGCTGCCCTACAGCGAACTGTTCGGGCCTAACGCACTGGGCACCGCTGAGCTGATCCGGGTCGCGCTGACCGGCAAGATCAAGCCGTTCACCTATCTGTCCACGATCGGGGTGGGCGACCAGATCGCGCCGGGCAAGTTCACCGAGGACGCCGACGTCCGGGTGATGAGCCCGGTGCGAGCGATCAACGACGGCTACGCCAACGGCTACGGCAACAGCAAGTGGGCCGGCGAGGTGCTGCTGCGTGAGGCCAACGAGCTCTGCGGATTGCCGGTCGCGGTGTTCCGCTGCGACATGATCCTGGCTGACACCAGCTACGCGGGCCAGCTCAACCTGCCCGACATGTTCACCCGAATGATGCTGAGCCTGGTCGTCACCGGCGTCGCCCCCGGTTCGTTCTACGAGTTGGACGGCGAGGGGAACCGGCAGCGCTCACACTACGACGGCCTGCCGGTGGAGTTCATCGCCGAAGCCGTCACCGTCCTGGGCCCCAAAGCCGCGGACGGGTTCGCCACCTACCACGTGATGAACCCGCACGACGACGGTATCGGCATGGACGAGTTCGTCGACTGGCTGACCGGCGCCGGCTACCGCATCCGGCGGATCGCCGACTACGGCGACTGGTTGCAGCGCTTCGAGACCACCCTGCGGGCGCTTCCGGAGAAGCAGCGGCAGGCCTCCCTGCTGCCGCTGCTGCATAACTACCAGAAGCCCCAGCAGCCGATCTGCGGGGCGTTCGCCCCGACCGACAGGTTCCGGGCCGCGGTCCAGGACGCCGGGATCGGGCCTGACGCCGACAATTCAGACATTCCGCATGTCACACCGGCGGTGGTCGTCAAGTACGCGACCGACCTGGAACTGTTGGGGATGCTCTGATGGAACTCCGCAACGCTCACGTGCCGAGGTCGATCCGGATCGGGTAACCCGCCCGCAGCACCTCGACCGGCGACGGCGACGATGTCGCCGAACGGTGTCACGCGGGGTCCGCTGAACTCACTTCTGGTTCACCGGATTACGGTGCCGCCGTTTGACGGTGTCGGGTATCGATGCCACCATGGAAGGGACTGTGCCGACACCCGCGTGTGTCCAGGCCGAGAGGAGGTGAGGGCGAGATGAGTCCGAGCGATAGTCCGCATCCGTATTCGCATCCGTATTCGATGTCGGTTTCGTCCCCGACCGGCCCCGGCCTTTCCACCCTCCCCGCCACCGCCTGAACCTCGCGGCTCGGCAATCCCGGGTGGCCCTGCCGGCTGGTTGGCCTCGTGGCAGGAGAAGGTCATGACTTTTGTACTCACACAGCGGGTTACGACGGTGCCCGGCGCAGCGGTGCGCGACGCGGGCCAGTGGGTGGCGAGCTGGTTGCGGCGGCTGGGTGCGCCCACAAGGATGACCCCGCAGCAGCGCGTGGAGCGGTATGTGTCCCGGATGCCGATCGCGGTGCTCGCCGGTTAGGCCTGCACGATGATCGGGTCCCCGATGTGCACGGTGTCGAAGTACCACGCGGCATCGTCTGGACTGAGGTTGATGCAGCCGTGGCTGACATTCGAGTAGCCCTGTGAATTCGTCGACCACGGCGCCGAGTGCACGTAAACGCCGCTCCAGGTGACGCGGACGGCATATTCCCCGTTGAGCAGGTAGCCCTCGGGGTCGTTGAGCGGAATCCCGATGGTGCGTGAGTCGAATTTGAGGGTTCGTTCCTTGCTCAGCGCGGTGAACGAGCCGACCGGCGTGGGGCGCTTAGGTTTGCCCATCGAAGCCGCCATCACTCGGAGCACCTCGCCGTTGACGCTGACCGTGAAGGTGTGGTCGGAGTTGTCGGCAACACCGACCACGGCGTCCCCGGTCTGAAAACCGGTGGACAGCCCGTGCGCGTCCACCCGCACCGTGCTGTGGGCCGGCCAGAAACCGTCGGGAACCCACTGCACGACATCATCACTGACCCAGTCGAATTTCCCGGTGGTGTGGCCCGAGGAGTTGATGCGGATGCCCCGCTCAGCTGCCGCACGGTCACCCACCGGTGCGATGAACGTCACGATCACCGGATATCCCACACCCACCACCGAACCGGATGCCGGCTGGATCGACGCTGCCGTGGTCTGCGCGGTGCGCGGTTCCGGACGCAGGGCGGCCGCGTGGCTGACGCTGGTCGACATCCCCATCACCAGGGCTAACGAGCCGGCCACGGCCAAAATCTTCCGCCGAAATATATGCATGCCGTCCATTGTGCCAAGGACGGCTACCGCAGGGCTGTATTCACTGGCTGGCTGAGGGCGTCAAGGCGCTGCCCCAGGCCGCTCGCGCGCCCGAATCGCCGATGCGGTAGATCTCGTACATGGACCAACCGGCGGAGATGATCACCACCGCGACCACCGTCCAATACACCACCGACGCGATGGTGCGGCCGCGCGACAACAGGACGTGCAGGCCGGTGAGCAGGGCGGCCGCGGCGGCCAGGGCCAGCGCCATCCAGATGCCCGCCTCGCCGGCGTTCATGTGGGTGTCCAACTCGGGGGTCTCGCCCCCGTGCTCCACCTGCCAGGTGCCGAACCATTCACCGGCATTGACCGTCAGTGGCGTCACGATCAGCGTGATGCCGGCCAAGATTGCCACCAGCCAGACCAGTCGCGTGCGGGCCGCCGGCCACAGCGCGCAGACGATCAGCAGGATCGCCGTCAGCGGGACCAGCACGACGACGAAATGGAGAAGCAGGATGTGTGCGGGCAGGCCTGAGATGATCGACATAGTTCCTCCGGTGTGTTCTCTCAAACGGCAGCCGCTCCACTATCTCAGGCGGTAGTACTCCAGCGCCGCCCGCCTCCGCCGAGCACAAGTGTCTGGGCGCAACGGATTCGCGCGGTCACCCCCGGGTAAACGGACGGGTTGCCCGGACCTGCGGTCGTCCGCAGATTGGTGCTACCGACCGTTCGGGTACGCTGGCGTTGCTTATTTTGTGAGTGACACCATCATCGGTGGACGACGTGGGCCACCACCCTGCCGGCTAGCTGACTTCGCAGCATGTCCGGTTCGGGGCGCGTGATTGTGACCGGACCGCAGGAGGTAACTCGATGGGCGCAGGGCATCCCAGTAGCCGGTGGCGGCTGCTCAGTGTGACGGTTATGGCCGGGCTGGCGCTGGCAACGGCGCCGGCGCATGCGGCACCGGCAATGCCACGCCCGCCGCTGGACGCCTCGGCGATGATCGCGCAGGTCGGGCCCGCGGTGGTCAACATCGACACCCAGATGGGCTACCAGGGTGCGGTGGGAGCTGGAACCGGCATCGTGCTGGACCCCAACGGGGTGGTGCTGACCAACAACCACGTGATCGCGGGGGCGACGAGCATCAGGGCGGTCTCGGTCGGCACCGGCCAGACCTACGACGTCGATGTGATCGGCTTCGACCGCAACCACGACGTCGCCGTGCTGCAGCTGCGCGGCGCCGGTGGGCTGCCCGCTGCCAACATCGGCAGCTCGGGGCAGGTGGCGATCGGCGACTCGGTGATTTCGATGGGCAACGCGGGCGGCCACGGCGGCACGCCGAGCGCGGTGCCCGGCCACGTCACCGGCCTGAACGAGACCGTCGCCGCGGCCGATGAGCTGACCGGCAGCACGGAGACGCTGACCAACATGATCAAAGCCGACACGGCGATCCGTCCGGGTGACTCCGGTGGTCCGATGGTGAACGCCGCCGGCCAGGTGATCGGCATGAACACCGCGGCCTCCGACAATTACAAGTTCGCGCAGGTGGGTGGGGAGGGCTACGCGATCCCCATCGACCAGGCGATGTCCATCGCGGGGCAGATCCGGTCCGGCATCGGGTCGAACACGGTGCACGTCGGCCAGACCGCTTTCCTCGGGGTCGGCGTGGTGGACAACAACGGCGGCGGCGCGAAAGTCGTCCAGGTGCTCGACGGCACCCCGGCCGCCGAGATCGGCATCGCCAAAGACGACGTGATCACCACGGTCAACGGCGCCCCGGTGAACTCGCCGACCGACTTGACCAATGTGCTCGACCAGCGTCACCCCGGTGACAACGTCACGCTGACGTGGCGGGGTCCGGTCGGCGGCGACCACAGCGCCAGTGTGACTCTGGCTCCCGGGCCGGTCGGCTGAGCGTCCAGCCGGATCCGATCCGCGGCGGGTGATCCGCGCCGACGTCGACTTCGACAGCGAGACCCGGCTGTCGTGGTTCCTGGCCGGTCTCGCCGGCGTACTGGCCGCTACGGCGTTCACCCGCTCCGCCGGATACTTCGTCACGTTCATGACCGGCAACGCCGGCCGGGCGGTGCTCGGGGTCTTCAACGGTGACCAGTGGCTGTCGATCTCGGCCGCAGCGTTGCTGGGGGCATTCCTGGCCGGGGTCATCACCGCATCGCTGGGCCGACGCTACGTTTGGGTGGCGTATCCACATGGGGCGATGCTGGTGACGTCGGCGGCACTGCTGGCCGCAACCCTCGTCGATTGGTCACTTGAGGGCGGGCCGTCGCGGCCGCTGCCGCTGCTGCCGATCGTTCTGGTCGCTTTCGGCGTCGGGGCGCTGAACACCACCTTCATCAGGGACGGCGAGGTCTCGGTCCCGCTGAGCTACATCACCGGGACGGTGGTGAAGTTGGGGCAGGGCATTGAACGCCACATCAGCGGCGGGACGGTCGCCGACTGGCTGGGGCACTTCCTGCTCTTCGGCGGATATCTACTCGGAGCGGTGCTCGGCGGAGTGATCAGCCTGTTCGCCGGCGGCACCTGGATGTTGGCCATCGCCACTGTGGTCTGCACCCTGACGACCTGGTACACCCACCGCTACGTCGACCGGCGTGGTGTCTGGCAGTGATGGCGGGCTGGACAAGCCCCCCAAAAGACATCGACAGCAGCGCCAGGGTGCGCTGCTGTCGATGTGCTGGGGATGGCTTATCAGGTGGGGTCGATTCCGCCGGCCAGCGTGCGCTGGATGTCTGGCTTCATCGCCACCAGTTGCTGGTTCCAGTACGGCCAGGCGTGCGTCCCGTCCGCCGGGAAGTTGAAGACGCCGTTGTTGCCGCCGGCGGCCGCGTAGTTCTGCTGGAACGTCTGGTTGGTGCGCAACGTCATGGTCTCCAGGAACTTGGCCGGCATGTCGGAGCCGCCCAGGTCGTTCGGCGTGCCGTTGCCGCAGTAGATCCAGATCCGGGTGTGGTTGGCCACCAACCGGGGAAGCTGCACCATCGGGTCGTTGCGCTTCCAGGCGGGGTCACTGGACGGACCCCACATGCTGTTGGCGCTGTAGCCCCCGGCGTCAGTCATCGCGAGCCCGATCAGCGTCGGCCACCACCCCTCGGAGGGGTTGAGGAAGCCCGACAGTGCCGCGGCGAACGGGAACTGCTGGGGGTAGTAGGCGGCCAGGATCAGTGCCGAGCCGCCCGCCATCGATATCCCCACCGCCGCGTTGCCGGCCGGTGAGACGCTCTTGTTGTCCTGCAGCCAGGTGGGCATCTCCCGAGTCAGGAAGGTCTCCCACTTGTAGGTGTAGGTCTGGCCGTTGCTCTGCGACGGCTGATACCAGTCGGTGTAGAAGCTGGACTGCCCGCCGACCGGCATGATCACCGACAGGCCGGACTGGTAATACTCCTCGAACGCGGGGGTGTTGATGTCCCAGCCGTTGTAGTCGTCCTGGGCGCGCAGGCCGTCGAGCAGGTAAACCGCGTGCTCGCCGCCGGGCTGGAACTGCACCTTGATGTCGCGGCCCATCGATGCCGACGGTATCTGCAGATACTCGACCGGCAGGCCTTCACGGGAGAACGCGGCCGCGTTGCCGGAGCCGCCGACCACGCTGACCAAGCCGGTCAGCAGCACTGCTCCCGTCCCAGCGACCATGAGCCGACGCTGTAGCCGGGCCATCGTGTCACGCAATCTCGAAACCGACTTCATAGCTCTTTCCATCCCCACTTCGCTCGTACCGCGAATTGCGGTCCACTGCCTGCTAACGGAAGTCAAACACGGTGCGTTGTTGTGTCCCGTTCGGCGCCACGGGATTTCAGATCGCGGTTCGCTAACGATTGAGATTCGGGCGGGACTCACCGCGGCAGCGGTGCAATAGTCGATGCATCCCATCGAGTTGGAAGGCACACGTGAGGGAACCGATCACGCGCGACGCGACCCAGCCGCTGGCCGGGGTGCGAGTCATCGAGATGGCCAGCTTCGTGGCGGTGCCGCTGGCCGGGATGACGCTGGCGCAACTCGGCTGCGACGTGGTCAGGGTCGATCCCGTCGGCGGTGCCGCTGACTACCGGCGCTGGCCGATCGCCGGCGGCGGCACCAGCATCTACTGGACGGGGCTGAATAAGGGCAAACGCTCGGTGACCGTCGACCTGCGCTCGCCCGAAGGTCAGCGACTGGTGCAGAACCTCGTCGCCGACAGCGGTGTCCTGTTGACGAATATGGCTGGCCGCCAATGGCATTCCTACGAAATTCTGGCCGAGCAGCGGCCCGACCTGATCCATCTGGAGGTGCTGGGTCGGGCCGACGGGTCCACCGGGGTCGACTACACGGTGAACGCGGCGACCGGATTCCCACTGGTAACCGGCCCGGCCGGACCCGGAGCGCCGATAAACCATGTGCTGCCAGCCTGGGACGTCGCGTGCGGGCTGCACGCCGCGCTGCAGGTGGTCGCGGCGGTGCACCGGCGCGAGCGCACCGGCGCCGGCTGCCGGATCAGCCTGGCACTGGAGAACGTCGCGCTGGCCACCGCCGGCGCGCTGGGCTACCTCACCGAGGCGATGGTCAACGGCACGCAGCGGGAGCGCATCGGCAACTCGGTCTACGGCCAGTACGGCCAGAGCTTCACCAGCAGTGACGGGGGGTGGTTCATGGTGGTCACCCTGACCGATCGACATTTTCGCGAGCTGGCCGAAGTGACCGGTACGACGAAGGTGATCGCCGCCCTGGCACAGGCACTGGACGCCGACTTCACCGACGAGGGGCAGCGGTACCGGCACCGCGGCGTGCTGAACGGGCTGTTCTCGAGCTGGTTCGCCGACCGCGGCGCCGCCGAGATCGAGGCGGTGCTGGCGGCCACGTCGGTGCTGTGGGACCGCTACCGCAGCTTCGACGAGGTCGCCCGCGGACCGCGAGTGAGTGCCAACCCGATGTTCGCGCCGCTGCACCAGCCGGAGGTGGGGGACTACCTCGCGGCGGGGCTGCCGGCGGCGATCGACGGTGTCCACCCGCCCGCGGCCCCGGCACCGGTACTGGGCGGCCACACCGCCGAGGTGCTGCGGGAACGACTGGGGATGACAGCGGCGCAGATTGATCGGCTTGCCGAATCCGGCACCGTGACCATCGGGTAAGTACAGAAGGAGCAAACACGCATGCGCGTTTTCAACTCGATCGGCGAACTGGCCGCGCTGACCGGACAGTCCATCGGCCAAAGCGACTGGGTGACGATCACCCAGGAGTCGGTCAACCTGTTCGCCGACGCGACCGGTGACCACCAGTGGATTCATGTCGACCCCGAACGGGCCGCCAGCGGGCCGTTCGGCACCACGATCGCCCACGGATACCTGACACTGGCGCTGCTGCCGCGGCTGATGCACCAGATCTACCGGGTCGACGGGATCAAACTGGCGATCAACTACGGGCTGAACAAGGTGCGATTCCCCGCGCCGGTGCCGGTCGGTTCGCAGATCCGCGCCGAGAGCACGGTTGCCGATGTCGCCGACGTAGGGGGCGGCGCGCACCAGGTAACGCTGTCCACCACGGTGGCCATCGACGGCGGCGCCAAGCCGGCGTGTGTGGCCGAGAGCATCGTTCGCTACCAGACCTGACGCAGCGACACCGATGCGGCACACTCGGTGCCGAGGTGTCGCCCGCCAAGCCGTCGGCACTGGTC
>JBDTKT010000072.1:0-7129 GCA_039935195.1 Mycobacterium sp.
CCCCCTCCCTCCTCCTTCTCCCCCTCCCTCCTCCTTCTCCCCCTCCCTCCTCCTTCTCCCGCGAGCGTGCAGAGTTGTACGCCGTTTCCAGCGATTTTGCGTACAACTGTGCACCCTCGCGCCCGGAGGTGATTTCTCGCGCCGGCGCGTGATCTCAGGTGGGTGGTCTCGGGCGCGTAAGTGTTCCATAACGATTCGGCTACTCCGTCAACTTCCGCAATGTAGGAATTATCCTGTCTCAGTGATGCTTTCGGGTAGCGGAAGGATGTGGAGGTAGCAGTGCGCCCCTGTAGCGAGGGTCGATGAGCCTGCTGCTGCCTGAGCGGTTGCCCCGTCCCGCTGCCGTCCAGAAACGTAACCCGATGCTGCGCAAAGCGATTCTCGCCTCGGCTGTCGGCAATGCAACGGAGTGGTACGACTACGGCGTCTACGCGGTCGTCGCAACCTATCTGACCAA
Source organism: Mycobacterium sp. (assembly GCA_039935195.1). Lineage (GTDB taxonomy): Bacteria > Actinomycetota > Actinomycetes > Mycobacteriales > Mycobacteriaceae > Mycobacterium. The sequence goes on from JBDTKT010000072.1 coordinate 458, forward strand.
GGCATTCTTTCCCGAGGCCTTCGGCAGTGTGGGCACCATGCTGGGCTTCGCGGTGTCCTTCGCACTGCGGCCGTTGGGCGGCATGGTCTGGGGTCCGATCGGTGACCGATTCGGCCGCAAGTCGGTGCTGACAGCGACCCTCCTGCTGATTGCCTTGGCGACGACGCTGATCGGTGTGCTGCCCACCTACGGCAGTGTCGGCTGGTGGGCGCCGGGTCTGCTGTTCGCCCTGCGCGTGGTGCAGGGTTTCTCCACCGGTGGTGAATACGGCGGGGCGGCAACGTTCCTGGCTGAGCACTCACCCGACGACAAGCGGGGCCGGTACTGCAGCCTGCTGGAGTTCGGGGCGCTAGGTGGCTTCATGGCCGGCAGCGCGGTGGTGCTCGGGCTGGAGTCGGCGTTGACCGGCGAACAAATGGCGGCGTGGGGATGGCGGGTGCCGTTCCTGCTGGCGCTGCCGCTGGGTCTGGTCGGCCTGGCGCTGCGCAGCCAGATGGAAGAGACCCCGGTGTTTCAGGAGTGTGCGGCCGTCGACGCGATCACCGGGTCCGCGTGGGACCGACTGGTGGACCTGCTGACTAACTACACCCGGCCGATCACGGTGATGTTCGGGCTGGTGTCGGCGCTCGGGTTCATCGACTACACGCTGACCACCTATCAACCGACCTATCTGCATGCGACCGTCGGGCTCGGCGACCGCAGCCGGACCACCGTCATGCTGGTCGGGGAACTGGTGATGATGCTGTGCATCCCGTTGGCCGGGGCGTGGTCAGACCGGATCGGACGAAAACCGCTATGGCGAATGTCGTTGCTGGGCATGGTGGTACTGGCGCTGCCGATGTACTGGCTGATGGGGCGCGGTGTCGGCTGTGCGCTGGCGGCGTTCGCGGTGCTGAGCGTGCTGCTGGCCGCGCCGCTGGCGACGGTGCCGGCGTTCTTCCCGGCGATGTTCCCCACTCAGGTGCGCTACGCCGGGTTCGCGATCGCCAACAATGCCGGGGTCGCGCTGTTCGGCGGGACGGCGCCGATCATTGCCGACACGGTGATCACGAAGACCGGGTGGGGGCTGTTCCCGGCGGTCGGGCTGATCGTGGCCGCCGCCGTCGGACTGATCGCGCTGCGGTTCGCGCCGGAGACCGTGGGGTGCTCGCTGCGCGGCACCGATACTCCCGGGGTGGCCAGTGAGCTTGAGCGCGAGCTGGCGGCGCTGACCGGGGGGCGCAGCGGGCTACCAGACGGGGTGTGGGCGGTGGACCGCTATGTCCGGCCGTGGGTGCGGCTGCCATCGGGTGACGTGTGCGTCCCGCAACTCCCCGGCGTGATCGGTCCGCGAATCCGCAGCGCCACCCTTTGCGCCCAGCGTGCATAGTTGCCCGCAATTTCGCGGGTGAGGCCGTACAACTGTGCACCCTCGCGGTAGACGCGGCCGGGTTATCCAAAGGGTGCGGCCCGGGTGACTAGGGTGACGGGGCCACCGCGCGGACGATAGGCCCCCATGAACGCGGACCTGATGAGCTTGGTCGACCGGCAGGGCGGCGTCGTCACCTGCGGTCAGGCGCTGACCCACCTGAGTCGGCGTGGCCTGCGGGGGGCGGTGAAAGTCGGAGAGCTGCAACAGCTTTGGTACGGCATCTACGGCGTCGGCGAGCCGAACGCCCAGTTGCGGCTGCGCGGCCTGGATCTGCTCACCGAGCGCAGTATCGCGACTTGCCTGGGAACCGCCGCGGCGGTCTACGGCTTTGACACCGAGGAACGCGCCGTGCTGCACGTGCTGAATCCGGGCGGGAGGCAGTTGAGGCCGGTCGCCGGCCTCGAGGTGCACCGGCGCGAGGGTGCACCGCTGATCGAGGTCGACGGTCGCCTCACCACCGCTCCGGCGTGGACCGCCATCGAGGTGGCCCGCAGCCTGTGGCGGCCGAGAGCGCTGGCCACGCTGGACGCGGCGCTGCGCAGCGGCACCTGCGACCGCCGTCAGCTGCGGGCAGCGGCAACTAAGCAGGCCGGAAGGCGGGGCATCGTGAAGGTGCGCGCCCTGCTGCCGTTGGCCGATCCGCGGGCCGAGTCCCCGATGGAGAGTGAGGCGCGGCTGGTGATGATCGACGGCGGCCTGCCCACCCCGCAACTGCAGTACGAGATCGTCGACCGCAATTTCCGGACCTGGCGGGTGGACTTCGCCTGGCCGGAGTGGCGCGTCGCGGTCGAGTACGACGGCCTCGACTGGCACAGCGGGGTGGAGGCGCTGCGCTATGACCGTCATCGACGTGCGGCGCTACAGGAGATGGGCTGGGTGGTGCTGGCCGTGATTGTCGACGACGTTCGGGGTCAGCCTCGGGAGATGTTGCGGCGCATTGAGATTCAGCTGGACCGCGCCGCCGCCTAACCCCTTTGCCGCGCCCCCCTTTGCCGCGAGTGTGCAGAATTGTACGGCCTCACCTGGGGAAATGCCGGACAACTCTGCACGGTCGCGCCAAAGGGCGGGCTAGGGCTTGATGCGGATCTCGCCCGGTGACCACCAGCCGCTGCGGGTGGCGGTGCCCAGTTCGATCTCGGCGGGCTCGGCCGGGATGATCGTGTCGAACTTGCGCAGCGAACCCCAGTCGCGGCCCCAGTCGCGGGACAGATACGTCGCCATCACGTGCGCCCGCAGCAGCACGTCGGTGATGCCCAGCAGACCGCCATTGACGCCGTCCTGCCACGTGTCGGTGTCCTGCTTCTTGGCGTTGTAGTCCGGGGTGATGCGGAACCTCGGCACCTCGGTGACCCCGTTGCGGTGCAGCATCGGATGTTGGCAGGGGAATGCCAGCCCGACGGCCCAGTCGAGCAGCACCGGTTGTGTCGAGCCGATGTACTCCTGCACCGACCGCAGCTCTGGCACCCGCGGCGGGGTCAGCGCGATCCAGTCCCGCGGCGTCAGCGACTTGTCCTCGGCCACCACCCGCACCGCGACCGCCTCGGCGGGAATCTGTGCCCGCGGGTAGCGCAGGTTGCGCCACATCTTCGGCCACTCGCCGAACAGGTCGTACGGCACCAGGCTCCCACCGGCTACCGGTGTGCCGTCCGGACCGGCCAGGCCGTATTCCAGCAGCACCGACTGGCCGGTGGTGTAGCCCTTGAGCACGCTGTTGCCGGAAATGGGGCCGGCCGCGGTGACCACCACCAGCGGATGCGCGCCGTCGCTCGGCGGCAGCGCGTACCACGCCGAGGTCAGCTTGCTCTGCTGCTGCGCACCAACGGTGTACGTGCCGGCCAGCGGAATCCGCGCCGGGTCCAGCTCGTAGGGCAGCGGGATCGTCGAGCCGTTGATCCCCGGGGTCTTGAGCTTGGCCGGGGCATCCCAGTCGTAGTCGGTCCCCGGCTGGGTGATCGTCATTCGCAGCGCCTCGGCCACGACCCGCTCGGCTACCCCGTTGGCGGTGAATCCAGTCGGGTTGACGCCGCCCAACGGACCCAGCGGACCGTAATCACCCGGCAGCGGCGTCAGCGCCCCCGCGTTGGGGTCGGGCTCGACCAGCACGTCGTCGGCCTGCGCACAGCCGCCGGCGAACGCCCGGATGTTGGCCCAGCCGTTGGAGTAGCTGGGGTACTCGCGCACGATGCCGACCGCCATCGACGCGACGAACACGCACACCATGAACCCGGCTGCGACCGGCACCGGCGCCGCGGTCAGCGCCCGGGCCAGCCGACCCTCGCCGCGGTCGGGCGGGGCGAAGTGCAGCACCGCAGCCCACACCGCGGCGAGCCCGAACAGGACGAAGAAGATGGTGCTGACCGTCACGCCGCCGATTTTGGGCATCGAGGCGTTGAACGGCACCCCGTACGAGGAGACGTACCACCAGCCGTTGGTGCTGGCGAAACACAGCGCCAGCAGGAACAGCACCGCGGCCAGGAACGCCATTCGGTTGCGCGACCAGCGCAGTACCTCATGCGACACCAGCACCGTGGTCACGGCGGCCATCGCGGCGGCCACCGCGGCGAACAGCCCCATGTGGTGCACCCACTTGGTGGGGGTGAACATCAACAACAGCATGGTGGCGAAGATGACGCCCATCAGCCGCCACACCGGCCCGCTGGCCACCCCCGGCACCCGCTTGCGGCGCAGCATGATGAACAGCGCGGTGAACAGGCACAGTGCGGTGATCAGGAAGCCGAACCGCCGCGACATCGACCCGTCGACGGTGGGTAGGATCAGGTAGTAGTAGCGAAGGTTCTCGGTGTACCAGGCTTGGCTGGGCCCGATCGCGCTGCGAACCCGGGTGGCCTCCAGCACCGCCCGCAGCGTCTGGTCGGCGAAGACCACGGTCAGGATCACGAAGCCGACAGCCAGCAGCGGGGCGACCAGCGGCCAGGTGCCGACCTGCCGGTGCCGGCGCACCAGAATCCGCAGGATCGGCCGACCGCCGGCCACCAGCGCGGCCACCGCGATCAGGCCGGTGGGCTGGATGCCCAGGGTGAATGCCGCACAGAGGACCGCCAGCGCGAACGGGGTCAGTCGGCCGGCGTACATCGCCCGCTCGATCAGTACGTAGGTGATCAGGGAGCCGACGGCGATGATCGGCTCGGGCCGCAGCCCGTTGTTGAACGGCATCCAGGCGGCCAGCAGCACCATCCCAGCGGCCCACATCGCCGGGCGGCTGGACGACACCGCCGGGCCGAGCCGGGGCAGCACCTCGCGGGAAAGCAGCAGCCAGCACAGAAGTCCGGTGACCAGATCCGGCAGCCGGATCCAGATGCTGGCGTCGCTGACGTGCGTCATCAGCGCCAGCAGGTTGTAGTACCAGCCGAACGGGTCCTCCGGGCTGCCGAACCAGCGGAAGTAGTTCGACATGTAACCCGCGTGCCCGGCGACCCGGGCCATCCCCAGGATGTAGCCGTCGTCGGACGAGTTGGCGCCGATCACGTACCAGACCAGGAACGCGAAGATCACCGTCGCGTCGGCCAGCGTGAAGAACTTCCAGCGGGTCGGGATCAGCCGGCGCATGCGCCGGCCGTCCATCCGGTCCAGTCGCCACAGGGCGACCAGGGCGATGACGGTGGCGGCGATCGCGGCGATGATCGCGGCAAGTTTCAGCGCGGTCGGCCTGGTGGAGAACCGGGTGTCGATGGTCGCCTGCAGTCGCAGGCCCGCCGGTGCCGGTCCGGTCAGGTCGGTGAACACCCCGACGATCTGCGGCCGAAGGTTCGGGTCGGCCCAACCGGCCTTCTCGGTGAGTCCGGTGAAGGTGACGAAGGTTCCCTCGTGTGAGGAGGTTACCTCGATCCGTTCGCACCCCCCGGACTCGACCTTGGCCCGCGGCACGCTGGCGAGCACCACGTTGCGGTCGGTGACGTCGACCTGCTGGCGTGAGGCGGTGATGAACAGCCCGTTGAGTTTGGCGTCCTTGCCGCCGGTCGGCGCGGTGCTCATCAGGGTGCCGCCGGCTTGCGGCAGGGATCCGACCGCGGCGCACGGAACCGTAGCCGTCACCACGATTGGGGTTTGCGAGATCAGCGGCGCGGTGACACTGGCCAGTCCCCCGCCAGCGGGAGGTGCCCCCAGGCCGTGCTGCGGCCAGTCCAGGGTCGCGGTGGTCTGCACCACCGGCAGTAGCGGGGTGGCCACCGCCAGGAAAAAGCCGACCAGCCCGGCGATCGTCGCCACCCAGCGGGTCAACCGGAGCTCGCGGGAGTTCGTCACGTCGCTCACGGCAGGGCTCGGATCGGGCCGGGCCGGCTCCAGCCGGACACGGTGGCGGTGCCCTGCTCGATGACGGCGTCGGGGGCCAACTCGGCGGAGATCAACCGGTGGTAGATCTCCACCGATCCCCAGTCCCGGTACCAGTCGTCGTTGAGGTAGGTCGGGATTGTCGTGGTCCACAGCATTGCCTGGGTGAACAGGAACGGCCCGCCGTCCTCAGCGGACTGCCACAGGTTCGACGACGCCGCGGTCTGCTTGTGGTCGGGCATGATGCGGTACTCCGGCAGTTCGGCGACGCCGAGATGCTCGGCGAACGGCCGCTGGCAGGGGAAGTTCGCCGCGGTCGCGATGTCGAGCAGCACCGGGGTCTGCGATCCGATGAGTTGCTGGATGGTCTGGGTGATCGGGACCCGCGGCGGGGTGAACGCGATCCACTGTTCGTTGGACAGGTTCGGATCGTCGGCGACGATGCGCACCAGGTTGGTCTCCGGCGGGGCCCATGACAGTGGGAAGCGCAGGTTGCGCCAGGCGTTCTGCGGCCCGGGCTCGATCGGCTCGATCAACCCGAGCGTGGCGACGGTGCCGTCGTCGCGGCCGACACCCCACTCCAGCTTCAGCCGCTGTCCGTACTCCAGCTTGCCGTCCTCCTTGTGCGACCAGATCGCACCGGCCGCGGTGACCACCACCAGCGGCCGGTCGGGGTTGCGCGCGGGTAGCTGGTACCAGGCCGAGGTGGCGTGTGCAGCGATGCGGTTCTCCTTGAAGCTGCCCAGCACCGGGGTGACGGCCGGATCCAGCCCGAACGGCAGCGCCACCCGGGAACCGTTCACCCCGGCCGGCGCATCGGTCGGGATGCGGCCCCCGGCGGTGCCGGCCGCGTCGCTCTGGTTGGCGCTGGGCTTGTTCGGCGACGCATCGGAATTGACCACGCCGGGTTTGGCGATGACGGCCAGCGAGGACAGATCGTCATCGACGGCGTTGGGACTGAAGCCGATCGG
>JBDTKT010000073.1:0-13159 GCA_039935195.1 Mycobacterium sp.
CCTTTCCGACGGCGCATTCGGGGATCTCGACGGTGACACGGTGCGCCAAATGCTGGCCGAAGCGGCCCGGCTCGCCGAGGGCCCGGTCGCTGAGTCGTTCGCCCACTCCGACCGTCATCCGCCGGTCTTCGACCCGGTGACCCACACGGTGAGCCTGCCCGAGCCGTTCAAGAAGTCGGTTCGAGCCTGGCAGGCCGGCGAGTGGTTTCGGATCGGGCTGGACGAGAACGCCGGCGGGGTGCCCGCACCGTCGATGGTCGCCTGGGCGATCAACGAATTGGTGCTCGGTGCCAACCCCGCGGTGTTCATGTACATGGCCGGGCCGATCTTCGCGAACATCCTCTACCACGTGGGCAACGAGCAGCAGCGGCACTGGTCGAGCATGGCGATCGAACGCGACTGGGGCGCCACCATGGTGCTCACTGAGCCCGACGCCGGCTCCGACGTCGGAGCGGGGCGCACCAAGGCCGTCGAACAGGGCGACGGAAGCTGGCACATCGACGGCGTCAAGCGGTTCATCACCAGCGGCGACAGCGACGACCTGTTCGAGAACATCATGCACATGGTGCTGGCCCGCCCCGAGGGCGCCGGGCCGGGAACCAAGGGGCTCAGCCTGTTTTTGGTACCCAAGTACCTGCCCGACCCGCAGACCGGTGCGCCGGGGGAGCGTAACGGCGTCTTCGTCACCGGGCTGGAACACAAGATGGGACTTAAGGTTTCGACCACGTGCGAACTGACCTTCGGCCAGCACGGGACACCGGCCAAGGGATGGCTGGTCGGCGACAACCGCAACGGCATCGGGCAGATGTTCAACGTCATTGAATACGCGCGAATGATGGTGGGCACCAAGGCGATTGCTACTCTATCGACCGGCTACCTGAACGCGCTGGACTACGCGAAGACCCGCGTGCAGGGTGCCGACCTGACCCAGATGACCGACAAGGCCGCGCCGCGGGTCACGATCATCCACCACCCCGACGTGCGTCGCGCGCTGATGATGCAGAAGGTCTACGCCGAGGGGATGCGGGCGCTGTATCTCTACACTGCCGCGCACCAGAACCCTGCGGTCGCCGCGTGCGTGTCCGGCGCGGACGCGGAGATGGCGCAACGTCTCAACGACCTACTGCTGCCGATCGTCAAGGGGGTGGGGTCGGAGCGCGCGTACCAGTACCTGACCGATTCCCTGCAGACCTTCGGCGGCTCCGGCTTCCTGCAGGACTACCCGATCGAGCAGTACATCCGGGACGCCAAGATCGACAGCCTCTACGAGGGCACCACCGCCATCCAGTCGCAGGACTTCTTCTTCCGCAAGATCGCTCGCGACCGCGGTGTCGCCCTGGCGCACCTGATCGGCCAGATCGAGGGCTTCCTCGGCAGCTCCGACGCGCGCCCCGAACTGGCTGATGCCCGGGCGATGCTGAAGACCGCGCTCGATGACCTGCGTGCGATGGTGACCACCCTGACCGGATATCTGCTCGGCTCCCAGCAGGACCCCCGCGAGCTGTATCGGGTGGGACTGGAGGCGGTGCCGTTTCTGCTCGCGGTCGGTGACCTGGTGATCGGCTGGCTGCTGTTGTGGCAGGCCGAGACGGCGCTGAACGCGCTGGAGCACAACCCAACCGAGGAAGACGGCGCCTTCTACCGGGGGAAGGTCGTCGCAGCGAACTTCTTCGTCAAGAACGTCCTGCCGAGGCTGAGCGCGCAGCGCCGGATCGTCGACGACGTCGACCTCGCGCTGATGGACCTGCCTGAGGATGCGTTCTGACCTTCGCCGAACCGTCGGCCCGGTGGCGCCGGCCTACGCTCGATGGCGGAGGTCGGCCCCTGCACCGGATTTGCTGACCCGGAAAGGCAGATCGTGGACACCCACACCAGGAAATATCGACTGCCGGATCAGGGTTTTGCGATTGTCCGGTGGGCCCACGAACTGGCCAAGGGCCGGGGCGCGGTGGCGGTGGAGCCCGATATCGAGCGCGTCAGGCACCCCGACGGGGCCCTGGCCTTCGCCGACGTCGCGGCGTTTCGGACCGTGCAGGACGGGCCGCTGTCGGTGCTGCGCGAACTGCTCGACCTGGAAGCGCGGGAGATCGGCTCGTGGAGCAAAGCCGGGTTCGCCAGGTTCCACAAGCGGGCCGGCCGTAAGCGCGTGGAGCAGATCTGCCGGCAGCAAGGCTGCGAAGCCGCCGTCGATTGGGTGCTGGCGCATGCGAACAGTGACGACGTGACCGTCGGCGCGGTCCGGGAGCGACTCGGCGAGCGGTTGTACACCGCAGGCGTGCGCGACGAGGACTTCTACAAAGCCGAAGTGGGCCGCTGCATCCAGGAGCGCCGGCGGCGGAACCTCGGCCGCTAGTCCGGGCCAGTTCAGCCCTCCAGCGTGTAACCCATCGGCAGCAGCACGCTCTTCTGCTGGCAGAAGTGCTCGACGCCCTCGGGGCCGTTCTCGCGGCCGATGCCGGAGTTCTTGAAGCCGCCGAAGGGCGAGCCGGGATCGAAGGCGTACCAGTTGATCCCGTAGGTGCCGGTGTGGATCTTCTGCGAGATCTCGATGCCGTGCGGGATGTCAGTGGTCCATACGCTGCCCGCTAGCCCGTACACGGAGTCGTTAGCGATCTTGACCGCGTCGTCCTCGGTGTCGTAGGGGATGACCGACAGCACCGGTCCGAAGATTTCTTCCTGCGCGATCGTCATCTTGTTGTCGACGTCGGCGAAGACCGTCGGCTGTACGAAGTAGCCGCCGTCCAGGCCCTCCGGGCGGCCCCCGCCGCAGACCAGTCGGGCGCCCTCCTCGATGCCCTTGGCGATGTAGCCCTCGACCCGGGCGCGCTGCTTCTCACTGATCAGCGGCCCGATCTGGGCTGTCGGGTCACTGGGCGGCCCCACCGGCAGTGCCGAGACGAACGCGCTGACTGCGTCTACGATCTCGTCGTACCGCGACCGCGGCGCCAGAATGCGGGTCTGGTTCACGCAGCCCTGTCCGGCGTTCATCACCCCGGAGAACACCAGCATCGGCACCGCCGCGGCCAGATCCACGTCCTCCAGCACGATCGCGGCCGACTTGCCGCCCAGTTCCAGCGTGCACGGCTTCAGCCGGTCGGCCGCCAGTTTGCCGACCTCTTTGCCGACCGCCGAACTGCCGGTGAACGTGAACAGGTCAATCTCGGGGTTGGCGGTCAGCGCCTTGCCGGTCTCGATGCCGCCGGGCACCACCGACAGCACGCCCTCGGGCAGGCCCGCGTCGGCGAACGCCTCGGCGAATGCGTTGGCGCTCAGCGGTGTTTCGGCGGCCGTCTTGAGGACTATCGTGCAACCGGCCAGCAGCGCCGGGCCCAGTTTGTTGACCGCCAGGAACAGCGGCACATTCCAGGCGATGATCGCGCCGACCACACCGATCGGCTCGCGGGTGACGATGGTCTGCCCAAACACCCCGGTGCGGGTCTCGGTCCAGCGCACCTTGTCCGCGGCGCCGGCGTAGAAACCCAGCGACGCCATCGAGCCGGCCCAATGCATGGTCTCGACGATCGCCGAGGGCTGACCGGTTTCGTCGGCAAGCAGCTTGGTGAAGTGGTCCTTGCGTTCTTCGAGCAACGCGACCACCTTGGCGATCACCGCGGCACGCTCCGCCGGTGGAGTCGACGGCCAGGGGCCGTTGTCGAAGGCCTCGCGGGCCGCGACGACTGCGGCGTCGACGTCGGCCTTTGCGGCCAGCGGAACCTTGCCCACGTACGCGCCGGTGGCCGGGGAGTGCACCTCGATTACCTGGTCGGTGGACGGGGCGGTCCATGTGCCGCCGATGAAAAGCTTGTCGTACTCGGTGGGGGAACTGTCGGTCATGGCGCACACCCTACCGACCGGGTCGTCCGATTAGAACCTGTTCCAGTCAATCCGTCAGGTGGATCGCAGGACCAGTACCAGGTTGCTCACCAGAAACTCCCGCAGCAGCGGCACCGACGTCAGCCACCAGGCCCATCGCGGGTGGTAGCGGGGGAAAGCGGCAATCAAGGCACCGGTGCTTCTCGCCCAGTCCAGCCCGTCGGCCGCCGAGACCGCGAACAGTGACCAGCCGTAGTTGTTCTTCGGCGGATGGCCGTGACGGCGGGTGTAGCGCGCTGCGGCGCGAGCCCCGCCCAGGTAGTGGGTGAGGCCCATCTCGTGGCCGCCGAACGGGCCCAGCCACACCGTGTAGGACAGCACCACCAGCCCGCCCGGCCTGGTCACCCGCAGCATTTCGTTGCCGAGTTGCCAGGGCCGCGGCACATGCTCGGCGACGTTGGACGACAGGCAGATGTCCACGCTGTCGTCGGCGAACGGCAGCGCCGTCCCGGACGCCCGCACGAAGATGCCCGGGCCCTCGGTGTGGACCGGACCGGCGGCGTGCATCGCGTGAATTTCTGTCGGGTCGGGTTCGACGCCGATGTAGTGCAGGCCGGCCGCGGCGAACGCCGCCGCGAAATAGCCCGGCCCGCCACCGACGTCGAGCAGGGTGCGACCGGCCGGGGATTCGCCATGACTGCCCGCCCACAGGTCGGCGACCATGGCCGCGGTGTCGGCGGCCAGTGCGCCGTAAAACCGGGCCGGCGCGCGCTGCTCGTAGCGGAACTCCGACAGCAGTCGCAGTGAACGGGACAACCCCGCCCGCCGCGCGAACAGGTCAGTCGTGCCCCCCGGGCTCAGCTTCTCGCCGACTGTGAACCTACCTTCACGCTGGGCGGGCGAACGTAAACCTAACTGCACGCTCGCGACGGGGGACCCAAGTGGCCCCGCTACCCTGTAACCCTATGTCGGGTGTGCGCTCGGTGCTGCTGCTGTGCTGGCGCGACATCGGACACCCGCAGGGCGGGGGCAGCGAGACCTACCTGCAGCGCATCGGTGCCGAGTTGGCCGCCGCCGGGATCACCGTGACACTGCGCACCGCCCACTACCCGGGCGCGCTGCGCCACGAGGTGGTCGACGGCGTTGTGATCAGCCGTCGGGGTGGGCGCTATTCGGTCTACCTGTGGGCACTGGCCGCGATGGCCGCGTCCCGACTGGGCGTCGGACCGCTGCGCCGGGTGCGGCCCGACGCGGTGATCGACACCCAGAACGGACTGCCATTCCTGGCCCGGCTGCTTTACGGACGGCGGGTGGTGGTGCTGGTGCATCACTGCCACCGGGAGCAGTGGCCGGTGGCCGGACCGGTGCTGAGCCGGATCGGCTGGGGCGTGGAATCGCGCCTGTCGCCGTGGCTGCACCGGCGCAACCAGTACGTGACGGTGTCGCTCCCGTCAGCGCGTGACCTCGTCGACCTGGGGGTCGGTGCCGACCGGGTGGCGGTGGTGCGCAACGGTCTCGACGAGGCGCCGGCGGCGACGCTGTCCGGTCCGCGGTCAGCCTCGCCGCGGGTGGTGGTGCTGTCCCGGCTGGTGCCGCACAAGCAGATCGAGGACGCCCTCGAAGCGGTTGCCCTGCTGCGGACTCGGGTGCCGGATCTGCATCTGGACATTGTGGGCGGCGGCTGGTGGCAGCAGCGGCTGGTCGATCACGCCGCTGCGCTGGGAATCGCCGGTGCCGTCACTTTTCATGGCCATGTCGACGACGCGGCCAAACACCGACTGGTGCACCGCGCCTGGGTGCACCTGCTGCCGTCCCGCAAGGAGGGCTGGGGTCTGGCGGTGATCGAGGCCGGCCAACACGGTGTGCCGACGATCGGTTACCGGTCCTCCGGCGGGTTGTCCGACTCGATCGTCGACGGGGTGACCGGGCTGCTGGTCGACGACCACCGCGATCTGGTCGGCCGGCTCGACCACCTGCTGGCCGATTCGGTGCTGCGTGAGCAACTCGGCGCGAAGGCAGCGGCCCGCAGCTCCGAATTCTCCTGGCGGCAGAGTGCCGAGGCGATGCGCGGCGTGCTGGAGGCGGTGCACGCCGGCCGGCGCGTCAGCGGCGTGGTGTCTTAGCCGGGTGTTCTAGCCGGGTGTCTTAGCCGGGCGTTCTAGCCGGGCGAGGGACGACGGCGCCCGCGGCACCGGCGACCAGCAGTGCCAACCACGCCAGGTGGGCGAGCACGGCTAACCGCCGCCGGCCCGCCGACGCGCCCGCCATGTCGCCGCCGACCCGGTACAGCGTCAGGTCGGCGTCACGGTAGGCCACTTGAAGCCGCGCCAAGGTGGTCGCGGAAGCACCGGTCTCACCCTCGGTACCCGATTCGACGACGACCCAGCCCACCCCGGCGCGGACCAGCGCGGCGGGATCGGCACCGGCCAGCAGCAACTCCTGCACCGCGCGGCCGTGGGAGCCCTCACCGGGCACGGTCTTGCCGGAGACGGTGAGATCGCCCGTGGCCAGGACGTCCGCGCGCACCCACCGGGGCAGCGGATCGAGCACCGGCGCCGGCCCCGCCCACGCGAACCGGCGCATGGTGCCGGCCGGCAGCACCGCCACCGGGCGTGGGTCGGCGTTGACCATCGCCGCCACCGCCGGCCACGCCGGCGGGTAGTGCACCGGCGCGACCCGCCCGCCGGCCCCCCAGGCCAGGTCCGGCAGCGTGGCGATCAGCGCGACACAGCACACCGTCGCCGCCGCCGCGGGTGCCCAACGGTGTTGCAGGTGGCGTTTCAGGAGCACCACCGACGCGGCGGCGGCCAGTGCGTATCCGGGCACGGTCAGTGCCACCCACTTCTGCCCGTCGCGCAGCACCCCCAGGCTGGGTACGGCCTCGATCGCTGTCCGCAGCACCGCCTGACCCGGGCCGGTGGCCAGCGCCGCTACCGCCAGCACCGCCGCCACCGCCAGCGCCAGCAGCGGTACCCCGGCCGCCCGCCGCGCCGCCACCGGAAGGCCGACCAGCAGCACACCCGCCAGTAACAAGGTGGCCGGCAGTGCGAAAAGTGTTGTCCTCGTGTCGGGGACGGCTCCGGAGTTCCAGATCCCGCCGAGCCCGACGAGGCTGCCCAGCGTGCCCAGACCGGGCTCGGCGCGCGCCGCGAACGCCGCCACCCCGGACACCTCGCCCGGCGCCGATGACGGCCCCAGGAGCAACGCCACCGACCAGGGCAGCGTGGCCACCGCCGCGACCACCGCCACGACGGCCGCGCGCAGCCAGCCCGGCCGGGCCGGGCCGGGTACCGCCACACCGGCCAGTGCCACCAGGACGGCCAGCAGCAGTCCGGTGGGGGTCAACCCGGCAGCCGCCATCCAGAACATCAGCGCACACAGTGCCCGGCGGTCGCCCGACTGCGCCCACCGCAGCGCCGCCGCCGCCACCCAGGGCAGGCAGCCGTAGCCGATCAACAGGCTCCAGTGGCCCTGCAGCAGCCGTTCGGCGACATACGGGTTCCAGACGACGACGGTGATGGCCACCAGTTGCCCGGACATTCCGGACTCCGGCAGCACGGCCGTCACCAGCCGTGCCGCACCCCACCCGGCCAGCCACAGCCCCGCCGCCAGCAGTGCCTTGACCACGATCCCGCCGTCGACCAGATGTGAACCCAGCGCCACCGCGAAGTCCTGCGGCACGGCCCGCGGCGCCGCCTCACCCAGACCGAGGGCGACATCGGAGAGATACGACCGCGGGGTGGACACCGCGTCGCGCAGCAGCAGATAGCCGGGCCGCAGCAGCGGTGCCAGGATCAGCACCGTCAGCGCCAGCGCGTATCCCGGCCCGACCCACCGGTGTGCCCGGTGCCGGGTCGGGGGTGCCGTGAGGCTACGACTGATCGGCCGGATCCGGTGCGCTGCGTTTGGGCGGGCTCGGGTCGGGATCCAGCGATCGGCGCTGCGCCGGCAGCTTCTCGGTCTCGGCCTCGGACCCGAACACCTGCTCGGCCGGCGGGGGCTTGCGGGCGACACCGCCGAAGATGCCGCGGTCGGCGGTCTCCGTGCGCGGCCCCGCCAGCGCGGCCTCCACCGGCAGGCTGAACCAGCCGGTCAGCACGCCGCCGATCAGGGCGATCAAGCCGACCGCGGTGAACGTGATCGGCAAGATGCGAGTCCACAGGGCCATCCGGTCCCGCTCGTTGCGGGCCACGTCGACCTGGGTTTCGACAGTCTCCTCGGTGCTGGTGACGGTGTAGTCGACCAGCGCCATCTCCGGCTGCATCGCGTCGCGGGCGTAGTAGTGGTTGGCGTGCACCTTCGACTTGACGATGGTGCCGGATACCGGGTCCACCCACATGGTCCGCTGCGCCGCGTAGAAGCGGGTCATGGTGATCTGCTCGCCGGGGTCGCCTTCGAGATTCCACATCGCCGCGGACGCGGTGATCTCGCCGTCCTCGTCATGGCCGTACAGCGACGGGTATCGCACCGGATCGGACAGTTTGCCGTCGGCGTCGTAGCCGACGTTCTGGGTGAACCGGTAGGTGGTCAGGCCGTTGACGTCCTCTTCGCCCTCGTAATTGGCCTCGAAGGCCTTCTGCGCGATCGAGTCGAAGTACGGGTAAGACATCTTCTCGGTGTAGAAGGGGAATCGGTAGGACAACCCCTCGTGCGGCATCGCGATCGTCGTCGGCGGGGTGTCGTCGCCGTAGTTGCGCGGCCGCTGCACGGAGCCGCCGGGGTGGGTGTCGTCGGAAACCGCCATCGCGCTGACCCGGTCCAAGGTGACGGTGTCGATGATGGCCAGCAGCAGGCCGGTGTCCCGCTGTTTGTCGGCACGCCGCAGTGAGGAACCGGCCTCCAGGGTGACCACGTCGGCGTTGGCGGGCGCCTCTACGTCGATCTGCACTTGGGCGACCAACTGCACGTCCTCGTCGACCACGGTGTGCTCGGTGGACAGCGAATCCGGGTCCAGGGCCGCGCCGCTGCCGGTGCTGATCAGGGTGGTGTCGATGTCGAGGGGGATCTTGGCGATCTTCCCGATGGTGTAGGTGGACAACAGCAGCGCCGCGACCAGCAGTGCGGCGCCGAGGCCCATGACCGCGCATGCTCCGATACGCATCATGACTGCCCGGTTCACGCTGCCGTGTCCTCCCTGCCTATTCCACTCGCACTAAAATCTGTTCGACCCTAACAGTAGAAATTAAAGCCGCTACGGTGTGTCCATCGGAGCTTCGGACTTGAGTCAGACAAAACAGCAGGTGGGTGGCACCCGTGGCTTCCTGCCCGCGGTCGAGGGCATGCGTGCCTGCGCGGCTATCGGCGTGGTCATCACCCATGTCGCGTTTCAGACCGGGCATTCGGTAGGCATCAGCGGCCGACTGTGGAGCCGCTTCGACATGGCCGTGGCGGTGTTCTTCGCGCTGTCGGGGTTCCTGCTGTGGCGCGGACACGCGGCGGCGGCCCGCGGACTCCGCGAGGTCCCGCCGATCAGGCACTATCTGCGATCACGCGTGGTGCGGATCATGCCCGCCTACCTGGTGTCGGTGGTGGTGATCCTGGCACTGCTGCCCGAAACCGGGGGCGCCAGCCTCACCGTGTGGCTGGCCAACCTGACCATGACGCAGATCTACGTGCCGCTGACGCTGACGCCCGGGCTGACCCAGATGTGGAGCCTGGCGGTGGAGGTGAGCTTCTACATCGCGCTGCCCGTGCTGGCGCTGGCGGCGCGACCGCTGTCGGTGCGGGCCCGGGTGCCGGTGATCGCGGCGGTGGCGGTGCTCAGCCTGGGCTGGGGGCTCCTCAAAATCGCCCACCCCTACGGGGTGAACCCGCTGAATTGGGCACCCGCCTACGGTTGCTGGTTCGGTGCCGGGATGCTGCTGGCCGAGTGGGCGTTCAGCCCGCTCACCTGGGTGCACCGACTGGCCCGCCGCCGGGGGCTGATGGCGGTGCTGACGCTGATCGCCTTTCTGGTGTCCGCCTCACCCCTGGCCGGACCGGAGGGCCTGACGTCGGCCACCGTCGGCCAGTTCATGGTCCGCACGGCGATGGGCGGCATTCTGGCCTGGACGCTGCTGGCGCCGCTGGTGCTGGACCGCCCAGACACCCCCCACCGATTCCTGGCCAGTCCCGCCCTGGTGACCCTGGGCCGCTGGTCGTACGGGATCTTCCTCTGGCACCTGGCCGCACTGGACATGGTGTTTCCGGTGATCGGCCGGTTCGCGTTCACCGGCGACATGGCGGTGGTGCTGACGCTGACCATGGTGTTCACCGTCGCCATCGCCGCGGTGAGCTACGCGCTGGTGGAACAGCCGTGCCGGGAGAAGCTGCGCGGCTGGGAGACTCACCACCGTCGGGACCCCTCGACGGTCGACCGCCCCGACGAACCTGAGGCGCCCGATCCGGTGGTGTTGGCCCACCGGAGTTGAGCTCACGACGAACTACCCTGCAGCGAAAGGGCTTTCGTCCGATTGTAAACCTTCCTGCGAGAAGGGCCTTAGCGAGGCCCGGTCAGTAGCCGCCGCGGTTTTCGAAGATCTTCCGCGGATTGTCGACCAGCATGGTGTGCAACTGCTCGTCGGTGACGCCGCGCTGTTTGAGTGCGGGGATCACGTCGTTGTGGATGTGCAGGTAGTGCCAGTTCGGGGCGGCCACCGAGCTGATTTCCTCGGGCAGCGCGTCGAAATAGCAGTTCGCATCGTGGGACAGCACCATCTTGTCGGCGTGGCCGCGTTCGCACATCGCGGCGACGGTGTTCACTCGGTCTTCGAACGGCAGGATGAGGTCGATACCGAACCGGTCCATGCCGAGATAGGAGCCCGGGGCGATCAGCTCTTCGAGATAGCCCAGATCGGTGCTGTCACCGGAGTGCCCGATCACCACGCGGCTCAAGTCGACGCCCTCTTCTTCGAAGATGCGCTGCTGCTCGAGTCCGCGCCGCAGCCCGGCGTGGGTGTGAGTGGAGATGGGGACCCCGGTGCGACGGTGCGCCTGAGCGACCGCGCGCAGCACCCGTTCGACGCCGGGGGTCAGCCCCGGTTCGTCGGTGGCGCACTTGAGGATCGCCGCCTTGATCCCGGTGTCGGCGATGCCCTGCTCGATGTCTCGGACGAACATGTCGGCCATGATCTCGGGGCCGTCCAGCATGGTGCCCGGCCCGCGGTAGTGGAAGAAAAACGGGACCTCGTTGTAGGTGTACACACCGGTGGCCACCACGATGTTCAGCTCGGTGGCCGCCGCGACCCGGGCGATCCGGGGGATATAGCGGCCCAGCCCGATCACGGTGAGGTCGACGATGGTGTCCACCCCGGCGGCTTTCAGCTCAGACAGCCGTGTGACGGCGTCGGCCACCCGCTTGTCCTCGTCACCCCAGGCTTCCGGATAGTTCTGGGCGATCTCGGCGGTCATGATGAACACGTGCTCGTGCATCAGCGTGACACCGAGATCGGCGGTGTCGATAGGTCCGCGTGCGGTATTTAGTGTTGCCACGTCCCCGATCGTAAGGGGAACACCGCCGGTGTTTTCGGTGATTGACCGACGCAGCTACAGCGCGGCGAGTACCGCGTCCACCTGATCGCGGGCGTCGCCGAACAGCATCTGGGTGTTATCCCGGAAGAACAGCGGGTTCTGCACGCCGGCGTAGCCGGATGCCATCGACCGCTTGAACACGATGACGTCGTCGGCGTTCCAGACGGTGAGCACCGGCATCCCCGCGATCGGGCTGCTCGGGTCCTCGGATGCGGACGGGTTGACGGTGTCGTTGGCGCCGATGACCAAGACGACCGAGGTGTCGTCGAAGTCGTCGTTGATCTCGTCCATCTCCAGCACGATGTCGTAGGGGACCTTGGCCTCGGCCAGCAGCACGTTCATGTGGCCGGGCAGTCGGCCGGCGACCGGGTGGATGCCGAACCGGACCTTGACGCCGCGCTCGCGCAGCTTGCGGGTGAGCTCGGCGACACCGTACTGGGCCTGGGCGACGGCCATCCCGTAGCCGGGGGTGATCACCACCGAATCGGCTGTGTCCAGCAGTTCGGCCACGCCGGCGGCGGTGATCTCCCGGTGCTCGCCGTAGTCGGTGTCGCCGGCCGGGCCGGCCTCGATCCCGAAACCGCCGGCGATGACCGACAGGAACGACCGGTTCATCGCCTTGCACATGATGTAGGACAGGTAGGCACCCGAGGAGCCGACCAGCGCGCCGGTGATGATCAGCAGGTCGTTGCTGAGCAGGAAGCCTGAGGCGGCGGCCGCCCAGCCGGAATAGCTGTTGAGCATCGACACCACCACGGGCATGTCGCCGCCGCCGATGGAGGCGACCAGGTGCCAGCCCAGCAGCAGCGCCAGCAGGGTGACCAGCCCCAGCAGCCACAGCTGCGGGTCGGCCACGAACCACACCGTGAGCGCGATGAACGCCACCAGCGCGCCGACGTTGAGGAAGTTTTTACCCGGCAGCATCAGCGGGGACGACTTCATCCGCGCCGACAGCTTGAGGTTGGCGACGATGGAGCCGGTGAAGGTGACCGCGCCGATGAACACCCCGATGACGACCTCGGCCGAGTGGATGCCGAGCAACCCCTCGTTGCGCAGTTCGACGGCGGCGACGCCGCACCCGTGCTGCTCGACGTGCAGATAGCCGTTCCAGCCGACCAGCACCGCGGCCAGACCCACGAAGGAGTGCAACAGCGCGATCAGCTCGGGCATCCCGGTCATCTCGACCACCCGGGCCCGCCACAGGCCGATCGCGGCACCCACCGTGGTGGCACCGATCAGCAGCGCCAGGCCCACGGTCCCGATGCCGCGGTGGGTCGCCAGCGCGATGGTCGCGGCCAGGGCCACGGTCATGCCGACGATGCCGAAGGTGTTGCCGACCTTGGAGGTCTCGTGCCTGGACAATCCGGCCAGCGCCAGGATGAACAGCAGGGCTGCGACGATGAACGCCGCCGGTGCCGCGGTCTCTACGGAAAACATGGAATTCACTCTCAAATTTCTGGGGTCGGAACCGGGCTGCTAGCTGCGGGCGAACATGGCGAGCATCCGCCGGGTCACCGCGAAACCGCCGAAAACATTGATGCTGGCCAACAGGATGGCCGCGGTCGAAAGGCCGGTGATCCACGGATCGCCCAGCCCGATCTGCAGCAGCGCGCCGACCACGATGATCCCGGAGATCGCGTTGGTCACCGACATCAGTGGCGTGTGCAGCGCGTGGTGCACGTGGCCGATCACGTAGTAGCCGATCACGATCGCCAGGGCGAACACCGTCAGGTGGCCGAGCAGGGCGGCCGGCGAGACCGCGGCCAGGCCGAAGAGCACCAGTGCGGCCAGCCCGACCAGACCGAACCGGCGGGCCGGGGTGAGCGGCTTCCTCTCC
>JBDTKT010000074.1:0-7720 GCA_039935195.1 Mycobacterium sp.
CGCGGCCGCGCTGGGTCAGCAGTTCGCGGAACACCCGGGTGATGCAGCGTGCCCGGCCGCCGCGGGCATACAGGTTCGGGGTCAGGGCCAGGTAGCCCGCATCGGCGATGTGATCGGAGGTCTCCGCCATGTCGGCGCCGTAACCGATTGCATCGTGAATCACCACCACCCCGGGCCAGGGGCTGTTCCCCGCCGGGGTACTCAGGAGTGCATCAATGGCACCGTCAGGGGTTTCGAGCGCAATGGTGGTCATCAAACCAAGGTATTACCCGGTGCGGGTCCGTGGAACCGGATCGATGCACGAGACGTTGGTCTCCCATGGTGAGCGCATGCACGCGACTGCTTCTCGGCTATGTCGTTGTCGAACTGGCGGCGGTGGCGGTACTGGTGGCTACGTTCGGGTTCGGTTGGACGATCTTGGTGCTGTCCGGTGCGTTGGTCGTCGGCCTCGCTCTCGCCGGTGCGCAGGCCCGGCGTCAGCTCATCCGACTGGGGTCGGGTGCGCCCACCCTGCCACGCGCGGTCACCGACGGCGCCTGGGTCGCGCTGGGCACCCTGCTGGTCGTCGTCCCCGGCCCGGTGACCACCGTTCTGGGACTTCTGCTTCTGCTACCGGCCACCCGGACCGCCGTCGGTCCGGCCGTAACGGCGCTCGCGACCTACAGCCTGGGCCGGCGCACAGCACTGGTCAGCGCTGCGACAGTCGGCGCGCAGTGGTATGCGGCCCGCGGTGGTGCCGTCCGTCCGTCCCCCCCGAGTGACTTCATCGACGGGGAGGTCATCAGCGTCTCAGACGCCTCAGAAGTCTCGAATATCGTCGGCGCGTAGTTTTTACCCCGTGACCGCGGTTCCCACGTCTCTGCTTCTCGGCGGCCGGATACACAGCCCGACGCACCCGGATGCGACCGCGATGGCGGTGCGCGACGGCGTCGTCGCATGGCTCGGCAGCGACGCGGTCGGCCGCGACCAGTTCCCCGCCGCCGAAGTGACCGACCTGGCCGGCGGCTTCGTCGCCCCGGCCTTTGTGGACAGCCACGTCCACGTCACCGAGACCGGCCTGGTTCGCAGCGGGCTGGACCTGCGGGCGG
Source organism: Mycobacterium sp. (assembly GCA_039935195.1). Lineage (GTDB taxonomy): Bacteria > Actinomycetota > Actinomycetes > Mycobacteriales > Mycobacteriaceae > Mycobacterium. The sequence continues at coordinate 1,089 of JBDTKT010000074.1, forward strand.
CCACCTCGCGCCGGCACTGCCTGCAGATGATCGCCGACTACGCTGCCGAGCACCCGGGCCGACCGGTATGGGGTCACGGCTGGGACGACTCTGGCTGGCCCGACGGCTCCGCTCCCAGCACTGTCGATCTGGACGCGGCCGTGGGGGAGCGACCGGCCTACCTGGCACGCATCGATGCGCATTCGGCACTGGCCTCGACGAGGCTGAGGCGCCAAGCGGCGGGATTGCCTGATGCAGCCGGTTTCGCCGCCGACCTGCCACTGACCGGCGATGCCCACCACCTGGTCCGGGCGGCGGCCCGCGACTTGCTCACCGGCGAACAACGGGCGGCGGCCCGCACGGCCGCCCTGGACGCCGCCGCAGCGGCTGGAATCGTCGCGGTCCACGAGTGTGCCGGGCCACAGATCGGCGGACGCGACGACTGGCGCGACCTGCACGCGATCGCGCACGGCGTCGAGGTCATCGGTTACTGGGCCGAACCGGTCAGCACCGCCGCGCAGGCGCGGGAGCTGCTCGCCGACACCGGGGCACGCGGGCTTGCCGGAGATCTGTTCGTCGACGGCGCCCTGGGCTCGCACACCGCCTGGCTACACGATCCCTACGCCGATGCCGCGGGCTGCGCCGGCATCTGTCACCTCGACCCGGATGCCGTCGGCACCCATCTGCGGGCGTGCACCGAGGCAGGGGTGACCGCCGGCTTCCACGTGATCGGGGACGCCGCTGTGTCAGCCGTCGTCGATGCGCTGGAGCAGGTCGTGGAGCTAGCCGGAGTGGGCGCGGTGGCCCGGTGCGGGCATCGCCTCGAACACCTGGAGATGGTGACCGCCGACCAGGCCGCCAAGCTGGGCGCCTGGGGGGTGATCGCCAGCGTGCAACCCGGGTTCGACGCGCTGTGGGGCGGTGAAGAGGGCATGTACGCCCAGCGTCTGGGCGTCGAGCGAGCCGCCGGGCTGAACCCGTTTGCGCTGCTAGCATCCCGTGGCGTGCCCCTCGCGTTCGGTTCCGACACCCCGGTGACCGGCATGGATCCGTGGGCCTCGGTGCGCGCGGCCGCCCACCACCGCACACCCGGCAGCTCGGTGTCGATGCGCGCGGCATTCACCGCGGCGACCCGTGGTGGCTGGCGGGCCGGTGGTGTCAACGACGGGCTGAGCGGCACCCTGGTACCCGGTGCGCCGGCCTCCTACGCGATCTGGGAGGTGGAGCGGCTGGCTGTGAGCGCGCCCAGTGACGCGGTGCAACGCTGGTCGACCGATCCACGCTCCCGGGTGCCCGCGCTGCCGGTGCTGGAGTCGGCCGATGCCCCGCCGCGCTGCCGGCAAACCGTGCATCGGAACGTGGTCCTGCATGGGTGACGGGATGCGCCTCCTGGCACAGCGATGGCTGGTCCGGCTGGGCACGGGGACGGCCGATCGGTGGCCGCAGCTGGCCGCCACGGCCGGCGGCGGGCTGCTGCTGGGCGCCAGCTTCCCGCCGCTGAACTGGTGGTGGGCCGCGGTCGTCGCATTCGCGCTGCTGGCCTGGGTGCTGACCCACCCGCACACCACTGCCGCCGGCGGCTTCGGTTACGGGTTCCTGCTCGGTCTGGCCTTCTATCTGCCGCTGCTGGCGTGGATCAGCGGCCTGGTGGGGGTGGTGCCCTGGCTGGCGCTGACGGTGATGTGCGCGCTGTTTCCAGCGGTGTTCGGCTTGCTGGCCGTGCCGGTGCGCACGCTGCCGGCCTGGCCGGTGTGGTTCGCGGCAGTGTGGGCCGTCCAGGAGTGGGCGAAGTCGGTCTTCCCGTTCGGCGGATTCCCCTGGGGGGTAGTTGGATTCGGCCAGACCAGTGGGCCGCTTCTGCCGTTGGTCGTCCTCGGCGGGGCGCCTCTGCTGTCGACGGCGGTGGTACTGGTGGGCTGCTCGTTGACGGCGCTGGCAGCCGAGATCGCACTGTGGCTGCGCCGAGAGGACACCGGACGGCCCCCGGCGGTGCTGCTGCCCGGCCTGTGCATCTGCCTGGTGCTGTTGGCGGCCGTCGTGGTGTGGCCGGGGGTGCGCCGCTCCGGCGTGGGCGCAGGCAACGACCCGGTCATCGCCGTGGCGGCGGTGCAGGGAAATGTGCCGCGGCTCGGGCTGGACTTCAACGCGCAACGACGCGAGGTCCTGGACTACCACGTGCGGGAGACCCTGGAACTGACGAACGACGTCCGGGCCGGTCGCGCCCCGCAGCCCCGGTTCGTGATCTGGCCGGAGAATGCAGCCGACATCGATCCGCTGACGAACGCCGATGCCGCCCGGGATATCACCGCGGCCGCCCGGGCGATCGACGCGCCGATCCTGGTGGGCACGGTGCGCGCCGGCGACGAGTGGACCCCGGACAATCCGGTGGCGATGAATACGGTGCTGGTCTGGAGTCCGATCACCGGTCCGGGCGATCGCCACGACAAGAGCATTGTGCAGCCGTTTGGGGAGTATCTGCCGTGGCGGGGGTTCTTCCGGCACCTGTCCGCCTATGCCGACCGCGCGGGTTACTTCGCGCCCGGCCACGGCACCGGGGTGGTGCAGATCGCCGGGGTTCCGGTCGGGGTGGCCACCTGCTGGGAGGTGATCTTCGACCGTGCGCCGCGGGCATCGGTGCTGGCCGGCGCGCAGTTGCTGGCGGTGCCGGCCAACAACGCCACCTTCAACGCGACCATGAGCGAACAGCAGTTGGCCTTCGCCAAGGTTCGCGCGGTCGAACACGATCGGTATGTCGTCGTCGCCGGCACCACCGGGATCAGCGCGGTGATCGCGCCGGACGGACGCGAGCTGGCACGCACCGAGTTCTTCGAACCCGCGTACCTGGACACCCATGTTCGGCTTAAGAACGCGTTGACTCCGGCCACCCGCTGGGGTCCGCTGGTGCAGTGGTTGCTGGTCGGTGCGGGCGTTGCGAGCTTTCTGTCCGCGATACTGCACAATGGTTGGTTCGTGCGCCGCCGTCCATCCCGGGCGCTGAGCGACCCCGGCGACGACGAGACTAGAGCGTAGCGATGAAGCAGCGATGAACAGGAGTGGCGCCGATGAGCGCAGGTGATCGGCCCAGTACACACACGCTGGTGGTCATCCCGACCTTCAACGAACTGGAGAATCTGCCGCTGATCCTGAACAGGCTGCGGCAGGCCCGGCCTGACGTACACGTGCTGATCGTCGATGACGGCAGCCCGGACGGCACCGGCCGCCTCGCCGACGAGGCCGCTGCCGCGGACCCGGACCGGATCCACGTGATGCACCGCACCACCAAAGCCGGTCTGGGTGCGGCCTACCTAGCCAGCTTCGCGTGGGGGTTGAGCCGCCAGTACGCCGTGCTGGTCGAGATGGACGCCGACGGCAGCCACGCCCCCGAACAGCTGTACCGACTGCTGGACGCCATCGATGCCGGCGCCGACCTGGCGATCGGCTCGCGCTACGTCGACGGCGGGACGGTACGGAACTGGCCGTGGCGCCGACTGGTGCTGTCGAAGACCGCGAACACCTATTCTCGGCTGCTTCTCGGGGTTGGGATACACGACATCACCGCCGGCTACCGCGCCTACCGCCGCGGGGTGCTGGAAAAGATCGACCTGGGCGCGGTGGACTCTAAGGGCTACTGCTTCCAGATCGACCTCACCTGGCGCACGATCAACAACGGCTTCAACGTCGTCGAGGTGCCCATCACGTTCACCGAACGTGAGCTGGGCGTGTCGAAGATGAGCGGATCCAACATCCGCGAAGCCATGGTCAAAGTCGCCCGGTGGGGGATCGGCGGACGGATGAACCGCCTGCGCCGGACGCGGAATTAACCGCCGCGACGGCGTGACTTGATCAGATCGAGGCGCTCCTTGAGCAGCTCGTCGAGGTCTTCGACCGACCGTCGTTCCAGCAGCATGTCCCAGTGGGTACGCGGCGGCTTGACCTTCTTCGGCTCGGGCGCGTTGCCCTCGAGCAGGGCACCCTCCAGTCCGTTGCGGCACATCCAGACGCCGGGAATCTCGGCGTCGTCGGCGAACGGAACCTCGAACTCTTCGCCGTTGTCGGTCCGGTACCGCGCGACGCGCCGGGGCGCCAAGTCATGGTTGCGGTCAGTTTCGTAACTCACGGCTCCCAGCCGACTGCCCCGCAGAACACGATCAGCCATCGACCCACATCTCCTTACGACAACAAGTTCCGCCAAAAGTCTCTCGCGGCTAACAACGCAGGCGGGGGCGGTGAAGTTCCCGTCCGCACGCGACGCGACCTCTGATGATACCGGGATCGTCGGAGTCTCCTGACTAAGGTAGGCAGGCGTGCCTCGCAATGACCGTACCCAGCCATGCCGCTGGTGCGGCCGTGACGTGGGCGACGCCGGGATGGGCCGCCGGCGCCAGTACTGCCGGCAATCCTGCCGGCAGCGCGCCTACGAACAGCGGGCGTTGATCGTAGGAGGCAAGGCAGCGGCTCTGGCTCCGGATGCAGTGGTGTTGTCCGCCGAGGAGGCAGCAGCGCTGTCAGACCGGGTCTATCAGGTGCGATGCGCGGCGGAAGACGTCGCGACGGCCCTCGACGAAGATGCCCCGCAGGCCGAGCTGCGGCAACTATGCGACACGCTGCTCAATGCGGTGCAGGCCGCCGACCGCTGGCGCTGAGGTTCGAAAGTTCAGCAGCCGAACAGTTCGCCGACGTCCGCCGGCGGCGGCACCGGGTGTAGGCAACCGAACGGTCGCACACCCGTCGGACTCAACCGCACCGCCGACCGGTGGGCATAGTTGACGCAGTAGAGGTCGGCCCGCTCGACGCGGCAGCGGTAGTCACCGAACGCCAGCGCGCCGCCGCTGGGCAACTCCGGTCCCAGACCGTTGCGGAACGGTCCAGGATCGCCGTGCGCGGACCCCACCTGCAGGGTCTCACCGGTGAAATCGACCCAGCCGCCCTTCCACTGGCCGTAAACGTCTTCGGGGCGCGGCGGTGGATCGGTGAGATCGACCAGGCAGGCCAACGAGCCCGCAGTGTGCTGGGAATCCGTCAGGCAGGTGGTGGCACGAGACGATCCGGCTGGAGCCGTGAACGCGATGTCGGCGCCGAGTTCGGTGGTCTCGCCGTCCCGGGTGGCGCGATGGTAGCCCGCAGCGTCCACAGGGCGGCCGGCTTCGATCCAGCCGATCACGTCGGCGATCGACGCGCCGTCGGGCGGCGGGGTGGATGGATTCGGTCGGACCGGCGCCGCCCCGGACGGCACCGGCGGCATCGCCGCGCGGGACGGCGCGGCTGATCCCGACGTGGTGGCCCGGGTCTGTTCCGGCTCGCTGACCGTGGCGGGGGAACATCCGGCGATCAGCAGCGATAGTGCCATCAGCACGGCGATGCGCATGCCGTTAGGCTAACCGGCACCGGATTGGCTACCGTTCGGATCATGCATAACCACCCCGTGCAGGTCACCATCGCCTCCGGAGTCGCGGAGGGCTTCACCCGCGGCGGGGTCCGCAGGTGGCGATCAATTCCCTACGCCCGGCCGCCGGTCGGGACGCTGCGATTCCGAGCGCCCCAGCCAGCCGAACCGTGGTCAGGCGTACGGCACTGCCACGGGTTCGCCAACTGTGCGCCGCAGGAACGCCGCTACACCATGCTCGGGCCCGGCAAGTTCCAGTCGACCGGGGAGGACTGCCTCACCCTCAACGTGGTCGCGCCGGAGATCGCCGAGTCGGAGCCGCTGCCAGTCATGGTGTTCATCCACGGCGGCGGGTACCTCCTGGGCAGCTCCGCCACCCCGCTCTACGACGGCGCCGCGCTGGCGCGGCGCGGCTGCGTCTACATCTCGGTCAACTACCGGCTTGGTGCCCTGGGCTGCCTGGATGTGTCGTCGCTGTCCACTCCGGACATCCCCCTGGACGGCAACCTGTATCTGCGCGATCTGGTGCTCGCGTTGCGCTGGGTCCGCGAGAACGTCGCGGTGTTCGGCGGCGACCCCGATAACGTCACGATCTTCGGGGAGAGCGCCGGCGCGCACATCGTCACCACACTGCTGGGTGTGCCGGCGGCCGGGGGCCTGTTCGCCCACGCGATCGCGGAAAGCCCGGCAGCGGGGATGGTGCGTTCACCCGACGTTGCCGCCGAGTTCGCCAGACGGTTCACCGGGCTACTCGGGGCGCGTCAGGCCGATGCGGCCCACACGCTGCTGGCGGTGTCCCCGGCCGAACTGCTGGCCGCACAGGACCAACTGATCGCCGACGGTATGCGCAACATGCTGGGCGCCTTCCCGCTCGGCCCGGCCTTCGGTGACGACATCCTGCCCGTGGACCCGGTCGAAGCGATGTACGACGGGACCGCCCACCGGGTGCCGCTCATCATCGGCAGCAACGCCGATGAGGGGCGGCTGTTCACCCGTTTCCTGCGAATGCTGCCGACGACCGAGCCGATGATCGAGTCACTGCTGTCGAAGGTCGACGCGGCGACCCGCGACCGTATCCTGGCCGCTTACCCGGACTATCCGGACCCGGCCGCCTGCGTGCGACTCGGCGGAGACTTCGCCTTCAACTCGGCCGTCTGGCAGATCGCCGACGCACACGGCACCCATGCCCCCACCTATGTTTACCGGTACGATTTCGCACCGCGGATGCTGCGCTGGGCGGGGTTGGGGGCCACCCACGCCACCGAGTTGT
>JBDTKT010000075.1:0-8978 GCA_039935195.1 Mycobacterium sp.
GTGGCCAGGTGCACCAGCTCGATCACCGCACCGGCGACCGTCACCTGCCAGGCGTCCGGATCCGGCCCCAACTGCGCGGAGAGCACCGTGAACAGCGGCCGGAAGCGTTTGCCACCCGCCTTGAACAGGTGTGTCACCGCCTCGGCCATCAGCTCGTCGCCGCCGCTCAGTTCGGTGTCCATCAACGCTTCGATGCGCGCCACCCCGTCGCGGACACTGGCGGCGAAAGCCGAGTCGCCAAGGTCGCTGAGGTCTAGGCCTGCCACCACAGTCGCCGGTGTTCTCACGGGTCCAACATACTGGTGTGCGTGAACACCAGCGCTGAGATGGTGGCTGACGTGGTGATAGTGGGCGCCGGGCCGGCCACGACGTGCTGGTGATCGACACCGCGAGCTTCCCGCGGGACAAGGCCTGCGGTGACGGGCTGACCCCGCGCGCGGTCGAGGAGTTGGAGTTGTTGGGGCTCGGCGACTGGCTGGACACCCATATCCGGCACCTCGGCCTGCGGATGGCCGGCTTCGGCAGCGAGGTGCAGGTGGACTGGCCCGGCCCCTCGTTCCCGTCGACCGGCAGCGCGGTGCCGCGCACCGAGCTCGATGAACGGATCCGCCAGGTGGCCGAAGCATCCGGCGCGCGGATGTTGTTGGGAAATAAAGCCGTTGGAGTACATCACGACGCATCCGGCCGGGTGTGCTCGGTGGTGCTGGCCGACGGTTCTGAGGTCAGCTGCCGGCACCTGATCGTCGCCGACGGCGCCCGCTCCCCGCTGGGCCGGGTGCTGGGTCGGCAGTGGCATCAGGAGACGGTGTACGCGATCGCCGCCCGCGGGTATCTGGCCTCGCCGCGCAGCGACGAGCCGTGGCTGACCTCGCACCTGGAACTGCGCTCCCCCGACGGCGCGCTGCTACCCGGCTACGGCTGGATCTTCCCGCTGGGCAACGGCGAGGTGAACATCGGCGTCGGTGCGCTGGCGACCACGAAGCGACCCGCCGACGCGGCACTGCGGCCGTTGATGTCCTATTACGCCGACCTGCGCCGCGACGAGTGGGGTTTCGAGGGTGACCCGCGCGCCCCGGCGAGCGCGCTGCTGCCGATGGGCGGCGCGGTGTCGGGGGTGGCCGGGCCGAACTGGATGCTGGTCGGCGACGCCGCCGCCTGCGTCAACCCGCTCAACGGCGAGGGCATCGACTACGGGCTGGAGACTGGCCGACTGGCGGTGGAATTGCTGGGCACCGCGGATCTAACGCAGGTGTGGCCTGCCGAGTTGCAGCGCCGCTACGGGCGCGGCTTCTCGGTGGCGCGCCGGTTGGCGCTGCTGCTGACGTTCCCGCGGTTTCTGCCTGCCACCGGACCGCTGGCGATGCGTTCGACGACCCTGATGCGGGTCGCGGTGCGGGTGATGGCCAACCTGGTCACCGACGACGACGCCGACTGGGTGGCCCGGGCCTGGCGCGGTGGCGGGCGGGTGTCGCGACTGATCGACCGGCGGCCGCCGTTCACCTGAGGGCAGCCATCCATCGGTGGCGCGAGCGTGCATAGTTGTACGGACTTTCCCGGCGTGTCGCGTACAACCATGCACGATCGCGGGTTGAGTGGCCGAGGGTCAGCGGGTGGCGGCGTGCAGGGCGACGATGCCGCCGGTGAGGTTGCGCCACCGCACACCCGACCAGCCGGCCTGCTCGATGCGCTGCGCCAACTCGGCCTGATCGGGCCAGGCCCGGATCGACTCGGCCAGATAAACGTAGGCGTCCGGGTTACTGGAGACCGCGCGAGCCGCCGCCGGCAGCGCTCGCATCAAGTATTCCTTGTAGGCGGTGGCGAACAGTCGGTTCGTCGGGGTGGAGAACTCGCAGACCACCAGTCGGCCACCCGGCCGGGTGACCCGGGCCATCTCTTTGAGCCCCGCGACGTGGTCGACGACGTTGCGCAGCCCGAAGCTGATCGTCACCGCGTCGAACACGCCGTCGCCGAACGGCAGCCGGGTGGCGTCTCCGGCGACCTTCGGGACGTCACGCCCGCTGCCGGCCGCCAGCATCCCGACCGAGAAATCCGTCGCCACGCACCACGCGCCAGACTTCGCCAGTTCGACCGTCGAGACTGCGGTGCCGGCGGCCAGGTCCAGCACCTTCTCCCCGGGCTGCGGCCGCAGCGCCAATCGAGTGGCCCGGCGCCAGGAGCGGTCCTGGCCCAGCGACAGCACCGTGTTGGTCAGGTCGTAGCGGCGCGCGACCCCGTCGAACATGGCCGCCACCGCACCGGGGTCTTTGTCGAGGGTGGCACGGTTCACGGCACTGACGGTACCGTGTCGGCGTCGTCACTGAAATAAACTTGCGCGGCCGAAAAGGGGTAGTTCATGCGGTCCTGGTTTGGCGCTCTGGCAGTGCTGGTGACGTGTGCGGTGTCGTGCGTCGGTGCGGCGGGAGCCGACCCCTCCGATCCCGTTGCGCCCGGAACCGCGCTCAGCGCCGACCGCTACGGCGTGGTCGCCGGCTTCCCCGACGCACCGGTACAACTGGCATTCTTCTGCGACCCGCAATGCCCGGACTGCGCAAAATTCGAGTCGGCCTCCGGGGCCGGGCTCGGCCGCCACCTGGCCGACGGGCAGGTGGCGGTGACCTACCGATGGCTGACCTTCCTCGACGACCGGCGGCACAACGACACCTCCACCCGCGTCAGCAATGCGCTGATGCTCGCCGCCGACCCGGCCACCTCGGCTGCCACTTACCAGGGATTCGTCGTGAACCTTTACCGCAACGGCGGCAACCCTGACGCCGAGGCCATCGCCGCCACCGCCCGGAAAAGCGGCCTGCCCGAGCAGGTGGCAGAGCGGATCGCGGCCGGTGACCCCGGCACTGACACCATCGCGATGAACGCGCTCAACCGCGTCCTACTTCAGCAGGCGAATCCTGAAAAACCTGGAACACCAACGGTTTACAACCTAAGATCCAACACCGTGGTGGATACCACCGATGTCGGCTGGCTGGACCGACTAGTGCAGGCCGGCTAAGCGGGCGTCAAACGTTTGTCGACCTCGGCAAGTCCGGCGAGCGCGCCGGCGCCGATCAACCAGGCCAGCACCGCGATCGAACCGGCCGGGATGATCGACAGTGCCGCGGTGCGATGCTGCACCCGGACCAGATCGGGATTTTTCCTGTCATATTCGACGTAAATCTGCATGCCGGTAGACAATTCGGACGGGTAGAGCACACCAAGCTCGGGGCGGTAGGTGATCCGCTCCGGGGTGACGAACTCGATGGCGGACCGGCGCGGCCCGGCGCTGAGCACCTCGGCCTCCGCGACGCCCATATCGCTCTCGATGGCGATGTCGTTGCGAAAGGCGCCGGCCACCAGTAGCGCAGACTGCAACGTAACCACCGCGACCAGGATCAGCACGCCGATCCGCGCCCAACGCAGCACCCGTCCCGCACCGGCGGTGGGTGAGCTTCGCCCACTACCGTGAATCAAGATGTGCAGCAGCTCTTTCGGCGGCGTCTTAAACCGTGGAAATCGGGAAAGGCGGGGAAATTTCACAGTGCGGCCTTGATCGCCGCATGCAGGGCGCGCAGCGAAGAACGATCCGCCTTGACCTCAAGCACCCGCATACCGCTGCTCGGCTCCGCGAGCGCGGCGGCCAGCTCACCGGCATCGATCTGGCGGGATTCGACGTGGTAGGCGCGGCACAGCGCACCGACGTCGACGTCGTGCGGGGTGCCGAAGATCCGCGACGACACGTCGGCGAAGCGCGGGTCGCCCTGCTCCAGCAGTTCGAAGATGCCGCCGCCGTTGTCGTTGGACACCACGATCGTCAGCTGCCGCGGCGTCGGCTCGGTCGGTCCGATCAGCAGCCCGGAACTGTCGTGGACGAAGGTCAGGTCGCCGATGAGCGCCACCGTGCGGGCCTGGGCTCCGTGCACCCGCTCGTGGGCCAGCGCGGCACCGATCGCCGTCGACACCGTCCCGTCGATGCCGGCCACCCCGCGGTTCGACCGCACCACGAGGCCTTTCGGATGCCCCTGGGAGCCGAGCCCGACCAGCGCGATGTCCCGCACCGGGTTGGACGCGCCCAGCACCAGCTGATCACCGGGACGCAGCGCCGCGACAACGACCGCGGCGACGTGCAACCCGGTCGTCAGCGGGTGCGCCGCCAACTGTCCCCGCACCGCGGCCAGTGCAAGCCGGTTGCGCTCGGCACAACGTGCCAGCCAAGCGGTTTCCGGCGCCCCGGTGGTGACCGCCCGGGTGCCGGTGGCCTGCGAATTGCCGGACACATCAGGCCAGCGCGGCCCGGTGGTCAGCGCGTACACCGGTACCGAGGGGTCCGCCAGCAGTGCCGACACCGAGCGGTGCAGCGTAGGCCGGCCTGCCATGATCACCTGCTGCGGGCGCAGCAGCGACAGCGCCAGCGGGTGTAGCGGGTTGACGGGGGCCGGCGCGGTCGGTTCGGCGACGGTGGGCAGCGCCGCCAGGTTGGGGTGCACGCCGGCGCCGTGCCCGGCGATCACCACGGTGTTGGGTGTCAGGTCGATGTCCAGCGGCTGATCGAAGCTGACCGGCGGGGTGTAGGTCCACGGCGTGCCGTGTGGGCGGCCCGCCGGGCCGCCGGCCCCGTCCGACTGGAGTTCGGACACCAGCGGCTCGCGCAGCGGGATGTCGAACTGCACCGGGCCGGCGTTAGCGGTGCGCGAACCGGTGGCGGCGGCCACCACCCGGCAGGTAGCCGACCGCCAGGTGGCGTTGAACGCGTCCAACCGCTCGGGGGCGTCTTCGGCGAGGCCCAAGCTGATCGTGGCTCGAACCTGAGTGCCGAAGTAACCGAGCTGTTCCATGGTCTGGTTGGCGCCGGTGCCCAACAATTCGTAAGGCCGGTTGGCCGACAACACGATCAGCGGCACCCGGGCGTAGTTGGCCTCCACCACCGCGGGCCCCAGGTTGGCGACCGCGGTGCCTGACGTCATCGCCACGCACACCGGGGCGTCGGCACCGACCGCGAGCCCGATAGCCAGATAGCCCGCGGTGCGCTCGTCGATGCGCACGTGCAACCGGACCCGGCCAGCCCGGTCGGCGGCGGCCAAGGCGAACGCCAGCGGCGCGTTGCGGGAGCCCGGGCACAGCACCACGTCGCGGACACCGCCGCGAATCAGCTCGTCAACGACAATGCCGGCCTGCACCGTCGAGGGATTCACGGCTGTCAACGTTCACATCCACGTTTCGGCGAAAAACTGCAGTGCCGCGTCGTTGACGACCTCCGGTCGCTCCATGAAACCCAGATGCCCGGCGTCGGGGATCTCCAAGTAACGGCCGTCCGACAGTGCGTCGGCGACCTCGCGGCCCATGAACGTCGGGGTCGCCACGTCGTCGGCGAAGCCGATCACCAGCACCGGCTGTTCGATGTTGCGGTACGCAGAGAGCCGATTGTTGCGCGGGGCCGCCTCGAACTGCCGGCGCAAACCCGGCGTCATGGAGATCGGCGAGGCGCCCAGCATCGCGATCCACTTGGCGACAGCGACGTCGTCGTTGAGTGTCTTGGGTGAGAAGTTGTCCAGTAGGCGGGTTTTCACGTTGTACTTAGGCGACAGCGCGGCACCGGAGGCGGCCTGCTCGATTTCGGCGGCGTGCCAGAGATCGCGCATCCGGTCATGACGGCCGCGGACGGCCATCAGCACTGCGGCGTGTACCAATTCGGGCCGGGCCAGCATCAACTCCGCGGCGATGAACGAACCCATTGACGACGCAACGATGCGAACCGGTCCGGCATCAAGGGTTTCGATCAGCCTCGCGGTGTCGGCGATCATGGTCTCGGCGGTGAAATCATCGGAATTGCTGGTGGCGCCGACGCCGCGGTTGTCGAAGGTAATGACGCGGTACCCCGCGGCCAGGAACGCCGGCGTCTGGAACAGCTGCCAGCTGCTGCCGGTGCCGCTCCAGCCGGCGATGAAGAGGATGGGCTCACCGCTGCCGCGGTCTTCGTAGGCGAGATCAATCACGTGTCTGAAGGTACGCGATCGGAACATCCGGGTCGGCTGGTCAGGCCGGCCAGCACTAACGGACCGTCGGTGGCGGCGGAATCCACCGGAAGGGCTTACCGTCGATTTCGGCCAAGAACTCCAGCGCCGCCTTGTTGACCGCGTCGGGTTGTTCGATGAACCCGAGATGGCCGGCGTCGGGTATCTCCAGATAGCGCGCGGCGGGGATCGCGTCGGCGACCTCTCGGCCCAGGTCCGGCGGGGTCACGACATCATCGGCGAATCCCATCACCAGCACCGGATGGGTAATGCTGCGGTAGGCGGGCAGGCGGTTCTCCAGCGGCGCCACGTCAAGCTGGCAGCGCAACCCCGGGGTGGATTTGATCGGCCACATGGTGAACATCGCGATCCAATCCTTGACCGCCGCGTCGTCACTGAGGGTTTTGGGTGAGAAGCTTTCCAGCAGACGCACTTTCGCCTCGTATTCGGCGGGCAGTCCAAGACCGGACTCGGCCAGTTTCACATCTGCCCGGTAGAAGAAGTCGCGGGTGCGGTCGTGACGGCCGCGGGTTGCCATCAGCACCGCGGAGCGAACCAGTTCGGGCCGGGCCAGCATCAGTTCCTGGGCGATGAACGCACCCATCGACACCGCGACGATCCGAACCGGGGCGATGTCCAGGGATTCGATCAACTCGGCGGTGTCGTTCACCATGGTTTCGGTGGTGAACCCGGAGGCGTTCTCGGTGGCGCCGATGCCGCGGTTGTCGAACGTGATGGGGCGGTACCGGGCCAGCTGGAAGTCACGCACCTGGTGCAGATGCCAGCCCCGTCCGGCACCGCCGCGCCCGGCGATGAACAGGACCGGGTCACCAATCTGGTTGCGGTCGTCGTAAGCGAGGTTTGTCACGCGTTCACAAGGTACGCGAGGACCACCGAGAACCCCAGCGGGGAGGCGTTCACCCCGAGATCCGACGGATGTGATGATCGCAACGTTCGACGCACCTTATGGTGTCAGGGTCGCGACACACGCAGCTAGGGACGGTGATGCGGAAACGGGCCGCAGTGGTGGGTTCAGTCCTGGCTCTGCTCTGCGCGGTGTCGGCCGGCTGCACCGTGGCGGTTGGCGGCCGGGCGGTGCCGGCCGACACCGACGGCCCCCGGCTGGTATCGGCCGCCACCCTGCCCGACGTGCTGCTGGATGCCGCCACAACCAGTGCGATCATGGGCACCTCGGGCATGACCGTAGCCAACTCAAGATCGCAGATGTTCGACGCCGGCTCGCAGTTCGTCGACCCGAATTGCATGGCCAACTGGACGGCTGCCGAGCAATCCGTCTACGCGCAGACCGGCTGGACCGCGATGGTCGCCCAAACGCTGCTGGATCCCCCACCCGCCGCGGAACACTTCGTGGTCCAGGCCGTGGTGGCCTTCCCGTCGCGAGACACCGCACGGAGCTTCTTCGACCGGTCCGTGCAGCGGTGGATGCCGTGTGGTGACCAGATCTTCACGACCAGTCCCGCCGGCTCCCGGACCGACACCTCGTGGAAGTTCGACACGGTCTCCGACGTCGACGCGACGCTGTGGATGACTCAGCGCCAGCTCGACAGCTCCGGCTGGTCATGTCAGCGTGCGCTGCGGGTTGCCAACAACGTCGCGATCGACGTGCTGGCGTGCAAGGCCTATGTGGGCGACGAGGCGGTCACGATCGCGCACGTCATCGACGCGCACCTGCCCAGCGTGTGAGCGGTCAGAGGGTGTCCGGCAGCAGCGGGTAGCAGGACCTGATCCGGTCGATCCACCACTGCCTGCGCTGCGCCGCGGCGGCCAGGGCTTGCAGCCGTGCCGGGTCCGGGGTGACGGTGCCGACCGGCAGGTAGCCGTCTTGCGGCGCCGCGGTCTCGGCGACATCCTCGACGAACAGGGATCCGGTGCCCAGCCCGCAGGCGTGTTCCAAGGTTTCCAGCGCGGCCGCGGCCCGCAGCCCGGCGGCGATGCCGACCGCCGAATCCAGCGCACTGGACACCACCACCGGGATGCCGATCCGGCCGGCGATCCTCAGTAGGGCTGAAATGCCGCCCAGCGGAGCCACTTTGAGCACCGCGATATCAGCGGCTTGAGCTCGGGCGACGGCCAGCGGGTCGGCCGCCTTGCGGATGCTCTCGTCGGCGGCCACCGGGGTGTCGATCCGGCGGCGCAGTGCTGCCAATTCTGCGATCGTGGCGCACGGCTGCTCCAGGTATTCCAGTGGACCCGTCGCGGTCAACGCTGCCGCGGCCTGCACAGCCTCTTCTACGCTCCAGCCGCCGTTGGCGTCGACCCGCACGGTGCCGACCAGCGCGCGGACGGCTTCGACGCGGGCGACGTCATCGGCCAGTGTCTGACCGGGTTCGGCGACCTTGACCTTGGCGGTGCGCGCCCCGGGGAAGCGCGCCAGTACCTCCGGCACCCGGTCGGCGGCGACGGCGGGCACGGTGGCGTTGATCGGGATGCGGTCGCGGCGGATTGGCGGGGGTTCGCGGTAGGCCTGCTCCAGCGCCGACGCCAGCCAGTGCGCGGCCTCCGGCGGCTGGTATTCGGGGAACGCGCCGAATTCTCCCCAGCCGGCCGGGCCGTCGATCAGTGCCAGTTCGCGAACGGTGATGCCACGGAACCGCACCCGCATCGGCAGCGCCACCACGTGCAGGCGGTCGAGGATGTCCTCGACTCTTGGGATGGTTGGCATCGGTCTATCCTGCCGGTTCGGCAGTGACGTGCGCGAAGCAGGTTGTCGCGCGGACCACACACCGTCTTGATTCAAGGCAGTACGCTGCCCGCCGTCGTTAGCTGGGCCCGGATGCCCGAAGATGTTGCGCACGTCGACGAATTGCAGCTGGCCGGGACCCGTGCCGACACGTCGGAGCCAATCGGCGTGGCCGAGCGGGACGACCTGGCTCGGCGGGTGCATCTTGGTGTTCTCGACTACAAACGCCCGGCTGTCACTGAGCTTCGGGACCGCAACGAGATCGCTGGCATTGT
>JBDTKT010000076.1:0-5972 GCA_039935195.1 Mycobacterium sp.
CGCCACACACATGCCGACCTGCACCGCGTTGATCAACCGCGCCGACGCCGCAATCGCCGCGCCGCGCTCGGTGATGTCGACCAGGTCGTCGTCGTCATCCTCCGCGCCGTCCCTGGTGACCGGGGATACGGTGTCGATCGGCATGCCGGCGCGGCGTGCGAAGAGGTCGCGTCCGGTGATCGAGCCGAAATACGGGGGTCGTACCCGCGCCACCCACAGTGCGATGGTCGGGGCCATCCGTACCAGCAGCAGCAGTCCCAGCAGCAGGCAGATACCGAGCACCTGAGCGGACACCGGCTGCCACATCCGCGCTGCAGCCACCGTCACGCAGATGCCGCACCCGGTGATGACCGCGGCGGCCACCGCGGTCTGTGCGCGCAGCAGCACACTGAGCGCGAGCGCTCCCATCGCCAGCACCGTCATGCCGATCAGTCCGTGTGGAGCGCCGAGCGGTCCGGGCGGCGCGCAGGCCGCCGCGCACGCCAGGGCGATGGTGGCCAGCCAACCGAACCCACTCAACAGGTCAGTGCGTGCCGGCCAACTCCGACGGACCACCGCGGCAGCGATCATCAACAACCCGCCGACGCCCGCCAGGACGGCCGCTGGCGGCCAGCTGTCGCTGAAGGTGCGGGCTCGCAGCGCCAGCGCTGACACCAACAGCACGGTCATCCCCATGAGAGCCATCGCCGTGTGCGCCGCGGTCAGCGCCGTGACCGGAGCGAACATGCGATCCACCCGCACGGTCAGCAACCGAGCAACGGTCTGCTCGTCGGCCCGATGCCCGCACTCCGCGCAGGTGATCTCCGGTTGGGCGCCCAACCGCTGGGCGGTCGCAGCCAGCGCGCTCGACAGCGATTCGAACTGCGGCTCGAAGGAATCACCGGTGATCACCGGGACCAGCACCAGAGTGTCGCCGTCCTGCACGCCCAGGTCATCGAGGCTGCGACTGATATCCAGGCGCACTCCGTTTACCTTGTGCAGTTCGTAGCTGCCTGGCGGAAGTTCCACACCGTCGAAACCGTGGTGCTTCAAATCCTCGTCCAGTAACTCGACCATTCCCTCGAAGAATTCTTCGACGGGGATTCCTGCCGGAAAGACCTGCGATACGAGGTGTTTGTCGTAGGCGATCGTCACCGCGCAGCGTGCCGGGAATGCGACTTTGGCCGACGTGGGAGAAGTCACCGCTAGACCTTTTCGGTGTCCGGCACGTATTTGTCGGCTAATCCGGCGGTGATTTCAAACAGACGGAGCCGCGTTTTCTTTTTCACCTCGTTTTGAATATCGATGATGCCGCCCTTTGCCAGGTGCGGGTCGAACGGCATGACCTCCACGGTGGCGCCGGTCTTGGCGAACCGCTCGGTCAGGTAGGCCACGGCGGCAGTGTCTTTGGTGGCCCCGCTGTGGTTGAGGATCACCGTCGCCCGGGAGACCAGTTCGTGGTAGCCCTGCGCAACCAGGTAGTCCACGGCCCGCAGCACCGGCCGAGAACGGTCCGCGGTGATGCCGGACACGAAGACCAGCGTGTCGGTGTTTTCCAGTACGGGTTTCATAACCGGGTGTTCCATGTCGGCGGCGGTGTCGACGATGATCACGTTGTGGGTACGGCGCAGCCGCGACAGCACACCGCTGAACATGGCTGGGACCAGCGGACGGAGCTCATCTGACGTGCGGTTGCCCGCCAGCACGTCCAACCCGATGGCATTTTGCCCAAGGTGTTCCCGGATATCTGAATATCCCTGGACGTCGGTGTCGCTGAGAACGGCAGAATAGTCACCGGGCGGGTGTTCGTCGATGCGGTCGGACAGTGTGCCGAAGCCGGGGACGGCGTCAATCGCTATCACGTTCTCCGGCCGGCATTCCCGGAAGACACTGCCGATACTGGCGGTCAGCGTCGTCACACCGATCCCGCCCTTTCCGGACACCAGGGTGATCACGTACTGGCGTCGGATGTGTCGGCGAATGCGATTCCGCAGGTCGCGGTAATGACGCTCGCGTGGAGATTCGCCGGGGTTTATCACCTTGCCCGACGCGTGATAGAGAATTTTACGCCAGCCCGAGCCGGGCGGAATCTTGCGAGGCGTCGCCAGGTCGGAAATGCGCATGGAGTCCGATACGGAATCCCGGTAGCGGTGTCCGGTCGTGGAATCTCGTCGCCCGGATGGGTCTCCATCAGCCGTATTCTGACTATTCCATGGGCTTGTCACGAGCGTGATGTTAACATGATCAGCTGATACCTCGTCTTCGTTGTTTCTTACGCCTGGCGCTTACCCGCTAATGCGCGGTAATGATCGCGATGCGAATTATTGGTTACACAACTCGTCGGTGGGAATGCCAGTCTTCGCCGGCGGGCAGACGGCGGATGAGTCGCAGAATCGCGGCGGCCATGTCGCCGCGGGTCCCCGGGGAGACGATCTGGTAGCGACGACCGCCGTTCTCGATGCTCTCCACGCACACCCGCCCGGCCGGTGTGTCGGAGATCAGTACCGCGGTGTCGCCGATCGCCAACCGGCCCAGGTTCTCGGGGCCGGCTCCGGGCTGTATCGCGACGATATTGGCCTGGCCGGACACCGCGGGGTCGGCGGCCAACGTCACGATCTGCACTTGGTCCATGTCGAGGCGCTGAGACGTCAGGTAGGTGCGCAGGCTCGCCTGATCCCGGACGCGCTCCAGCAACTCTTCGCTGTCCAAGGTGACCGGTCGCAGCGGTGCAGCTTCGGTCATCCCGCACAATCGCTCGATCTGGCCGACCACCAGGTCGGCGGCTGCGGCCTGGTCACCGGCGGTGCCCGCCGGATACAGCCGCACCTGCTGGTCATGGCGCTCCAACACCACCCACCAGGAGGCGAACCGGCAGATCGCGACCCGTGTCATGTACTGGGGGTCGCCAGGGGGCCGGCCGGGAAAGTTCAGCTGCACCATTAGGGTGAGGTCGCGGCGCATGATCACCGTCAGCCATTCGCGGATCATCGGCTCGACCCGGCCCTGCGCGTCGAGGGCGCCGATGCTGATTAACTCCGCGGCCATCGGGTGACGCAGGGCCCGGTCAGCGGTGTCCAACCGGGGCAGCAGGGGCCGCAGTCCCAGCTCCGGACAGAGCTGTTCGATCCCGGCGGCTGCCTGCAGAACCCACAGCCCGTCGAGTGTCGTCGTCAGCACGTCGCCCTCGCCTCGGTAGTAGTTCCTGACGCAGCGAGGGTGGAGCACCCGCGCAGGCCGCGCGGAAACCCCACCCCCACCATCGATCGATCGCAGTACCGCGGACGCAGGCGTCCGCTGTACTGGTCAGAACAGGCTGCCGATAGCCTGGTCGGTGCCCATGGCGCCGTTCAGCACATGGGACGTGGTAGCCCCGTGCTGGCCGACGGTCTCGATGAGGCCCTGCAGACCCGAGAGCATCTGCTGCTGGGCGTCGAAGAACCCGCTGGCGCCGTGGCCGGCGAAGAACTCGCCGAGCGCAGTGGTCCGCTGGGTGGCGTCCGAGTGAATTTCGTGGAGCTGCCCGGCGCGGTTGACCACGTCGGTGGCGTGGTCGGCGATCGCGCCCGGGTTGTAGGTGATCATGTCGTCCATGAGGTCGAAGTCCTTTCGGGAGCTGGGGGAGGGCCTAGGCGGACTGTCCGCCGCCGAAGAGCGACAGGAAGGAGTGGCTGGCGTCGCTTTCGTGTGATTCCATCAATGCGGCCGCCTGGTTCAGGCCGTCAGCCAGCCGTGTGCCGCCGGTGAGGACCTTCTGCAGGTCGGCGTGGATCTGAGCTGCGGTCGAGTACGACGACTGAACACCTGCGCCGGCCCAGGTCGAGCTGCTCATGATGTTCTCGTGGTTGTGCAGGTAGCCGTTGGCGATGGCCGTGGCGTGCTCCATGTGGCCCTGCAACGCCGCGGCGGTGGTCCTTAACATCTCCGGTGTTACTACGATGGTCGACGACACTGCAACCTCCTTGGTAGTTGAGCAACCCCGGGTTCGGGGATGTGTCTGGGCGTAGTGTAAGAGCTTCTTTCAAATGTGTCGATTCACCCTTGTTCTGGGAAAATGCGCTGCTCAGGCACGATCGTCGACAACCTGCACGGTGTTGGATCGGTTGGTGGATCGCTCGCCGCCACCTTTTCCGGCCGCGCCGGCGCCATGCCCGATCGGCATACCTCCCATCCCGCCGCCGGCGGTGGTGGTGGTGACGCGTTGCGCCTCTACCGCGCCCAGCGCACCGCTGGGGCGCAATCCCGTCGGCCGCCCGCCGCCGCCGGATTCAAATGCGCTGACCGGCCGGGTGAACGCCGACATCGGCGCGCCTGCACCACCGAAGCCACCGCCGGCACCGCCCACACCACCGCCCACACCACCGCCGGGTGCCGCAGCGACGCTAGAGATCGCCGACGCCGGTATCGCACCGCTCTGAGCGGCATTGCCCAATCCGCCGAGCATGCTCGGGTTCATGAACATGCCCATCATCGACTGCGCCGGGCCCATCATCGTCTGGGGTATCTGCATCAGGCTCTGCGGCACCTGCGTCAGCGACGACCCGAGTTCCTGCAGCGGGCCCATCATCGAGCTCATCTCGCCACCCATGCCCTGAGCGGCTGAGGCGCCCTGACCGGCGGCGTTGGTCGCAGTCGAGGTGCCCGCGTAGGCGGCCCTCATCGCTCCGCCGGCAGCGGTCTCCGACGCGGCTTCCCCGACCGCTCCGGCCGCCGCGGCCGGAGCGGCGGGCGAAGCGCCCATCCCGGCCACCGGCGCGGGAACCGCCAGACTGGCCGTCAGGGCCGACAGCGTCGCTCCGTACGAGCCGCCCACCGCGGCGTTGTTCGGCCAGAACATGCCGTAGTACTCGTACTCCAGCGAAACGATCCGTGGCGTCAGCGCCCCGAGCATCAAGTAGTTGATCTGGTAGTCAGTGGCGGTCTCGACCCGATTCTCCTCGCACTCGGCAGTAGTGCGCATGGTTCCGTAGGCCAACTGGTAGGCCTCGACCGCCGCGGCGACGATCGGGGCCTTGACGTCGACCCAGCCGGCCAGGCCGTGCAGGGCCGCATTGAGCATGGTTGCGTTGAGCGCCGAACTGGCCGACCCGGCGCCGATCCAACCGACCGACGTCATCGCCGTGTTGATCGACGACGCGATCCCTGACGAGTGGTGGGCCACGCCCAGCGCCGTCCAAGCCGCCACGTTGGCGAGCATCGTCGGCACACCGGCGCCGGTCTTGAGCAGGGTGTCGTTGGCCTCCGGCGGGCGGGCGGCCCACCCCGGGTCGGCCACGGATTACCCGCCGAGGGCCGACGTGGCGGCCCGCAGGGCCTCAGTGGCGGTGTACACACCCGCCGCGGAGGCCTGCGCGGCGGAGAACAACCCGCGCTGAGCTGAATGTTCGGCGACGATGCCCAGGTACTCGGTGCCGGAGCCAAGCACCGCTGCCTGAAACAAGATCGAGTCAGGATCAGAGCCCATCGGCAGGACCCCGAGCAGCGCGGGAGCGGCCGACGATGCGGCTGCGGCCGTTTCCGCGGTGATCCCGGCCTCTACGCCCGCTGACCCTAGGACCGCTGTTGGATCGACAGACAACATGGGTTCTCCTTCCCGTGCCTCAGCACTGGTGCGCCCCCCGGGTGATAGTTCGGTGTGCATGGTAGCCGTCGGCCAGCCCGGGCCGCCAAAAATTTTTCCCCAGCATAGCGACGGGGATGCGACTCCGGTAGTCGCTACGGCTGCTGGACCGTGTCAACCATCGACGACGGCACGCCGACCAGGACGCCCTCCACGTCCGAGTCGTTGGTGACCAGCAACCCGCGGCCCGCCGGCAGGGCCTGCGCCCGGATCGTTCGGGTGACCTTGTTCTGCGGATCGTTGTCCATGAACAGTGTCAGCACCTTGGCGGTGCGCTGGGTCTTAACCCAGGCGTCCATCTCCAAGTGGCCGAAGTTGGCCGAGTTTTTGGTCGTGAACACATGCAAGCCGATCTGGCGGGCCCGCTCCATCAGTT
>JBDTKT010000077.1:0-11402 GCA_039935195.1 Mycobacterium sp.
GGGCGCTGCCGGCGGCGGCAGTATCGGCGCCTGGCCGGGCGGCAGGCCGACATACGGCAGCGGCCCCGCGTCCTCGTTGTAGTCGTTTGGAGCTCCCGGTGGGGTCTGATACTGAGATTGGATTGGCTCGATATCCGGGCCACCCATCAGTTCGGCCAGCGATTCGGGTGTCAGCAGGCTCTCGGTGATGTGGCTTACCTCAACCCCCTGCATCCCCGGTGCGGTGATCCAGCCGGGCTGCGTGTTGCGATGCGACAGTGGTGTGTCCGGCACCCAGATCCCGGGGACGGTGGTGTCCTTGTAACCGCCCGGCGGCCGCAACCTCTCCTCGGAGTAACCGACCTGCTTGGGAAGCACCGCCGCTGTGGTGGCGATGTTCAAGGTGAACGGGAAGTGGTTGAATTTGATCGCATCCAGGACCGGCGTCAGGTATTCCGCGCACAGTTCGGCGGAATCTTGATAGCCGGCCCGGCTACCGGCCTGAATCGGGCCGCAGACCCAGGCAAGCGGGTTTGCGAACAGCGCTCCGACCAGGGTGATCGGCAGGCCGTTAATCGCACCATTTGCCGGGTGATAGATGTTCTGCGCGTTCGCCAGCGCGGTCGGAAAGACGTGCAGGGTGGTCTCCAGCGCGTTCAGGGGTTCCGGTTGAACGAGCGTGGTGGTCACTTCGGCAAGGTTATTCACATCGTGGGTCAGCACTTCGCGATTCTGGTCTAGAAACCGATGCAGGGTGGGCAGCAGAGAGTCGAGTTGGCCTATCGCGTTAGCGACGTCCCGGTCGGTGTGGGTGAGTCTGCCGGTGACCTGCGCCAGGTTCGTGTTCAACGCAACGAACTGCTGGTCGTCCTGATGCAGCGCGTTGACGAACAGCGCCAGGCTGCGTACGACCCCGAAAAGGTCGCCACGGCCCTCGTTTAGCGCCGTCAGCGCCTGCGACAGGTTGTTGAACGTGGCGTTGAACTGCTTGCCCTTGCCTGCCAACCCGTCCGCGAACGAGTCGAGGGCCTCGCCGAACGGCCCCTTGGGCTGCGCCGGCGTGGGACCGAGTTGCTCAAGGATATTGCTGAAGCTGTTCCGCAGCGAGTCCCATTCCGCCGGCACCTGCGTGCGTTCCATCGGGATCACCGCGTTGTCTGCCAACACCGGACCACCCTTGTACGGCGGCTCCAACTGGATATTGCGGGCCGTCACCAGGGTCGGGTTGAGGATCACCGCCGAGGCCTCGGCCGGCACCTTGTACTTGTTGGCGTAGTGGAAGGTCACCTTCATCTTGTCGCCGGCCGACTCGATCTTGTCGATCCCGCCGACCCGGACACCCATGATGCGGACATCATCCCCGGGGTAAATGGAGTTGGCCTCAGCGAAGTAGACCACCACCGTGTTGTTGACCCACTTTTGGTAAGCCTCGTAGCCGGCGACGGTGACGGCGAGCGCCACCACCGCCACCAGCGATCCGATAATCATCGTGGCCCGCGACAGCTGGGGCAGCCGCAGGTTGTGAATATTGAAGACCGTGCTCACGCCCGCCTACCTTCCATCGGAGGAGCCGCCGCCGCCGCCGGGCTGGCTGTTGCCGCCCAGGCCGGGCGAAATGAACGGTGCCGGCAACTGCTCGCCCGGTCCCTGCGGTGCTGGCGGACCCGGCGCCAGCGGCGGTCCGGGCGGCGCAGCCCCGGGATTCCCGGGACCAGGTGCGGACCGCCCCCCTGGCAGCGCGTCCGGCAGAGGCACCGGGGTACCCGGGACGACAGGAATCGGCTCGCCTGGACGACCGGCAGACGGTATTCCGGGTGACGCCGGCAGACCATCCGGGTTCGGCGGCGATGTCAGGACGTCCGGCAATCCCCCCGGGTAAGGCCCTTGTCCCCCGTGGTACCCGAATGGCCCGAGTTGCTGGTCGAGACCAGCGCACGGCAGCGGGTTGCCCGGGGTCGGGAACTGACCTGGTCCCGGCGCGAACGAGCACGGTGAACCCGGCACCACCGCGGGCCCGGGATGCTCCGGGGTACCCTCCAACAGCACCGGCGGCGGCGGCGGCGCGCCATTGGGGAACCGGACTCCGTTCGGGTCCGGATACTTGAATTCCGGCAGACCCGCATTGCGCCAGAACTCTTCCGGAGAGATGCCGCGCTTCTTGAACGCGGCATCGACGTACGGCTGGACGAGTTGGTATGGCATGCCGTTCAAGAAGTTATTGGTAGCCGACACCTTGAAGTACGGTCCCGACCCGATGGCCTCGGTCAGCAGGGTGGAGAATTTGGCTTCCTGAATGAGCACATCCGCCAGGTCATTTTTGCGATCCACCAGCACGTCGCTGACCGTGCGCAACTGTTCCAGCACGTGATTCAGATTTGGGTTGTCATCGATCAGCCCCTTGAGCTGGGCCGAGACGGACGCGACGTTCCCCAGTAACGCGTCAATGGCCTGTCCGCGCTGGTTGAATGCGGCCAGCAGCCCGTTGGCATTGACCAGGAGTCGGTCGACCTGGTCGCTGCGATTACCGAGGACGGCGGCCACCTGGTTGGCCTGGGCGAGCAGGTGCTTGACCTCCTCGTCGCGTTTGCCGAGGGTGTCGGAGAACTTGGCCACCCCGTCGAGAGCGGCGCTCAAGTGCGGGGATGTCTGATCGACGGTCTCGGACAACACCTTCAGCGAGTGCTTGACGCTCTCGATGTCCCAACCTGCGGCGGACCTGGCGGTGTCGAAAAGCGCCTCATAGATCTGGTACGGGGTGGTGGCCTGGCCCAGCGCCAACGTACTCCCCGGCTGTAGACGCTGGGAACCTCGCGGTTCGACGTCGAGTACTTTTTTACCCAGGATGGTGTCGGTCTTAATGGCCAGCCGGGTTTCGGTGCCGATGCTGTTTTTGCCGGTCGTGAACTTCATCACCACGTGGTCGCCGTCGATCTTGATCGCGTCCACGTGGCCGACTGTCACGCCCGCGATCCGCACCACGTCGCCCACACTCATTTGACCGGTGTCGGTGAACTGCCCGTAGTAGGCCGGCTCGGCGAACAGCATCGGGACGTCGGTCATCGTTTGGCCGACGAGCGTGCCGAGGACCACGGTGATGACGCCGATGAGCCCGACCCGGAACCGGTTAGGTGGTTGCAACGATCTCATTGCGGCGTGCACCTACCCGTCGGCTGTTGGAATAACCTGACCTTGCGGGCGCCGCCACCGGGTTGCAGCGCGTTGACCAGGAGCGAGACGTCGCAGACGTAGAAGTTGAAGAAGTCGCCGTAGGAGGCCGCGCGCCCGAACGCCTTGACCGCCGGCGATATCATCTGAATCGTTTCATTGATTTCATCGCGTCGGTCGACCAGCGGTTGCGCGACGCCCTGCAGGTAGTCGACGCTCTTGTGCAGCAGTGGGCGGTTCTCGGCCAGCAGGTCACCGAGCGTTCCGGCGGCGTTGCTGATGTGCGCGACATCGTCAGCCAGCGGGTCGGCATGGTTCTTCAGCCCGGTGATGAATTTCTCCAGGTTGTCGACGGTCTGGTCGAACTCGCTGCGATGGCGCACCGTGGTGTCCAGCACCGTGTTCAGATTTTTGACCACGTCGCCGATTGCTTGATCGCGCTCCCCGATCGCCGAGGTCAGTTGCGCGGTTTGGTCGAGGATGTTGTTGATGGTGCCGCCCTGACCCTGGAACACGGTGAGGATGGACGACACAATGGTGTTGACCTTGGCTGGGTCCACTGCCCGCAGCAGCGGCTTGAAGCCACCGATCAACGCATCGAGGTCCAGCGCCGGCTGGGTGCGCGACAGTGGGATCAACCCGCCCGCCGGCAGAACCCGGTCAGCACCCTCGCCCTCACCGCGCCCCAGTTCCAGGTAGCGGTCACCGATCAGGTTGAGGTAACGAACCTTGGCGGTCGTGGATTGATACAAGGGCAGCGAATGATCGATAGAGAGGTCGACATGAACCCGACGGCCGCCGTCGACGAGCCGGAGCTTTTTGACCTTGCCGACCTCGACTCCGGAGGCACGGACGAATTGCCCTGCCCGCAGACCGCTGACGCTGGTGAACTCCGCGGAGTAATTGTCAGTCCGGTCAAAGCGAGCATCACCGAACACCACCGCGATAAGGACGGTGAAAGCCAGCAGCAACGCAGCTACAGCACTGAGTTTGACGAGAGTACCGGTGATTTTCATGGGTTAATCGTGTGCTCCCCCCACATGCGGCCCCACACGTATTCGACGCCAATCGGCGATGCGACATCTAAGTGGTTGTACGGCGCGAGGCTCGTACCGATGTCCGACACCAGGTAGGGCCCGGGCCAGAAATCACGGGTGATCGTCTGCCAACAACCCGGAGCGCCCCCGGGCCCACCAGTAGCGTTCGTCCGCGGCAGGTTATCCGGGAAGACATAGGGGTTCGGCGGACCGCCGATCAGGGCGGCCAGGCTTAAGAGTCCCGCGGTGGGGAGTGCGGCACCGACGAGTGCCACCGGATTCAACAGAATTCCGAGTCCGCCGAGTGCCTGAGTGTTGGTGTCCAGCGCATATCCGTCACCATTGCCGAAGATGTTGCCGAGTCTCTCCTGGCCCTCAGAGACGCCCCGGATGGCGCAGAAAACCTCGGGACTGTATTTGTCGAGCAACTCGGTGGTTGGCACCAGATCCGCGATGGCACGCTCAAGGTATGGCCCGCCGCGACCGAAGATGTCGGCGCCGGTGTTGCCCAGTCCGACCGCCGACAACAGGGCGGCATCCAGGTCTTTCTGTTGCCCGTTCAGCGTCCGCGCCGTGATCACGACATTGCTGAGGCTGTCCATCAAATCCGGCGCGGCGTTGGCGTAGTTGTCGCCGAGTGCCGCCAACTGCTGAATGTCATGGCGCGCTTGTGGCATCAGCGGATTCACCTCATCGAGGATGTCGTTGGCGTTGACGACCGCCTGCCCGAGTTTGTCGCCGAGGCCGTTCAACGCGTCCGCGGCAGCGCTCAGCGTCAGGTTCAGCTTGACCGGATCAACCTTGTCGGTGATCGCGGCGACCGTCTGCAACAAGGTGTTGATCTCGGTCGTCACGTGCCGCGCGTCGATCGTGTGCTTTGGCGTGATCCGTTGTGGCACAGGATTTTTTGGTGAAGTGAGCGACACATACTTACCGCCGAACAGGGTGGTCGCCACAATATCGGCGTCCACGTTGACCGGGATCAGTTTGATGTATTGCGGATAGACGTTCAGCACGAACTTCGCCGCTGGTTTGCCGTCCTGCTGTACCTCGGATATTTCGGCTACCTGGCCGATCTGGACGCCGTTAAGGGTGACCTTCGAGCCGGGATCCATCACCAGGCCCGCCCGCGAAGACAACATCGTCAGCTGCGTCTTCGTGGTGAAATCTCCCCGATACTGCAGGTAAACCAACCACACCACCAGCATGGCGACCAGTACGACCCCCACGCCGACTAACCCGTAAGGGCGGGCGGGCAGCTTGTTGAGCTTTCCTTGCGGATGCGTCATGGCCGTTACACCGTGAACGCGAAGTTGGGGTCGACGCCGTAGATCGACATCTGGAACAGGAGGACTACGACGGGAACCGAGATCAGGGACATTCGCATCGCACGACCGACCGCCTCACCGACGCCGACCGGGCCGCCGCTGGCGTTGTAGCCGTAGTAGCAGTGGATGAACATCACCACCACTGACATCACGATAACCATTGCGAAGGACCAAAATACGTCGTCGGGGCGTAGGAACGTTCGGAAATAGTGGTTGTAGGTGCCCGGCGCCTGTCCGTAGATCACCGTCGTGATGATCGCCGGCGAGACGAACGACATGATCAGCCCCAAGGCGTAGAGCGGGATGACCACCACCAGTCCGGCCAGCGTGCGGGTGGCCACCAGATACGCCGTCGACTTGATACCCATCACCTCGAGGGCGTCGATCTCCTCGCTGACCCGCATGGCGCCCAGTTCGGCGGTGGCGCCGGCACCGACCGTGGCCGCCAACACGATGCCGGCGACGTCGGGAGCGACCAGTCGCACGTTGATCAGTGCGGCGACGAACCCGAGCAGTGCCTGGATTCCGATCTGACCCAACGAGGCGAGGCCCTGGATGGCGACCAATGACCCGGTGGACAGCGTCACGAAAGCCATGATCACCGAGGTACCGCCGACGAGCGCCAGGGCGCCGGTGCCCATACCGATCTCGGCGATCAACCGCAGGATTTCCTTGCGGTAATAAGCCAACGCCCAACCCATGTCGCGAGTGACGCTGATCACGAACCAGGCCAGTTCCCCGAATGAGGCGAGTGGTCCGGTCACGACGCCGCCGTAGCGGCGTAGGTTGGCGGATGCCCGCGGGTAGCGGGCGCGCAGTACCTGGGTTGTCGTCATGTCAGTGCGTTCCCGTTCCGAACTTGATCCCGATCGTGCTCAACACCACGTTGACCGCGAACAAAGCGACGATGCACAACACCACGGTCTCGTTGACAGCGGTGCCCACGCCCTTGGAACCACCGCTGACCGTCAACCCGCGGTAGCAGCCGACCAGGCCGGCGATCAGTCCGAATGTCAGGGCCTTGGTCGTCGCGATGACCACTTCGGGCAGCCCGGTAAGCAGGGTCAGCGAAGACAGGTAGGCGCCGCCGGACACGTTCTGGAGGTAAACGCCGAAGAGGAAGCCGCCCACCAGGCCGACCATCGACACCAGGGCGTTGAGCAGCACCGCGACCAGGGAACAAGCCAATACCCGAGGCACGACCAACCGGTGGATGGGGTCAATGCCGAGCACCTCCATCGCGTCGATCTCCTCCCGGATGGTCCGGGCACCCAGGTCGGCGCAGATGGCCGTGGACGCTGCCCCGGCAATGATCAGCACCGTGTTGAGCGGACCGATCTGGGTGATCACAGCGACCCCGGCGCCCGCGCCCGAGATATCGGCGGCACCGATCTGGATCAAGAGGATGTTGAAGGTGAAGATGAAGAGCGCCGTCACCGGCACCGCGAGCGCAACGGTCGGGGCGAGCGACACCGTGATGATGAACCAGCACTGCAGGATGAATTCCCGCAACTGGAACGGCCGCCGGAACAGCGCCTTGGCTGTCAGCGTGCACATTCGGAAGAATCCGCCGACCATCACCAGCGGGGGCGCCACCCGATCGCGAGCGTAATCGACAAGCCGTGGCTGCGTCGTCGTCACTGCGGCCCCCTCAACCATGGAGCCGCCGTTCGCGGCAGGAGTCGGTGTCGCACGCGTCCTCCTTTGCCCCTCGCGTGGTGTGTCACCAGCGCCCTTCGCCCGCACCTATGTGAGCGGGACCACTGGACTGTACCCGATGCCCGACGCGTCGCACACCGAATCCCCAGGCATTAAATCTACGACTTTCATCGTGATGTCAACTGTTTGGACACCGTGCGGAAACCCCTGCCGCAGGACCCGTCTCGGGCTGATCCGCTGCACTGTAACGCGCGCGTAGCTCGGTTTTGAGCACTTTCCCGGCCGGATTGCGCGGGAGCGCGTCGACGATCTCCAGACCCTTGGGGTGCTTGTAGCGGGCCAGCCGCTCGGTGAGGAACGCCTCGAGGTCCTCCAGCCGAAGTCCCTCTTGGCTCACGGCCGCGACCGCGATCGGCACCTCACCCCACTTTCCGTCAGTCCGGCCGATCACTGCGGCCTCGACGATGTTGGGATGGTCGGCCAGAACGTTCTCCACCTCGGCGCAGTAGATGTTCTCGCCGCCGGAAATGATCATGTCCTTCTTGCGGTCCACCACCCAGACGTAACCTTCGGAGTCCATCCGGACCAGGTCCCCGGAGTGGAACCAGCCGCCGGCGAACGCCTCCGCGGTGGCCTGCGGATTGTTCCAGTAGCCGCTCATCAGCGTCGGCGCCCGGTAGACGATTTCACCGACGTCGCCGATCGGTACGTCAAACATGTTCTCGTCGACCACCCGCGCCGCGACGGTCGGTATCACCTTGCCGACCGAGCCGCGCTTTCTGATGGCGTCGTCGCCGAGCAGCATGCAGGTTACCGGCGACATCTCGGTCTGGCCGAACGCGGCCAGGATCTGGGTGCCGGGGAAGGTCTGCGACATCTGCCGCAACAGCGCATCCGACGCCGGGGCGGCGCCCCAGGACATCACCCGCAGCCGGACGTCGCGCGGATTGGCCTGTTGTTCAGCGCAGACCGCCTGCCACTGCGCGGGCACCAGGAAAATCCCGGTGACCTTCTCCGCTGCCAGCACGTCAAGCAGTTGACCGGGGTCGAACGCGCCGAGCGGGTGGATGACAACCGGGGTACCCAGCAGCATCCCGGGCAGCAGATTGGCGACCCCGGCGATATGGAAGAGCGGGACACCGATGAAGCCCACATCGTTGACCTCGGTACCGACGGTGTAGAGCGCGGTCATCGTCTGTCCGGCCAGGTTGGTGTGGGTCAGCACCGCCCCCTTCGGACGGCCGGTGGTACCCGAGGTGTAGATGATCAACGCCGGCGAATCGTTCGGGATGTCCACCGGCCGGTGCGGCTCCCCGGGTTCGTTGATCAGGTCCTCGTAAGCCAGCAGCCGGTCTCCTCCGGCGGCACTGCCGGCCACCACGATGGTGTCCAGCAGTGCGGCGATGTCGCGAACGCCGGCGGCAACCGGCTCCAGCACCGGCTCGGTGATCATCACCCGTGCCTCGCAGTCGGCGACCAGGTAGGCGATCTCCGGTGGTGTCAGCCGGAAGTTCACCGGCACCGCGATGGCCCCGAGCATGTTGGCGGCCAGCACCGACTCGACAAACTCGGTGCGGTTGAGCATCAGCACCAGCACCCGGTCCCCGAAGGCGACCCCGCGCCGGCTCAACGCGTCGGCCAGGGCCGCAACCCGGCTGCGCAGTTGCGCCCACGTCACGGTGTTGCCCACAAATCTCAACGCGGGCGCATCCGGCTGCATCAGGACGTGCCGGTCTAGCTGGTTGACCCAGTTCTGTCGGCGGGCACGGTAGGGCTGCTCGCCTGCGTCAGTTCTCGGTTCGGTCAACGAACGACTCCTAATCCTGATTGCGGCTAACCGGCGGCCAATTGCTCGGCGCGCCGTTTGAGGTTGTCGGCCAGGTAGTCCAGCGCGTTGTTCACCGCCTTCTTGACCATCGGCTGCGGAACCGGCATCTCGGTCTCGATGTCCATGTCGACCGTCAACAACGTGGTGGGGCCGATCTCCACCACGGAAACCAACTGCTCCTGCTTGCTGAACAGGTCGCCCTGCTGCATCACGGTCTGGATCTGAGTGGCGCTGGGGTAGTACACCGCCTGGATGAAGGTGCCGTCGAAGCCGGAGAACGATGCATCGAGCCGCAGTTGACTGGTCCGGCCGTCGTCGTAGCGAGCCAGCACCCAGAGGCCTTTGACTTCTTCATTCCACTGCGGGTATGACTCGAAATCAGCGACGATCGCCATGATCGTGGCAGCATCGGCGGCGACTTCGACGGTCTTGCTCACGATCGGCATCGGCCGAGCATATCGACCAGCTTTCGTATTCGGGACCAAGCCAGGAGTAGGGACGTGTTGACAGCAAATAGGACACCGTTGCGCCGGATGCAGCCGGAAACGCCGTCGATGGCGATAGGAACCCTGCAACGCCAGTACATCGATCTGGACTGCGGGCGGGTCGCCTACCTGCGACACGGCACGGGTCGACCGCTGCTGCTGGTGCACGGAATTCCCACCTCCTGCCGGCTGTGGGAACAGTTGTTGGGGACGCTCGGCGAGCACTACGACTGCATCGTGCCCGACCTTCTTGGCCTGGGGCGGTCGGTGCCGAATGCCGACGCCGACCTGTCCAGCCCCGGCCAGGCGACGATGCTGGCGCAACTACTGGATGCACTCGGTATCGATCAAACGTTCGCCGTCTTCCACGACCAGGGCGGTTCGCACGGCCAGCAGTTCCTCAAACACCACGGCGAGCGCGTCGAGGCGGTCGCCTTCGCCGATGTCGTCTGCTACGACAACTGGCTGGTTCCGATGGTCAGCCTCCTGGCCTGGCTGGCCAAACACGGCCTGGTCCCGGCGTTGGGCCGACTCGGCCTCCTGCAGATGATCTTGAAGTTGCACACCTTGCCGGCGACCATCGTGCGCGGTCGTTTCCCGGCAGCACTCGCCGACGACTGGTTTTACGCCCTGAATGAAGGTGGTCAGTCGCAGCGGGACTGGATCCGCTACGTGCTCGCACAATCACCGCACTGGACCTTGGACGCGGTCCCGACATTGCAGAGCTGGACCAAGCCGACCCGGGTGATCTGGGCCGCCCAGGATTACTTCCTGCCGCCATCCTGGGGGGTACGGCTGGCGCAGGACATCCCCGGCTCGCCCGACGACGTCAAGTTACTGCCGTTTGCGGGCCACTTCTGGCAAGCGGAGATCCCGCGTACGGGAGCGGAAGCCATCCATGAGTTTTTCGACGGGCTATCCGACACAGGCGGTGGCCAACAGTGAGCGGATGCGCTCGGGAATGGGCACCGGCTTGCGACTGCCGCGGTCGACATAGACGTGTACCCAGTGCCCGAGCGCCGCGATCGGCTGCGCCTCGTCTGTGGTTTTTGGGGCGGACGCGGTGTGATCCGAGCCGGCCCGGAACACACCGAGTCGATAGGTGACGCTGCTCCGGCCCAGCCGGGTGATCGCCAGCCCCACCCCCAGCCGATCAGGAAAGCCCAGTTCGGCGAAGTAGCGACAACCCGACTCTGCGACGACGCCCATTTCAGGCGCGGTGAGCGGGTCCCCGTCGACGGTGCCGGCGGTGTTGGTATTGATCCAGCCGTTGATCGCGGTGTCGAACAGTTGGTAGTACACGGCGTTGTTGAGATGGCCGAACATGTCGTTGTCCGCCCAGCGGGTGAGCACCGGCCATAACACCGGAAAGTCGTGGCTGGTCAGATCTTCCGGTGGCGGCGGACCCGCGGGAGATGGCGTCATGGTTGTATTTTCCCATGTTGGCCATCCGCGGCGCCGTACTCGAGCGGATCGGGGCGCCACGGCCCTACGCCGAATCACGGCCGATCAGCGTCATCGAGCTCGACCTGGCACCGCCTGGCCGCGGTGAACTGCTGGTCCGGATCGAGGCCGCCGGGGTCTGTCACTCCGACCTGTCGGTGGTGGACGGCAACCGGGTGCGGCCGGTGCCGATGCTGCTCGGTCACGAAGCGGCCGGCATCGTGGAGCAGGTCGGTCCGGGCGTCACCGCCGCGGCGCCCGGCCAGCGGGTGGTGCTGACGTTCCTGCCCCGGTGCGGCCACTGCCCGGCGTGTGCCACCGACGGCCTGACCCCGTGCGAGCCGGGCAGCGCGGCCAACGCCGCCGGCACCCTGCTCGGCGGCGGGATGCACCTGCGCCACGCCGGCCGACCGGTGTATCACCACCTGGGTGTCTCGGGGTTCGCCACCCATGCGGTGGTCAGCCAGGCCAGCGTGGT
>JBDTKT010000078.1:0-4527 GCA_039935195.1 Mycobacterium sp.
CTGGGCGTGGCCGCGATGCAGCCGCGGTGAGAACTTCGCCCCCTCACCGAGATGCCGCCAGGTGATGCCGCTGTCGTCGGACCGCCAGATCTCGGTCCAGACGACGTTGCCGAATCCGCGGTTGACGATCACGTGCAGGTAGAGCGTTTCGCCTACCCGCAGTAGATCGGAGGGGATCACGGTGCTGATCGCGCGCCGGTCTCGCCGATTGGCGGGCTGGCGATGCTCGTAGTGCCAGAGCTGTCGGGCATAGTCCGGGTCGGTACCGCCGGCCCGTTCATAGCGGATCCGGTGGGCGGCGTCGCCGGTGCCGATCAGGATCACCGGTGAACGCCATTCGCCCTCACCGACTTTCCCGCCCGAGAAGGTGTCGCCGAAAACCGACACCAGCTTCCCGTTCGGTGCCAGGACCGACGCGCCGAGGTCGGCTCCCGTCACCCCCCACCGGTCGGTGCTGCCGGGGCCGGTGATATCGGCTAGCTTGGCGGAAACACCGGGCCGGTGTGCAGCGGCGGTCACCTGGGTACTGACCGGGTCAGGGTTTGCTGCGCCAGCCGCCGGCCGCGACGGCGATCATCCGAAGTTGTTTGACCGCAAGGTGTTTGATCTCGGTAAGGGACTCCGCGTCCGGGGCCTCCTCGATCGCTTCGGCGGTGAGGATCATCGAGTTGACGAAAAGCCCAGCCAGGACGTTCAGATCCTCGGTGCTCCACCCACTGAGCCCGCGGAACCGGGCCAGGTCGGTGGCCAATTCAGAGGTGATGAGCCGGATTTCGGTGCGGATCGCGTAGCGCACCACGGTCATGCCGCTGGACCGCTCGCGGTTGATGAACCGCCAGTACTCTCGCCGGGCGGCGACGCTCGCGACGAGGACGTCCGCGGATGATTCGATCACCCGGTTGGGGTCGAGGCCGCCGGCGCGGGCATCGCGCAGCGTCTCGCGCAACGCCCGGAACGACTCGTCGATGAGCACCAGACCCAGGGCGTCCATCGACTCGAAATGCCGGTAGAAGGCGGCCGGAACGATACTGGCCGCACGAGTCACCTCGCGCAGGCTCAGGGCGCTGAAACTGCGCTCCTCGACCAGTTTGAGCGCCGCACTGATGATCGCGCGGCGGGTGGCCTCCTTGCGCTCCTCACGAGATAACCGTTCGGGCCGCGCGGGCCGCGGCGCCCGAACGCGCCCCGAATGTGAGTTAACAGTACGGTCGTTCACTGGTGTGAAGCGTACCACAACCTGGTGTTTTCCCTTGACGAGTGCGTGAACGATTGTTCACTGTATACACATGTTCACTCAAACTTTGACGCGACGGGTACTGGGTTCGAACCTGGTAAACCTGCTCACCGGACCCCACGGCGTCGACCGCTACACCGAGCTGGTGTCGCCGACCTGGACTCGCTCGGAAGCACGGGCCAGGGTGGTTGCGGTCTCGCGCACCACCCCGCGCAGCGTCACCCTGCTGTTGGAACCCAACGACGCCTTCCCCGGCTTCCTGGCCGGGCAGCACATCAACCTGTCCGTCGAGATCGACGGGCGTCGCCGCACCCGGTGCTATTCGCCGGCCAACGCCGAGGGGCGCCGGCACATTGAGCTCACCGTAGGACTGCACGACGGCGGGCTGGTCTCGACATACCTGTACCGGCATGCCCGGACCGGCATGGTGCTGGGGCTGGACAGCGTCGGCGGCGACTTCGTTCTGCCCGCCAGCCGGCCCCGGCGCATCCTGCTGGTCTCCGGTGGCAGCGGCATCACCCCGGTGATGTCGATGTTGCGTACCTTGGCCGCCGAGGGGCATCACGCTCAGGGTGGTGAGGTGACGTTCGTCCACTACGCCCGCACCCGCGAAGAAGCCTGCTACCGAAGCGAACTGGCCGCAATGCCCGGTGTGCGGGTATTGCACGGGTTCACCCGGGAAGCGCAAGACGGTGACCTGGCGGGCCACTTCGACGCCGACCACCTGCAGGCGGCGATGCCGTCACCGGACGCGGTCTACGTCTGCGGTCCGCCGGCCCTGGTAGAAGCGGTGAAACGACACTGCGACAACGCGGTCTCGGAGAGTTTCGTGCCGCCGGTCTTCACCGTGCCGGCTAACCCGTCCGGCGGCCGGGTGACATTCCTCGGAAGCCACCTCGCGGTCACCGACAACGGTCGCTCCCTGCTTGAGCAGGCCGAGTCCGCGGGCCTGCAACCGACGAGTGGCTGCCGGATGGGGATCTGCCGCAGTTGCACCTGCCGGAAAACCGGCGGCACGGTGCGAAACCTGATCACCGGTGCAATCTCCACCGCCGCGGGCGAAGACATTCAGATCTGTGTGTCCGTCCCCGTCGGTGACGTCGACATCGCCCTCTGACCCGCAGCGCCTTCTGACCCGTATCGCCCACCAACCGAAAAGGAGCAACCACCATGACCATGACCGTGCCCACTGTGCCCACCGTGTCACTGCCTACTCGCGGACTGGAGCAGCAGCAGGCCGATGAATTCGGCCGTGAGCTCGACGCCATCCGGCAGCGCGTCCTGGACGACCTCGGTGAACGCGATGCCGACTACATCCACCGGATCATCAAGATGCAGCGCGGGCTGGAGGTCGGTGGCCGCGCGCTGCTGTTCCTCGGAATCTTCCCGCCGGCCTGGCTGGCAGGCACCGCGATGCTCGGGTTGTCCAAGATCCTCGACAACATGGAGATCGGCCACAACGTCATGCACGGCCAGTACGACTGGATGGGTGAGCCGGCGCTGCGTGGTCAGGACTTCGAGTGGGACAGCGCCTGCCCGTCGGACCAGTGGCGGCACTCGCACAACTACATGCACCACACCTACACCAACATCGTCGGGATGGACCGGGACATCGGCTACGGCATCCTGCGGATGAGCAAGGCCCAGCGGTGGGAGCCCTACTTCCTGGGCAACCCGCTGTATGCATTCCTGCTGATGGTGCTGTTCCAGTACGGGGTCGCGCTGCACGAGCTGGAGACCGAACGCATCCGGTCCGGCGAGATCGCCTTCGCCGACAAACGCGAGACAATGAAGGAAATCTGGCACAAGGTCCGCCGCCAGAGCCTCAAGGACTACGTCGCGTTCCCACTGCTGGCGGGCCCGTTCGCGCCGTTCGTGTTCGCGGGCAATATGACGGCCAACCTGATGCGCAACGTGTGGTCCTACATGATCATCTTCTGCGGCCACTTCCCCGAGGGCACTCAGGAGTTCTCGATCGAGGAGACCAAAAGCGAGTCCCGCGGGATGTGGTACTACCGCCAGATTCTCGGGTCGGCGAACCTCACCGGCGGCAAGTGGTTCCACATCTTCTCCGGCAACCTGTCGTTCCAGGTGGAGCACCACCTGTTCCCGGACCTGCCGGGACATCGCTACGCCGAGATCGCACCCGAGGTACAGGAAATCTGCCGGCGTTACGGAATCCCGTACACCACGGGCCCGCTGCACAAGCAGTTCGCCTCCGTGGTGCGAAAGATCTGCAAGCTGGCGTTGCCCTGGGGCTGAAGCCCGGCGCGCCGGACGTCACTCGACGCCGAGGGTTACTTCGGTCGATTTGATGAACACGGTTGCGGGCTGGCCGACTTTGAGGTCGAGTTCGAGGGCGGCGTCCCGGGTGATCGAGGAGGTGATCACCTGGTCGCCGCCGTCGAGTCGCACTTTCACTACGGCCATGACGGTGCCGACGTCGATGTCGGCGATGATCCCGGTGAGTTGATTGCGAGTTGACAGCTGCATGATGGCCCTCCGCCTGTTTCTTCTGCCCCCGAAGGGCAACGGTAGTTCAGCTTCGGCTGCCCAGCACCGCAATCGACGCATCGACCGCCGGCTCGACGATCTCCCGGATGTCGGTGCCGTCCTCGACGGCTAACGCGGTGAGCTCCCGAAGACCGGCCAGCAGGATCACCGCCAACGGCGGCGTCAGCGGCGCCACGCCCGCGCGCCGGAACCCCGGGCCGCCGCTGAGGTCGATCAGCAGGGTGGTCATCAGTTCCAGTCCGCGGCGCTGCACCGGCCGTGCGACCGCACCCAGCGACGGCAGCTCGCGGATCCAGCTCAGCGTGATCGCCGGGCGGGCCTCGATGCTGGCGACGTACGCTTCGACGGCCTGCCGGGTCTGGCGGTGCCAGTCGGCCTGCGGATCGACGGCGGTGCGGATGTCCTCGGCCAGGTGCTCGTTGTCGGCGTGCAGCAGTTCCAGAAAGCACTCCTCCTTGCCGGCGAACTGGTCGTAGAAGGTGCGTTTCGAGGTGTGCGCGTGCGCGACGATGTCGGCCACGGTGCTGGCCCGGTAGCCCCGCTCGCCGATCGCAGCGGCCAGGCCGTCGAGCAGTCGGCGCCGGAACGGGGCGATTCGATCCGCCGGGTCGGCTGAGTCCGCCGGGTCAGCCGGGACGGTTGGGCCTGGGGCCGCCGGTGCCGTCATCGCCGCATCCCCTTGCCTCCCGCTACCCCAGAAGTCCTTGCCATCGCCTGGTGCTACAGAGTACCGTTTGGCAAACCGCTGGTACGGTTCAGTACCGCAAGTGGGAGGACAA
>JBDTKT010000079.1:0-18935 GCA_039935195.1 Mycobacterium sp.
TCGTCGCGGTGCAGTGCATCGCCGGGCCGCGGCACACCCGCGGCACCCCACCCAACGTCGTCGAGGCAGATCCCCGGACCTGGCTGCTGCTGGCCGCCGGGTTGCTGACGATGGCCGACGCAACGGCCACCGGGGCGCTGCGGCTGTCCGGCTCCCGGGCCGGCGATATCGCCGGCCAACTGCCGTTGGTGAAAATAGACGACCGATGACCGTAGACTGGACACCGTCACCTAACGCCCGCCCTGGGGAGCAGCCTTACCTGTGACCGATCAGCACGCGGAAGTCCCGGCAATGCCGGAGAATCCGCCCCGCGAGGAGTGTGGCGTCTTCGGCGTCTGGGCTCCGGGCGAAGAAGTGGCCAAACTCACGTACTACGGGCTGTATGCGCTGCAACACCGTGGGCAGGAGGCGGCGGGGATCGCGGTCGGCGACGGGTCGCAGGTGCTGGTCTTCAAGGACCTCGGCTTGGTCAGCCAGGTTTTCGACGAACAAACCCTGGTTTCCATGCCGGGGCACGTCGCGATCGGACACTGCCGCTACTCCACCACCGGCAACACCACCTGGGAGAACGCGCAGCCGGTGTTCCGCAATACCGCCGCCGGTACCGCGGTGGCGCTGGGCCACAACGGCAACCTGGTGAATACCACCGAGCTGGCGACCCGGGCCCGCGATCTGGGCTTGATCAACCCCAGGCTGCCGGGCGCCGCCACCACCGACTCAGACATCCTGGGTGCGCTGCTGGCGCATGGGGCGGCCGACTCCACCCTGGAGCAGGCCGCGCTGGACTTGCTGCCGACGGCGCGGGGCGCGTTCTGCCTGACGTTCATGGACGAGAACACCCTGTACGCGGCGCGTGATCCGTGGGGGGTGCGGCCGCTGTCGCTCGGCCGACTGGACCGCGGGTGGGTGGTGGCCTCGGAGACCGCGGCGCTGGACATCGTCGGCGCCTCGTTCGTCCGCGACATCGAGCCGGGTGAACTGCTGGCGATCGACGCCGACGGGGTGCGGTCCACCCGATTCGCCAACCCCACCCCGAAAGGCTGCGTGTTCGAGTACGTCTACCTGGCCCGCCCGGACAGCATGATCGCGGGCCGGTCGGTGCACGCAACCCGGGTGGAGATCGGCCGCCGGCTGGCCCGCGCGCACCCCGTCGAGGCCGACCTGGTCATCGGGGTGCCGGAGTCGGGTATCCCCGCCGCGGTCGGCTACGCGCAAGAGTCCGGCATCTCCTACGGGCAGGGGCTGGCCAAGAACGCCTACGTGGGGCGCACCTTCATCCAGCCGTCGCAGACCATCCGCCAGCTGGGGATCCGGCTCAAACTCAACCCGCTCAAAGAAGTCATCCGCGGCAAGCGGCTCATCATCGTCGACGACTCGATCGTGCGGGGCAACACCCAGCGCGCCCTGGTGCGGATGATGCGCGAGGCCGGTGCGATCGAGGTGCACGTCCGCATCGGTTCGGCGCCGGTGAAGTGGCCGTGTTTCTACGGCATCGACTTCCCGTCTCCCGCGGAACTGATCGCCAACGTCGTCGAGGACGAGACCGAGATGGTCGAAGCGGTGCGGCGCACGATCGGCGCCGACAGCCTGAGCTACGTCTCGCTGCAGGACATGATCGCCGCCACCGAGCAGCCCGCATCGCGGCTGTGCACGGCGTGTTTCGACGGCAAGTACCCGATTGAGCTGCCGGGTGAGAACGCCCTCGGGAAGAACGTCCTCGAACAGATGCTGACCAAAACCGCGCTGCAAGCCGATAACGCCGCCGGCATCACCGATGCCTCCGCGCTGCGACAGTCTTAGCGGCCGTACCGACCGACACAGCTGACCGGTAGCCTTTATCGCGATGAGGGATTCTGCAGCACCATTGAAGTTCCAGGGCGTCACCTACGCATCGGCAGGCGTGGACATCGATGCCGGTGACCGCGCTGTCGAGCTGTTCAAACCGCTGGCAGCCAGGGCCACCCGGCCGGAGGTGCGGGGCGGACTCGGCGGCTTCGCCGGGCTGTTCGCCCTGCGCAACGACTACCGCGAGCCGCTGCTGGCCTCCTCCACCGATGGGGTGGGCACCAAGCTGGCGATCGCTCAGGCGATGGACAAACACGACACTGTCGGTATCGACCTGGTGGCGATGGTCGTCGACGACCTGGTGGTGTGCGGCGCCGAACCGCTGTTCCTGCAGGACTACATCGCGGTGGGTCGCACCGTGCCGGAACGGGTCGCCGCGATCGTCTCCGGTATCGCGGAAGGGTGCGTGCAGGCCGGTTGTGCGCTGCTCGGTGGCGAGACGGCGGAACATCCGGGCCTGATGGACCCGGACCACTACGACATCTCGGCGACCGGGGTGGGTGTCGTCGAAGCCGACGACGTGCTCGGACCGGACCGGGTCAGGCCGGACGACGTCCTTATCGCGATGGGATCCTCGGGGTTGCACTCCAACGGCTACTCGCTGGCCCGCTCGGTGCTGCTGGACATCGACCGGATGAGCCTGGCCGGCCATGTCGAGGAGTTCGGCCGCACCCTGGGCGAGGAACTGCTGGAACCGACCCGCATCTACGCCAAGGATTGTCTGGCGCTGGCCGCCGAAACCCAGGTGCGGACCTTCTGCCACATCACCGGCGGCGGACTGGCCGGCAACCTGCAGCGCGTGATTCCGGCCGGGCTGACGGCCGAGGTGGATCGTGGCACCTGGACGCCGGCACCGGTGTTCGCGATGATCGCCCAGCGCGGCCGGGTGAGTCGGGCCGAGATGGAGAAGACGTTCAATCTGGGTGTCGGCATGGTCGCCGTTGTCGCACCGCAGGACACCGAGCGGGCAATGGCCATCCTGACCGCCCGCCACCTGGACTGCTGGCCGCTGGGAACGGTGGCCAAGGCTTCTGCGGGCGGCGATGACAGTGCGATCGTCAAGCTCGTCGGGCAGCACCCGAGGTTCTAAAGCTCCGCTCTCAGCGGCGCCAGTCGTCCTCGCTGACGGAGAGTCGCTCGTCACCGTCCC
This sequence comes from Mycobacterium sp., assembly GCA_039935195.1. Taxonomy (GTDB): domain Bacteria; phylum Actinomycetota; class Actinomycetes; order Mycobacteriales; family Mycobacteriaceae; genus Mycobacterium. The sequence continues at coordinate 2,996 of JBDTKT010000079.1, forward strand.
GTGAGGCGGATTCGTCGCCATCAGACCCGGACAGCTCACGTTGAAGCCGATCGAAATCGGTCGACGGTGAGCTGTACTTCAAATCTCGAGCAACCTTGGTCTGCTTCGCCTTAGCCCGGCCGCGGCCCATGGGGGGACCCCCTCGCGCAATGACGGAGCGGCCCGACGAGCAGGCGGCTCCGATCTGAGTTTCCGATTATTGTCCTGCCCGACAGCTTACCGTGCCCCGCGCACTGCTGCCGACCTGGTCTACGCAGGGGCGATGAAGAAAGCAGCGGCCGTCAGGTCCGGCCCCGCAGTCGGTCGACGGCAGCCCGGCCGGCCCCGCGCACATCGGGCGGCGGCATCGAATCGACGTCGATCGCGGCGGCCACCTCGGCGTCGGGACCAGTGGCCAGCGGGGTGTCGACGGGCAGTCCGCGCTTGAGCAGCGCCAGCGCGATCGGGCCCAAATCGACGTGGTCGACGACGGTTCCCAGCCGGCCCACCTGGCGGGTGCCGGCCAGCACCGGAGCGCCGGTCGACGGCCGGTCCACCGAGCCGTCCAGGTGCAGCAGCACCATCATCCGGGGGGGTTTACCCATGTTGTGTACCCGGGCGACGGTCTCCTGGCCGCTGTAACAGCCCTTGTCCAGGTGCACCGCCCCGATTCCGGGCCCGCCGATCCAATTCAGCTCATGCGGGATGCTGCGCTCGTCGTTGTCGACACCGAGCCTGGGCCGCCCGGCCACCACTCGATTTGCCTCGTAGGCCCAGACCCCGGCCGGACGCACGCCGGCCTGGGTTAACCGACGTTGCCAGGCCCCGGTCTCGGCGCGCGGCACAAGCAGGTCCAGTTCGATCTGGCCATCGCGCTCACCCGGTGTGCGACGCACGAACCCTGGTTCTGAGGTGGATGACGCCGGAATCGGCACCGCGGTGGCCGCGGCGGGCAGCGCGGTGATGCCCAGTGCGTCGAGTACCGCGGGGTCGGCGAGCCGCGGGCCCCGCAACGACAGCACCGCCAGGTCGACGGTCGCTATCTGCACGTCCGCCCAGAACACCATCTTGCGAAGGTGGCCGAGCAGCGACTCACCCAGTTGCGGCTCGGTGTCGAGGTAGGTGGTGTCGCGCAACTCGGTTTGCACCCAGTGGTTGTGGATGTGCCCTTTGCCGTCGAGGGTGAGGTTCTCGGTGCTGGCGCCGTCGGAGAGTTCGCTGACGTGCTGGGTGCAGATGGTGTGCAGCCACGTCTTGCGGTCGGGCCCGCGCAGCGTGAGTACCACTCGATGTGAGCGGTCCACCACCACGGCTTCGGTTTCAGCGCGTCGCTGCTCGCCGAACGGGTCGCCGTAGTGCCAGATGGCACCGGCATCGGGATTATCGTCGGGGGCGGTAACGGCGGACATGAGTCAACTCTACGGAGCCGTTACGCTCGGGGTCCATGACCGCTGCGACCGATGCGCCGGTGACTATCGTCACCCTGGACGGCACTATCTGCCCGTCGGAGGCCCCGCTGCTGTACGCAGACGACCTCGCGGCGCTGCGTGGCGACGGTGTCTTCGAGACCCTGCTGGTTCGCGACGGTGCGGCGTGCCTGCTCGACGCGCATCTGCAGCGACTGGCCCGATCCGCCGGGCTGATGGACCTGCCCGCACCGGATATGGCGGCCTGGCGGCACGCGGTGGACGTGGCGGTGCGGCAGTGGACCGACGGGCAGACCGGGGAGGGTGCGCTGCGGCTGATCTACAGCCGCGGACGGGAGAGCGGTTCGGGGCCGACCGGATACGCGATGGTGACCCCGCTTCCCGGCCGGATCGCCGCGGCTCGGCGCGACGGGGTGGCGGCGCTGACCCTGGACCGCGGGCTGTCGGCCAACGGGACGGATGCGATGCCGTGGCTGCTGGCCGGCGCCAAGACGCTGTCGTACGCGGTCAACATGGCGGCCCTGCGGTACGCCGCCGGGCGGGGCGCCGACGATGTCATCTTCGTCAGCTCCGACGGCTACGTATTGGAAGGCCCGCGCTCCACGGTGGTGATCGCCGACCGCGGCACGCTCCGCACCCCGCCGCTGTCACAGCCGATCCTGCGCGGCACCACGCAGCAGGCCCTGTTCGACGCGGCTGAGGCGAAGGGCTATGACTGCGTATACGGGCCGCTGCGGCTGGTGGACCTGGCCGTCGCAGCGGACGTCTGGCTGGTGTCGAGCATTACGCTGGCCGCCCGGGTGCACACCCTGGACGGGACGAAGCTGCGCCCGCAGGTGCCGGATGCCCAGTTCGCCGGCCTTCTCGACGCGGCCGTGGCCGGTCCAAGCCGCTAGCCGACGACCCGGGTCAGCCGTGCCGACAGATGCGGCACCAGCCCACCGTCGGCGTCCACCCGTTCTTCGACGTAGGCCAGGTCGCCGTCGTCGACGAGTCCGTAGAGTCGCTTGGCGCCACCGACCAGCACCCCGGACCTGCTGCGCGCCAGGGCGTCGGTGACCAACTCCCAGGAGGTCGCGCCCCGCGGATGCCCGTAGAACAGCTCCACATAGCCGGCGGAATGGGCCAGCAGCAGCTCGATGGCCTGCGATTCATCGGGGTCGCCGGAGTCGCCGACGAACCGCCAGAAGCCGGTCTCCCGCAGCCCGGGTTCGGCGAACTCGTCGGTGTCGGTCAAGGTCCACGACCGTGCTTCCCAGTTCAGGTAGGCGCCCCCGTCGTGGGAGACCACAATCTGCTGACCGAACCGGAAGTCACCGTGCGTGCCGTTGGCACTGTGGCCCACACCTTCGCCGCGCCACACCCCCACCAGTGGCAACAGCGCCAGCAGCGCGCCGTGCAGGTCGGCGCCCTCGCGCAGGTTGGCGGTGTCGGCTGGTAGCGGCAGGTCCGCGGACCACGGGAACACCGGGATGTTGCGCGGCGCTGTGCCTTTGGCCCGATCCACGGCGGCGCTGACCGCGCGGTCACCGGAGCCCCGTTCGACCGGGGTCGGCTCGCCGCCGCCCGCCGACGTCACAGTTCGTCGGTGACCAGCCGGTAGAGCGTGTACAGCGCGAACCAGGTGATGAGCACGGTAGCCGCGACCAACAGAATCTCGAAGAACAACACCACAGCGACGAGCCTAGCTGAGTCTTCCTTCGGCTCGTCAGGCGACTTTGATGTCCACCTCGTGAATGCCCGCCCCCGAGGGCTTCACCGCGGCGTCACCGTTGCCGGACGACGACAGTGCGCGCACCGTCCAGGACCCCGGTGCGGCAAAGAACCGGAAGTCGCCGGTGGCCGAAGCGACGACCTCGGCGGTGAACTCGTCGGAGGCGTCCAGCAGGCGCACGAAGGCACCGCTGACGGCCTGGCCGGAGCCGTCCACCACCCGGCCGGTGATCACCGTCTCCTTCTCCAGGTCGACGTTGGCCGGAAGGGCCAGTCCTTGTTTGGGTCCAGAGCACATATCAGCTTCCCAACTCGATCGGGGCGCCCACCAGGGAGCCGTATTCCATCCAACTGCCGTCGTAGTTCTTGACGTTGTGGTGTCCGAGCAGTTCGCGCAGCACGAACCAGGTGTGCGAGGACCGCTCGCCGATGCGGCAGTAGGCGATGGTCTCCTTCTGCCCGTCCAGGCCGGCGGCGGCGTAGATCTTGGCCAGCTCATCGTCCGACTTGAAGGTGCCGTCCTCGTTGGCGGCGCGACTCCACGGCACGTTGATCGCGCTCGGGATGTGGCCGCGCTGCTGGCTCTGCTCCTGCGGCAGGTGCGCCGGGGCCAGGATCTTGCCGGCGTACTCATCGGGGGAGCGCACGTCGATCAGGTTCTTGACGTTGATCCCGGCGAGCACCTCATCGCGCCGGGCTCGCAGGGCCTCGTCCAGCGGCTTGGCGGTGTAGGAGGTCGCCGGGCGGGTGACCGTCTCGCTGGAGAGCGGACGGGCGTCGAGCTCCCATTTCTTGCGGCCGCCGTCGAGCAACTTCACCTTGTCATGGCCGTAGAGCTTGAAGTACCAGTAGGCGAAGGCGGCGAACCAGTTGTTGTTGCCGCCGTAGAGGACCACGGTGTCGTCGTTGGCGATACCGCGGTCGGAGAGCAGCTTGGAGAACGCAGCGGCGTCGACCACGTCGCGCCGCACCGGGTCCTGAAGGTCCTTGCGCCAATCCAGACGGATCGCGCCCGGAATGTGGTTGGTGTCGTAAACGCTGGTGTCCTCGTCGACTTCGACGAAGACAGTGTTGGGTGCGTCGAGATTGCTCTCAGCCCAGCCGGTGGTGACCAGGACATCGGAGCGAGCCATGGGGGTCCTTTCCGTTACTTCGATAGGAGTTCTGCGGTTACGCCGGGTTTGAGGCGCAGCCGAGCGATGAGCGGGTACAGCTGGCAACCCAGGCAGATTCCGAAGGCCGCGTTGAGGAAGGCCGCCGCCAGTGCGAAGGCGGCCGCGATCACGCCGACCACCGGGGCGGTGGTGAAGCCGGCCACCCCGATGACGGCGAAGACCAGGCCGACCAACTGGGCGAACTGCAGCGGCGCCACCGGCTCACGCTCGGTAGGCGGGGCCAATCGCGGCGCCACCAGGCGGGCGAACACCAGTCCGTAGGGGTGCCGACGCGGCCCGAACAGCGCACCGACGGCGAACACCACCGCCTGCACCCCCAGCAGCGCGGCGGCGCGGGCCGTGCTGAACTCGGAGATCAGCAGGGTGGCCACCAGGACCGCGGTGGTGACCCAGGCGGCAAACCGGGGTCCACGGACGTCTACCTGGGTGATGTTGGTGATCGACATGGTGCTCCCGGCTGTTATTGCAAAGGACGGCTGGCGGAGACATGCCACGGTGTTCTTCCGGGCGACTCCGAGAGCAGCGCAGCTACGCGACTACTCAGCGACAGCGGCAACAGCAACAGCAACAACCCGCGGTGCGGCACAGATCTACTGCGCGGCGTTTGGTGAGCACAAGCTCAAGGCGGGCGAACACGACGCACATCCTACCCAATGATGGGCAGGTCAGGCCAACTCAAGCCAATAGGGGCTCCAGGGCCGTCCGCAGCGCCGCGGCTGCCGGGACACCGGTGGCCCGGTACCGCTGATGTCCGTTTGCGTCGAAGATGAACGTGGTGGGCAAAGATAATACCGAAAATTGTTGTGCCGCAATCGGATTTGAATCCAGGTCGATCTCCACGTGTGCCACTCCGCCGAGGTCGGCGCAGACCTGGTCGACGACCCGCCGCACGCCGGCGCACGGACCGCACCACGGCGCGGAGAAATGCACGACGGTCGGTCCGTCCTGCGCGAGCCCGAGGTTGGCGGTGTCCGGGCCGGGGGTGGCACCGGAACCCGCGGCGGTTTCGTGCAGCACCCCGGCGCGGCGCGTCAGCAACCAACCGGCGACGCCGGCGAAGGTCAGCCCGGCAATGATTGCGATGATGCTCACAACTGTCTGAATTCCTCGAGGGTGACCGTTAACTGCTCGGCGATGCCCTCGATGATGACGTCCGATCCACGCGCGCCCTGACTGGTCGGGGCGACCCCGAACGGCAGTTTCTGCCGGGGCAGCCTGCCGCGGAACGCGGCCAGCACCGCGTCCCGCTGATCGTCGGAAACGTCCTGGTTGGCGGTGTCCGGTCCGGTCAGAATGCCGGTGGGGGTGAACACCAGCGTGCTGCCGTCGCTGCCGGCGGTGGACAGGTCCACCGCGACGCTGACCCGGTGAGCGAAGCCCGCTGACTTCGGCGTGCCGGTGAACACCAGTCCGCGGCTGCCGGAGATTCCCGATTCGGTGGTGCCGCCGGTGGCGTCGTTGGTTTCAGCCGGCGGTGCTTCCACCATCAGGTCGCGGATTCCCAGGTAGCGGCCGAGGTGCACCGAATCGATGATGATGCGACTCTCCAGCTTGCCGACCGGGATCTTCGCGTCCGGCCGGAACTGCCATGACGCGGCGGCAAGGCCGACCGAGTGCATGGTGGCTTCCAACACGGCTTTGCCGATCATCGGCTGGTCGACGGCGCCGGCCTTGATCTCCAATTCGCCGTAGTGATCGCGGCTGGCCTGCAGGATGAACGGGAAGCCGAGAATCGCCACGAACGGGTCCGATCCGAGGTCGGCGGCCCGGCGCACCGCGCGGGACAACTGGTACTCGGCGTAAACGCTCGTCCCGAAGTCGATCCCCGCGGCTGCCACGACAAGCACCGCCATCGCGGCGGACATCCGGATAAGCACCCTGCGCACCCGGTCATTCTGGCAGGTCGCACGCTATCGTTAGGTGACCTGGCTGGGGAAGGTAGCTTTCCCAGGGATGCTGGAGGGTCTCGTTGGAGCTACTGATGTTGACCGCCGACCTGCATCCCGAAGCGGTGCTGCCGTCGCTGTCGCTGCTGGCACACACCGTTCGGACGGCGGCGCCGGAGGTGTCCTCGTTGCTGGAGGCCGGGTCGGCGGAGGTCACGATCGTCGATGCGCGCCACGACCTAGCGGCGGCTCGCGGGCTGTGCCGGCTGCTGAAGGCCACCACGGGGTCGGTGCCGGTGGTGGCGGTGGTGACCGAGGGCGGTCTGGTGGTGGTCAACGCCGAATGGGGTATCGAAGAAATCCTGTTGCCGAACACCGGTCCCGCCGAGATCGACGCGCGGCTGCGGTTGCTGGTCGGGCGCTTGGGCGCCCCGGCCGCCGACCAGAACGCCGGCAAGATCACCCTCGGTGATCTGGTCATCGACGAGGGCACCTACACCGCGCGGTTGCGCGGGCGTCCCCTGGACCTGACCTACAAGGAGTTCGAGCTGCTGAAGTACCTGACGCTGCATGTCGGGCGGGTTTTCACCCGGGCGCAGTTGCTGCAGGAGGTATGGGGATACGACTTCTTCGGCGGCACCCGCACGGTCGACGTGCATGTGCGGCGGCTGCGCGCCAAGCTCGGGCCGGAGTACGAGGCGCTGATCGGAACGGTGCGCAACGTCGGCTACAAGGCAGTCCGGCCGGTGCGGCGCAAACCGTCGACGGACACCTCCGAAGATTCCGACGATTCCGGCGACCCGGAAGGCCCGGAAGACCCAGTGGAACCGGAGGTCGACAAGCTGCCTGACCCGCCGGCCGATCCGCCGGCCGGTCAGTGACTGCGCCGGAGTGGCGTGCGGCGCTCTCCGACGGCGAACAGCAGCAGGTGCGGGAACTGATTGTCGCCGCGATTGCGGCGGACGGCGCCGCTCCGGTCGGTGAGCACGTGCTGCGCGAACTGGCCGGCGAGCGTACGGGGCACCTTGTCGCCACCGCCGCTGGCGCGCTGGTCGGGTATCTCAACCTGACGGTGCCGCAGGATGATTGCGTGCCGATGGCCGAGCTGGTGGTGCATCCGCGGGCGCGTAGGCGCGGCATCGGTACCGCGATGGCACGCGCCGCCCTAACGAGAACCGTTGCGCGTAACCAGTTCTGGGCGCATGGCACATCGATATCGGCCCGATCGCTCGCCGCCGCACTGGGGCTGGTCGCCGTTCGCGAACTGCTGCAGATGCGGCGCTCGCTGCGCGCAGTACCCGAGCCATCGATCCCGGCCGGGGTGCGTATCCGCACCTACGAGGGTGCCGGCGACGACGCCGAACTGCTGCGGGTCAACAACGCCGCGTTCGCGTGGCACCCCGAACAGGGTGGCTGGGCCGCGACCGATTTGGCCGAGCGGTGCCGCGAACCGTGGTTCGACCCCCAGGGACTGTTCCTGGCGTTCAACGATGCCCCGGGGGACACCGAGACCCTGTTGGGTTTTCACTGGACCAAGATCCACCTCGACGAACCGGGCCTGGGCGAGGTGTACATCGTCGGGGTGGACCCGGCCGCACAGGGCCGCGGTCTGGGCCGCGCCCTGACGTCGGTCGGTGTCGCCTCGCTGGCCCAGCGACTGGCCGGGGCGCAGCAACCCGTCGTGCTGCTCTATGTCGAGTCCGACAACACCGCTGCACTGCGCACCTACCAGCAGTTGGGGTTTGCCGTGCACAGCGTCGACACCGCATTCGCCGCAACGGACCGTGGTTGACTAGGCCGGTGAAGCGCAACACCGCCGTTACGACGCTGTTGGCGATCGCCGTGGTGGGCGGCGCGACACTGGCCGGGTGCGGCAGTGACGACAACCTCAACAGCGCGGGTGTTAGCGGGGTCGCACCCGCGTCGACCGACTGCTCCGGCAAGAACACCCTGACCTCCGAGGGGTCGACCTCCCAGCAGAACGCGATCGCGTTGTTCAACCAGACGTGGGGAAAGCTCTGCCGCGGAAAAAACCTGTCGTACAACCCGACCGGGTCCGGCGCGGGCCGCCAACAGTTCGTGGCCGGACACATCGACTTCGCCGGGTCGGACTCGCCGTTGAGCGCGACGCAGGTCGCCGAAGCCGAAAAACGCTGCAACGGAAACCCGGCGTGGCATCTGCCGCTGGTGTTCGGCCCGATCGTGTTGGCCTACCACCTCGATGACGTCGACACCCTGGTGCTCAACGGTGCGGTGCTGGCCGGGATCTTCACCGGTGCGATCACCGACTGGAACGACCCCGCTATCACCCGGCTGAATCCCGGTGCGAAGTTGCCCGACACCGAGATCACGCCGATCTACCGGACGGACTCGTCGGGCACCACCGACAACTTCCAGCAATACCTGGCGGCGGCGGCACCGCAGGGCTGGACCAGGGGTGCGGGCAGTGAGTTCCAGGGCGGTGTCGGCGAGGGCGGGCAGAAGTCGGCCGGGGTCCTCCAGGCTGTGCGAACCACGCCGGGGGCGATCGGCTACGTCGAGAAGGGCTTCGTCGATCAAGCCGGCATGCGATTCGCCCAGCTCGACTCGGGCGACGGTGCGGTTGCGGTGACCGATGTCGCGGTGCGCGTGGCGATCGAATCCGCCCAGTTCGTCGCGCAGAGCAGCAATGATCTGCGGCTGAACCTCGACTCGCTCTACCGCACCAACATTACGGGCGCTTACCCGCTGGTGCTGGCGACATACGAGATCGTCTGTTCGAAGGGTTATGGGCCGGATGTCGCCGCGGCGGTCCGGTCGTTTTTGGCGGTGGCCGCCAACGACGGCGAGGACGGCCTGTCGGCGGCCGGATACGTTCCGCTGCCGGAGAAGTTCAAGCGGCGTCTGGTCACCGCGATCGATGCCATCCAGTAGTTGATCTGCCGCGAGGGGGCGTGCGGTGCGCAGGGTAGTCAATCCGTCTGTTCGAAAGCCGGTATCGGCACCGTCCGAGCTGTCGCGTAAGGGCATGGGACACGCCGGAGACCGGATCTTCCGGCTGGTCGCGGAAGGTTCCGGGGTGTTCATCATTGTTGTGATCGCCGCGATCGGTGGATTCCTACTGTGGAGGGCGATACCGGCACTGCGGCGCAATCAGGAGAACTTCTTCACCTTCGGCGGGAACTGGGTCACCAGTGACACCTCGGCGATGCACTTTGGGATCGCCGAAATGCTGCGGGTGACGGTGTTCGTGTCAATGTTCGCACTGGCTGTGGCCATGCCGGTGGCGCTCGGCGTCGCGGTCTACCTGACCGGGTACGCGCCGCGGCGGGCTGCCGGCCCGCTGGCTTACATGGTCGACCTGCTCGCCGCGGTGCCGTCGATCATCTACGGAGCATGGGGCGTGTACGTGCTGGTGCCGCGGCTACGGCCGATTGCGATATGGCTGAACGAGCACCTGGGCTGGCTGTTCGTGTTTGCCACCGGCAACGTGTCAGTGGCCGGCGGGGGCACCATCTTCACCGGCGGGTTGGTGCTGGCGGTGATGATCCTGCCGATCATCACCGCGGTCACCCGCGAGGTGCTGGCGCAGGCGCCGCTAGGCCACATCGAGGCCGCGCTCGCGCTGGGTGCCACCCGATGGGAGGTGGTCAAAATGGCGGTGCTGCCGTTCGGACGTTCCGGCTACATCAGCGCGGCGATGCTGGGTCTGGGCCGCGCGCTCGGTGAGACGGTCGGCTTGTTGATCATCCTGCGAGCTACCCAGAAGGCCTTCGGGTGGTCGCTGTTCGACGGCGGTTCCACCTTCGCCACCAAGATCGCCGCCACCGCCTCGGAGTTCAACGACCAATACAAAGCCGGGGCCTATATCGCCGCCGGTCTGGTGCTGTTCGTGCTGACCCTGGCGGTCAACGCCCTGGCGCGGGCCGCTATCACCGGGAATGCCCACCGATGACCTCACTGTTGGACCGGCCGCTCAAGCCCCGAAGAATCTCCGGCGTCAGCCTGCGCCGCAGGGTGGCCGACAAGACCGCGACGGTGCTGGTCACGCTGTCGATGGTGCTGACGCTGATCCCGCTGGTGTGGGTGTTGTACACGGTGGTGTCCAACGGGTTGAAAATGGTCGGTTCCAGCGTGTGGTGGACACATTCCCAAGCCGGGATGACCGCGTTCGCGCCCGGCGGCGGGGTTTACCACGCGATTGTCGGCACCGTCGCGCAAGGACTGGTCTGCTCGGCGATTTCGATCCCGATCGGGGTCTTCGTGGCGATCTATCTGGTCGAGTACGGCGCCGGCACCCGACTGGGCAAGCTGGCCACCTTCATGGTGGACATTCTCACCGGGGTTCCGTCGATTGTGGCCGCCCTGTTCATCTATGCGATGTGGGTGGCTACCCTGGGCTTCGACCGCTCGGGGTTCGCGGTGGCGTTGTCGCTGGTCCTGCTGATGATTCCGGTGATCGTACGGTCAGCCGAGGAAATGTTCCGGATCGTTCCGGTGGACCTGCGGGAAGCCAGCTACGCGCTCGGGGTGGCGAAATGGAAAACCATTGTCAGGATCGTGATTCCGACCGCGCTGTCCGGGATCATCACCGGGATCATGTTGGCGTTGGCCCGAGTGATGGGCGAGACGGCCCCGCTGCTGGTTCTGGTCGGTTATTCGCAGGCGATGAACTTTGACATGTTCGACGGCTTCATGGGGTCCTTGACCGGGATGATGTATGACCAGACGTCGGCCGGTGCGGGTACCAGTGCGGTTCCCTCCGATCGGCTATGGGGTGCGGCACTCACGTTGATCCTGCTGATCGCCTTGTTGAACATCGTCGCTAGGCTGGGCGCGCGGATCTTTGCGCCCAAGAAATTCTAGGAGTCGGCCAGTGGCCAAACGGTTGGACCTCGCCGACGTCAACATCTACTACGGGTCGTTCCACGCCGTGGCCGAGGTGTCGCTGTCGGTGCCGCCGCGCAGCGTGACCGCGTTTATCGGTCCGTCGGGTTGCGGTAAGTCGACGGTGTTGCGCACGCTGAACCGGATGCACGAGGTCATCCCGGGCGCCCGGGTCGCGGGCACGGTGATGCTCGACGGCGAGAACATCTACAGCGCCGGGATCGACCCGGTGGGGGTGCGCAAGGCGATCGGCATGGTGTTCCAGCGGCCGAATCCATTCCCGACGATGTCGATCCGCAACAACGTGGTGGCCGGGCTGAAATTGCAGGGCGTGCGCAACCGGCGGGTGCTCGAAGAGACCGTGGAGCACTCATTGCGGGGCGCCAACCTGTGGAATGAGGTCAAGGACCGGCTGGATAAGCCGGGCGGCGGGCTGTCCGGGGGACAGCAACAGCGGTTATGCATCGCCCGGGCCATCGCGGTGCAGCCCGACGTGCTGCTGATGGACGAGCCGTGCTCGGCGCTGGACCCCATCTCGACGATGGCGATCGAGGAGTTGATCGCCAAGCTCAAGCAGGACTACACCATCGTGATCGTCACCCACAACATGCAGCAGGCCGCCCGGGTGAGCGACCAGACGGCATTCTTCAACCTGGAGGCCATCGGCAAACCGGGCCGGTTGATCGAGATCGACGACACCGAGAAAATTTTCTCCAACCCGAGCCGCAAAGCCACCGAGGATTACATCTCCGGGCGCTTCGGCTGAGTCGGTCCGGGCCGATCCGGGCCGGTAGGCATGGGGGAGTCGAGCAGGGTTGCCGGTACATCGGCAATCCGGACCGCTGAGCAACGAAGCGGTAATGTGTCCACAAACCCGAACTTTCAAGGAGTGCCGTGAAGCTCAACCGCGTTGGGGCTGCAGTGAGCCTGCTGGTGGTCGGTGTGCTGGTGTTGGCGGCCTGCGGCAGCGGATCTTCGTCGTCCGACTCGGGCGCCGCGTCGGCATCAGGGCAGTGCGGCGGCAAGAACAAACTGCTGGCCGCCGGTTCGACCGCCCAGGCACACGCCATCGAACAGTTCGTCTACGCCTACATCCGCAATTGCCCGGAGTACACGCTGGACTACCGGGCCAACGGCTCCGGTACCGGGGTCGCCCGGTTCACCAGCAATCAGACCGACCTGGCCGGCTCCGATTCACCGTTGGACCCCTCCAACGGCGAACCCCAGCGGGCCGCGGCGCGGTGTGGTTCGCCGGCGTGGCACCTGCCGACGGTGTTCGGCCCGATCGCGATCACCTACAACGTCAGTGGCGTCAGCGAGCTGAACCTGGATGGGCCGACCGCGGCAAAGATTTTCAACGGGACCATCACCAGCTGGGACGATCCGGCAATCACGACCCTCAACACGGGTGTCAAACTGCCCCCCGATCCGATCCATGTGGTGTTCCGCGGCGACGAGTCCGGGACCACCGACAACTTCCAGAAATACCTCGAAACGGCTTCCTACGGCGCGTGGAGCCAAGGCACCGGCAAAACCTTCAACGGCGGCGTCGGCACCGGTGCCGCGGGCAACGACGGCACGTCTTCGCTGTTGCGGGCTACGCCGGGGACGATTACCTATAACGAATGGTCCTATGCGGTGGGTCGCCAGCTGAATATGGCCCAGATCATCACATCGGCAGGCCCGACGCCGGTGCCCATCACCGTCGATGCGGTCGAGAAGACGATCGCCGGGGCCACGGTGATCGGCGAGGGTAACGACCTGGTGGTCGATACATCGTCGTTTTACAAGCCGACGCAGGCCGGCGCGTATCCGATCGTGCTGGTGACCTATGAGATCGTCTGCTCGAAGTACCCCGATGCGGTGACCGGCCCCGCGGTGCGAGCGTTCATGCAGGCCGCGATAGGGCCGGGCCAAGAAGGCCTCGACCAGTACGGCTACATACCCCTCCCGGACTCGTTCCAATCGAAACTGAAGACGGCGGTGGATGCCATCTCCTGACCGGCGGTCAGCTGCCAGTTCAGGCGCACTGATTACACCAGCTGGTAACCTTCTGTTAACTTTCGACACCAGCGCTCCGGTGCCGTAGACGTCAGGATCGGCGGCCGGTCACGGTCGGCGTAGTCGCGTGACCGGGTGAAGGGAACATCGTGAACGGTAGCCAGCTGGCTTCGCGGGCGGGCACGCGGTTCGGTCCCTACCAACTGATGCGTTTGGTGGGCCGCGGCGGGATGGGTGAGGTCTACGAGGCCGAGGACACCCGCAAGCACCGGGTGGTCGCGGTGAAGCTGATCTCGCCGCAATTGTCCGGCAGTCCGGAGTTTCGCGCCCGAATGCAACGCGAGGCGGACGCGGCGGGCCGGCTGACCGAAGCACACGTGGTGCCGATTCACGATTACGGTGAGATCGATGGGCAGTTCTTTCTGGAGATGCGCCTGATCGACGGCACCGACCTAGCCGCACTGTTGAAGCGTCACGGAGCTCTGCCGCCACCCCGTGCGGTGGCGATCGTGGGCCAGATCGCAACCGCGCTGGATGCCGCACACGCCAGCGGCGTCACCCACCGTGACATCAAGCCGGAGAACATCCTGGTCACCCCGGACGATTTCGCCTATCTGGTGGATTTCGGCATCGCCCGTGCTGGGTCAGCCCCGGGGCTGACCCAGACCGGAATCGCGGTGGGAACCTACAACTACATGGCCCCGGAGCGGTTCAGCGGCGATGAGGTCACCTACCGCGCCGACGTCTACTCGCTGGCCTGCGTGCTGGACGAGTGCTTGACCGGATTACCCCCGTATCGAGCCCAGACCATCGAGCGACTGATAGCCGCGCACCTGATGGAGCCGCCGCCGCGGCCCAGCCAACTGCGCCCGGGCGTGGTACCGCTGGCCTTGGATCAGGTGATCGCCAGGGGCATGGCCAAAAGCCCGCGGGACCGCTACAGCAGCGCCGGCGATCTGGCCCGTTCCGCCCACGACGCGCTGACCACGGCCGAGCAGCACCAGGCCGCGATGATTCTGCGGCAGGGCCAGCAGCCCGCCCAGCGGGCCACCGCCTTGAGTGGGATGGCCGCCGGTGGATATCAACCGGCGACCGGCGCACAGCCGGCGAATGCGATCGGCTACGAGCAGACGATGGCCAGGCAGGTGGCCAATGGCGGCCCTGCGCCCAGAGTGTCGGCCCCGGCTGCCCCACCGCGTCCGGCGTCGTTTACCCAGGCGACCCGACCGCGCCACAACCGCAAGTGGGCTCTGCTCGCGGCGGCGGTGCTGCTGCTCCTGACCGGCCTCGGTGTGACCGGATACGCGGCCAGCCGCCCGTCGGGTTCTCACGCGGCGTCGGGGCAGGCTGTGTTGGCGATCGATGGCCTGAACTTTCGGCTCTCTCCCGGCGGGGTGACCCTGGACGACGAGGGCAACGTCTACGTCACCAACCAGGGCATGTACGGCCATGTGGTGAAACTGGCCCCCGGGTCGAGCACTCCGGCGGTCCTGCCGTTCAGCGGACTTTACGAGCCGCAGGGGGTGGCGGTCGATAAAGACGGCGTCGTGTATGTCACCGACTTCAACAATCGGGTGGTGAAGTTGGACGCCGGGTCCAACCTGCAGACCGAGTTACCGTTTACCGGGCTCAACTACCCGGAGGGTTTGGCGGTGGATCGGACCGGCGACGTCTATGTCGCGGATCGGGGCAACAACCGGGTGGTGAAGGTGGTGGCCGGGTCCAACACCCAGACGGTGCTGCCGTTCACCGGGCTGAAGAACCCCGATGGCGTCGCCGTGGACCCGGCCGGCAACGTCTACGTCACCGACACCGACAACGACCGGGTGGTGAAGTTGGCGGCCGGGTCCAACACCCAGACCGTGCTGCCCTTCACCGGCTTGTCCTCGCCATGGGGGGTGGCGCTCGACAACGCCGGCAACGTCTACGTCACCAACCACGAGAGCCACAAGTTGATGAAGTTGGCGGCCGGGTCCAACACCCAGACCGTGCTGCCGGTTACCGGACTGAACATGCCACTGGAGCTGACGGTGGCCAACGACGGCACCGTCTACATCGCCGACCGCGGCAACAACAGGATCGTGACGCTGGCCGCCGGCTGATCGCTACGGTAACAACCCCGATCGCCGGGTTACCGCGTTGGGATGGACGTCATCCGGGTTGTGGCCGCGGCGATCATGCTGGTCACTGCCACCACGATGATCAGGGTCAGGGCAGCGCCCCAGACCCGGGTGTAGCCGGCGGCTTCAGGGTTGGCCAGTTCGGTGTAGATCAGCAGCGGCAGCGAGGCCATGTTGTGGTGGAAGACGTCGTAGTTGATCGAGCGGCTGTAGCCCACCAGGACCAGGACCGGAGCGGTTTCGCCGACGATCCGCGCGACCGCCAGAAAGATCCCGGAGATGATGCCGGACATTGCGGTGGGGACAACGACCGCGACGATGGTCTTCCACTTCGCAACGCCCAGTGCGTAGCTGGCTTCCCGCAGGTCGTCGGGGACCAGGCGCAGCATCTCCTCAGTGGATCGCACCACGATCGGCAACATCAGCAGCACCAACGCCAGCGATACCGCAAACGCGCTCTGCTCGAAATCCAGGGTGGCGATCCACAGCGTGAAGACGAACAACGACGCCACGATCGAGGGAACCCCGGCGAGCACATCGACCATGAAGGTGGTCAGTCGTGCCCACCGACCGGTGCCGTATTCCACCAGATACACCGCGGTCATGAAGCCCAGCGGCACGGCCAGCACGGCGGCTATTCCGGCCTGCACCAGCGTGCCGTAGAGCGCGTGGTATACCCCGCCGGCAAGCTCTTCGGGCAGCACGCCGCGCAGTGAGTGGGTCCACCACGCCGAATGGATCACCGCACGCCACCCTCGTGCGGCGACCACCCA
>JBDTKT010000080.1:0-6338 GCA_039935195.1 Mycobacterium sp.
CCCTAACCGTTCTCAGCAGCCGCCTTGATGTTGCGCAGCGAGGCGTTCATCCCATCGACCAGTTCACGCTCAAAGCTCGGCACCCCGCCCATGAACGCCTTCGTCAACGTGCTCGACACCGCGGTCACACCGTTCTCGGCGTGCCGGCTCTCGACCACCCGGGTGCCGCTGGCCGTCGCTTGCAATTCGTAGCTCCACACGCTGCCGTTGAGGGGCACCCGGAACGCCAACTTCTGCTGCGGGATGACCTCGGTGATCACCGAGGTCGTGGGCCAGAATGTGTAGCCGCGGCGGTTGATGTTGATAGTGCGGGTACCCGGGCGGACCGGGCCGAGCGGCTTCATCCACCGGCACTGCGGGCTCCACTGTGGCATCCGGCGGAAGTCCGAGATCAAGTCCCACACGTTCGCGACCGGCGCGTTGATTTCGATCTCTGCCTGTAGCAGCGGAGCTGTCATTGAGTTCTCCTGGTGATTCTGTTGGTTTCCAACCGTGTTCGTGGTCAATCCTGTTGTGCGGTGCTCGCCGGCTCCAGTCCGGTTTGAGCGCCTCGGGCACCGCGTCGCGCTGCGTCGCGCTGCCACAAAAAAATACCGGTGCCGAGGATGCTCACCCCCAGCCCCGCGACGGTCACCGGGCGCCAGGTGTCCAGCGCCGGCACCGTGAACGCCCCGACGGTGGCAACCAGCCAGCCGGTCGCCCCGGCCGCGATGACCGGCCACACCTGCAACAGCGCCGCCGGCAGCGGAGGCGGTTCGGGGGCGGGTTCGGTGGGCATCGCAGTTGACGTTAGCCGGTCGACGGTAACGTCCCCGCAGTGGCCAAGGTTGTTCCGGATGTCGTCCCCAATGTTGTCGACATCACCGATCCGGATGATTCCCGGCTGGATGACTTCCGCGACCTGAACAGTGTTGATCGGCGCCCGGATCTGCCCACCGGCAAGGGTTTGGTGATTGCCGAGGGGGTGCTGGTGGTGCAGCGCATGCTGGCGTCGCGGTTTACGCCCCGAGCGCTGTTGGGCACCGACCGCCGACTCAGTGAGCTGGCAACCGACCTGGCCGGCCGTGACGTGCCGTACTACCGGGTGGTCGCTGACGTGATGGCACAGGTGATCGGCTTTCATCTCAACCGTGGCGTGCTGGCCGCCGCGCAGCGAGTGCCGGAGCCGACCGTCGCGCAACTGCTCGACGGCGTCCGCACCATCGCGGTGCTGGAGGGCGTCAACGACCACGAGAACCTGGGGTCGATCTTCCGCAACGCCGCCGGGCTGGGCGTGGATGCAGTGGTGTTCGGCAGCGGCTGCGCCGACCCGCTGTACCGGCGCGCGGTGCGGGTGTCGATGGGCCACGCGCTGCTGGTGCCCTATGCGCGAGCGACGGACTGGCCGGCCGAGCTGCCGATGTTGCGGGAAAGCGGCTTTCAGCTGCTGGCGATGACCCCTGACCCGCAGGCGTGCTCGCTGCCGGAGGCGATGGCGGCGGCGCGCGACCAGCGGGTGGCGGTGCTGGTCGGCGCCGAGGGGCCAGGACTCTCCCACCTGGCGATGCGGGCCAGTGACACGCGGGTGCGTATCCCGATGTCGCGGGGGACCGACTCGCTCAACGTGGCCACTGCCGCCGCGCTGGCCTTCTACGAGCGGGGGATTAGGCTCCCGGTGTGACCGGTGACTCCACGCCCTGGGCAACGGGTTTGGCGGTGGCGGCGTTCGTCGCGGCCGTGGCCGGGACCGCGATCGCGGTGCTGAGCCTCGGGTTGACCCGGGTGCATCCGATGCTGGCGGTTGGGCTCAACTTCGTGGCCGTCGGCGGGCTGGCGCCCACGATCTGGGGGTGGCGGCGCACCCCGGTGCTGCGTTGGTTCCTTCTGGGCGCCGGAGTGGGCGTGGCCGGGGCGTGGCTGACGCTGCTCGCGTTGGCGTTCGGTGGTCGTTAGCGCTGGCCGCTGGAACGCACCCCCAGCAGCACGTCCTCCCAACCCGGAACCGGCGGCTTGGCGCGGCGGGCACGGGCTGACGTGCGCTGGTGGGCCGGCGCCTCGTCGACCAGCGGCGCGGTCTCGAGTTCGAGCTCGAGACCGTCGAAGTCGAGTTGGGCCACCGGGGCAACCGGCCGCAGCGGCCGGTCGAATGCGGGGTTGATCAGCTCCATCGCGGGGTCATCGACGGCGGTCACCGTTCCGCCGTGCGCGCCCGGAGCGAAACGGAAGTGCGCGAAGTTGTCGGAGCGACCCGCCCTCCAAGCCAGCTGCACCGTCCAGCGGCTGTCCTCGTTGCGCCAGGCGTCCCAACTGCTGTGGTCGGGATTCAGCCCCCGGGCGATCAGGGCGCTGGTGATCACCTCCAACAGGGTCAACACCGCTGGCCCGTCACCGAGCACCGGGTGGGCCACCGCGGCCAGTTCTGCGACCCGGGACCGCTCCAGCAGTACCGGGTGGGCGAACCGTTCTACCTTGGCGACATCCACACCTGCCGCGGCGGCCACCTGCTCGACTGATGCCCCAGCGCGGATCCGAGACTGGATGTCCTTGGGGCGCAGTGTAATGGCTCCGGTGTCGACTTGAGTCTGGCCGACCCGCGCGCCCTCGTCACGCACTGCGCTGCGCAGTCGGTCGTCGATCTGCAACCGGAACCTGTCGGCGGGATCGCCGTCGCTGCAGACGCCTTCGCAGATGAGGTGTTTGCCATCGACGTCGAGGCCGATGACCGTGAATTCCCGCATGCCGGACCTCCTCCGGGCTGCTGTGCCAGGCCCGTTTGATGGGGACTTTAGTGCGTTATCGGACCGTTACCTCACCGACACGCCGACCGGCTCAGAGCCTCTCCACCACCCAGTCGATGCATTCGGTGAGGGCGCTGACGTCGTCGGGCTCCACCGCGGGGAACATCGCGACCCGCAGCTGGTTGCGGCCGAGCTTGCGGTAGGGCTCGGTGTCGACGATGCCGTTTGCCCGCAGCACCTTGGCGACCGCCGCCGCATCCACCGCGTCGGTGAAGTCAATGGTGCCGACCACCGCCGAGCGCAGCGCGGGATCGGCGACGAACGGGGTGGTGAACGAGCGCTCCTCCGCCCATGAGTACAGCCGCCGCGCCGAGTCCGCGGTGCGCTTGACCGCCCAGTCCAGCCCGCCGTTGGCCAGCAGCCAGTCCAGTTGCTCGGCCAGCAGCACCAGGGTGGCGATCGCCGGGGTGTTGTAGGTCTGGTTCTTGAGGCTGTTTTCCACCGCGATCGGCAGCGATAGGAAGTCCGGCACCCAGCGTCCGGAGGCGGCGATCGACTCGATCCGCGCCAATCCGGCCGGGCTGACGATGGCCAGCCACAGCCCGCCGTCGGAGGCGAAGTTCTTTTGCGGCGCGAAGTAGTAGGCGTCGGTCTCGGCGATGTCGACCGGCAGGCCGCCGGCGCCGGAGGTGGCGTCGATGACGACCAGTGCGTCGCCGGCGCCGTCGGGCCGGCGCACCGGCACCGACACCCCGGTCGAGGTCTCGTTGTGCGCCCAGGCGATGACGTCGACGGACGGGTCCGACTTCGGCTCCGGTGCACGGCCCGGATCGGCGGTGATGATGATCGGGTCGCCGACGAAGGGGTTCTTCTTCACCGCCGAGGCGAACTTCGCGCTGAACTCGCCGTAGGTCAGGTGCAGCGACCGCGCCTCGATCAGTCCGAATGCCGCGGCGTCCCAGAACGCGGTGGCGCCGCCGTTGCCGAGGATCACCTCATAGCCGTCGGGCACCGAAAAGTAGTCGCGTAATCCGCTGCGGACGCGGCCGACCAGGTCTTTGACCGGTGCCTGCCGGTGCGAAGTGCCGAACAGTCCGGCGGCGGTTACCAGCGCCTGCAGTTGCTCCGGACGGACCTTCGACGGTCCGCAACCGAACCGTCCGTCCGCGGGTTTGATCGACTTCGGGATCTCAAGCTGCTCAGACATGGTCTCTAGCGTAGACAGCCGCCGACGCGGGCCGTCACCACTGGATTATTGTGAAGCAGGTCACGTGAGCATCGACGTCGTCGTTGCGGTCACAGTGTCCGCTCGGACTATGGACTAGTTGGCGGTACCTGCGGTACCGTATGGACATAAATGGTTGAAATGTAAACTTCAGCGGAGGTATCTCCAATGGTTCAGTCGCCAATGGCTCAGAAGACAGCTCGGACCGGCATCATGCGCCGTTGGCGAGCCAATATGGAAGTCTCTGACGACACGCGGTATGTCGACATGCTCACCACCCTGTCGGAGGGGTCGGTGCGACGGAACTTCAGCCCCTACACCGACATCGACTGGAAATCCCCGGAGTTCGCGGTAACCGCGAATGACCCGCGCTGGATTCTGCCGGGCAGTGACCCACTGGGTAAGCACCCCTGGTATCAGGCGCAGTCGCAGGAACGCCAGATCGAGATCGGCATGTGGCGCCAGGCCAACGTCGCCAAGGTGGGACTGCACTTCGAATCCATCCTGATCCGCGGCCTGCTCAACTATGCGTTCTGGCTGCCCAACGGCTCAGCCGAATACCGCTACTGCCTGCACGAGTCGATCGAAGAGTGCAACCACACCCTGATGTTCCAGGAGATGGTGAACCACATCGGCACCGACGTGCCCGGCATGCCACGACTGCTCAAGTGGTTGGCGACGTTCATCCCGCTGGCCGCCGGCCCGCTGCCGATCCCGTTCTGGTTCGGCATCCTTGCCGGCGAGGAGCCTATCGACCACCTCCAGAAGAGCATCCTGCGAGAGGGTAAGGCCCTACACCCGATCATGGAACGCGTGATCGCCATTCACGTGGCCGAGGAGGCGCGGCACATTTCGTTTGCCCACGAATACCTGAACAAGCGCGTCCCGCAACTGCCGCGCCGCAAGCGGTTCGGGCTGTCGATCTTCGTGCCGATCACCATGCGGATTCTGTGTTCGGCCATCGTCGTGCCGCCGCGAGCCTTCTGGCGCGAATTCGACATCCCGCGGTCGGTGCGTAAGGACGTGTTCTTCGGGTCGCCCGATGCGCGGCGGATGTTGACCGACATGTTCGCCGACGTGCGGATGCTCTGCCACGACACCGGGCTGGTGAACCCGGTTGCCAAGCTGGTGTGGCGGATCTGCAGGATCGGCGGTGCCCCATCGCGGTACCGGGCCGAGCCGCAACGGGCCCACCTGACTGCCGTCCCAGCTGCATAGACAGGCGAGCCTCAATTCATGCCGCACGTCATCAGCCAGGCGTGTTGTAACGACGCGTCGTGTGTCTTCGCCTGTCCGGTCTACTGCATCCACCCGAGTCCGGACGAACCGGACTTCGCTACCACAGAGATGCTCTACATCGACCCGGAGTCCTGCGTGGACTGCGGCGCGTGCGTGCGCGCGTGCCCGGTCGACGCGATTTTCCCGGACACGCAGCTGCCCCTCGAGCAGCTGCCGTTCATCGAGATCAACAAGTCGTACTACCCGAAACGGCCCGCCGGAGAGAAGCTGCCGCCGACTTCGAAGCTGGCCCCGGTGCTGCCGGCCGCCGAACTGCACCAGCGCGGCAAGTACCCGCTGACGGTGGCGATCGTCGGCTCCGGCCCAGCGGCGATGTACGCCGCCGACGAGTTGCTGACCCAGCCCGGCGTGCTGGTCAACATGTTCGAGAAGCTGCCCACGCCCTACGGACTGGTGCGCGCCGGGGTCGCCCCGGACCACCAGCACACCAAGCTGGTCACCCGACTGTTCGACGAGATCTCGTGGCGGCGCGGTTTCAACTTCTTTCTCAACGTCGAGGTCGGCAAACACCTGAGCCACGCCGACCTGCTGGAATACCACCACGCCGTGCTGTACGCCTCGGGCGCCATGCACGACCGTCGGCTGGAGATCGACGGCATGGGTATGCCCGGCACCGGCACTGCAACCGAGTTGGTCGGCTGGATCAACGGACATCCCGACTTCGCCGGCCTGCCGGTCGACCTGAGCCATGAGCGGGCGGTGATCGTCGGCAACGGCAACGTGGCCCTCGACGTGGCGCGCATCTTGACCAGCGACCCGGACAAGCTGGCCGGAACCGACATCGCCGATCACGCACTGGCGGTACTGCGCGACTCCCGCATCAGGGAGGTGGTGATCGCCGCCCGGCGCGGCCCGATCGCTTCCGCATTCACGCTGCCGGAGTTGGTCGGCCTGACCCAGGCTGCCGACGTGGTGCTTGACGCCGAAGACCACGCCCGGGTGCGCAACGATCTGGCAACCGTGCGCGACACCTTCACCCGGCAGAAGCTGGAGATCCTGGCCAAACTCGGTGATGCTTCGGCTCCGATTCACCAGCCGCGGGTTCGGTTCGCCTACGAGCTGACGCCGACCCGGGTAGTCGGTGAAAATCATTCCAC
>JBDTKT010000081.1:0-7552 GCA_039935195.1 Mycobacterium sp.
GACGGCAACGCCAAGCTGTCCCGGGTGGAGCAGATCAAACGCTTCCGGGTGCTGCCCACGGTGTGGGAGCCGGGCGGTGACGAGGTGACGCTGACGATGAAGCTGAAACGCCGCCCGATCTTCGCGAAGTACGCCGCTGAGATCGAAGGGCTCTACGCGGCCGAACCCGGGACTGACGTGCACCCGGCCGCACTGGCCGAAGCCGCGCCGGCGGCGTCGTCAGGGTGACCGGGTCTTCCGTGCCAAGCCGGCCGCTAACGGTCTTCACCTTCGGGCACGGGACCGCCGACGCAGCCGAGATCACAGCACTGCTGCGGGGCGCCGGTGTGCAGCGACTCGTCGATGTGCGCACCGCTCCCGGCAGCCGGCACAATCCCGAGACCGCCCGTGATGCCATGGCGCTCTGGCTGCCGGATGCGGGCATTGACTACCAGTGGGAGCCGCGACTGGGCGGCTGGCGCCGGGTCAAAGGCGAGAGCCCCGATGTCGGACTGCGCAACGAATCGTTTCGGTCCTACGCGGGGTACATGCGCACGCCGGAGTTCCGCGGCGCGGTGGACGAACTGCTGGCAACCGCAGCCGAGCAGCAGATCGCGGTGATGTGCGCCGAAACGGTGTGGTGGCGCTGTCACCGCAAGCTGATCGCCGACTATCTCACGCTGGCACGTGCCGTCGATGTGCGTCATCTCATGCACGACGGGAAACTGCGGGAGCACCGGCCCACCGCGGAGGCACGCGTTGACGGTGACGTTTTGATCTACGACCGCCCGGCACCCGACCCGTCGTGATGCGGAGCGGCCGGGGTTAGGCTCGCGGGTATGCCACTTTCTGGAGAATATGCACCCAGCACCTTGGATTGGGCTCGGGAGAACGCCGAGCAGTACATGGCGTCCGGCGGCACCGAGGGTGCGGTGATGAAGGGCAAGCCGGTCATCCTGCTGAGCACTATCGGAGCCAAGACCGGCAAACTTCGCAAAACCCCGTTGATGCGGGTGGAACACGATGGCGAGTACGCGGTCGTCGCATCGATGGGCGGGCAGCCCAAAAATCCGGTCTGGTACTTCAACGTCAAGAAGCACCCGCGGGTGGAGTTGCAGGACGGCACGGTCACCGGCGACTACGACGCGCGGGAGGTTTTCGACGACGAGAAGGCGGCCTGGTGGGAGCGAGCCGTCGCGGCCTGGCCGGACTACGCGAACTATCAGACCAAGACCGACCGGCAGATTCCGGTGTTCGTACTCACCCCGGTGGGATGAACCGCGTGGTGGGTGGCACCATAATTCCGGTGTCCGCCGAACCGCGCCAGAACCAGAGTGGCCGAAATCCCGCGCCGGTGACCGCCGCCGATGTTGACGCGGCGGCCGGCCGGATCGCCGGGGTGGTCATACCCACCCCACTGCAGCGCAGCGACCGACTCTCGGAGATCACCGGCGCGACGGTCTACCTCAAACGCGAAGACCTGCAGGCCGTGCGGTCCTACAAGCTGCGCGGCGCCTACAACCTGATGGTGCAGCTCTCCGCGGTTGAGGTCGCCGCCGGCGTGGTGTGCGCGTCGGCGGGAAACCACGCCCAGGGCTTCGCCTACGCGTGCAGGTTGCTGGGCATCCACGGCCGCGTCTACGTGCCGGCCAAGACACCCAAGCAGAAGCGGGACCGGATCCGCTACCACGGTGGGGAGTTCATCGAACTGATCGTCGGCGGGGCCACCTACGACCTGGCGGCAGAGGCGGCGCTGGCCGACGTCGCACGCACCGGAGCCACGCTGGTGCCGCCGTACGACGACCTGCGCACCATCGCCGGACAGGGCACGATCGCCGTCGAACTGCTCGACCAACTCGGCCAGCTCAACACAGCACCGGATCTGGTAATCGTCCCGGTCGGCGGGGGCGGCTGCATCGCGGGCATCACCACCTATCTGGCCGAGCGGACCGCGAACACCTCGGTGCTGGGGGTGGAACCGGCCGGTGCCGCCTCGATGCTGGCTGCGCTGGTGGCGGGCGAGTTGGTGACGCTGGACCACGTCGACCAGTTCGTCGACGGTGCCGCCGTCAAACGGGCCGGAGCGCTGACGTACGCGGTGTTGGCCGCTGCGGGCGACATGGTGTCGATCACCGCCGTCGACGAGGGCGCGGTGTGTACCGCGATGCTCGACCTTTATCAGAACGAAGGCATCGTCGCCGAGCCGGCTGGGGCGTTGTCGGTGGCAGGTCTGCTGGCCAGCGACATCGAGCCGGGGTCCACGGTGGTGTGTCTGATCTCCGGCGGCAATAATGACGTCTCCCGCTACGGGGAGGTGCTGGAGCGTTCGCTGGTGCATCTGGGCCTCAAACACTATTTCCTGGTCGACTTCCCGCAGGCGCCCGGTGCGTTGCGCCGGTTCCTCGACGAGGTGCTCGGACCCACCGACGACATCACCCTGTTCGACTACGTCAAGCGCAACAACCGGGAGACCGGTGAGGCGTTGGTCGGCGTCCAGCTCGGTTCGGCGGCCGACCGGGACGGGCTGCTGGCCCGAATGCATGCCTCGGAGCTTCACGTCGAACCCCTGGAGCCGGGTTCAGCGGCGTACCGCTACCTGCTGTAGGGGTATGACGTCACCACCAGGCGGTGGCTGCGCCGATCTGTCTGCTGAGTTCACCGGTCATGGTGCGCATATAGGTGGCGGACAGGTGGTGCGAGTCGTGGTAGATCAGCACATTTCCCTCCACCGCTCGACAGAGGTCAGCACGGCACAGGGCGTCGGACATGTCCAGCGGCTTGAGCAACGGGAACTCTTTGACAAAGTCCAGGGTGGGGTTGTGGTCCGCGAGGACATCGGCGCGCTTCATTCCGCACGACAACGCGTCGCCGCCGGACGCTAGGCAGTCCGCGGGCTCGAACGGGCTGCCGTCGCGGACGAGCCAGGGGGTGTCCCGCATGCCGAGGATCGGAATGTGGTTCTCGGACAGCCTCTTCCAAATGCCGACGTAGCTGGCCGGCATCACGTCACCGGGTTTGATGTTCCACGGCCGGGTGGCGGTGGTGAACACATAGTCCGGGTGATCGGCGATCAGCTTGTCCATGGCCTTGCCCACCCAGGCGTGGCACTGCGGATACGGGGCGTTGTTGCCCATGATCAGCGGCACTTCCTCGGTGGACAGCGGGCAGCCCATCTTGAGGTAGGTCACCACCTTGAAGTGGTACTTGCGGCCGAGCATGTCCAGCGCGGTGAGCCAATGTTCGGCATGCGAGCCGCCGGCCAGCGCGATGGTCCGGGTGGCTTCGGTGTCGCCGTAGTCGCAGTTGAGCAGTGCGGCGTTGGAGAAGTTGCTGATGCAGCCGTCTGCGGTGGACGGCGGGAGGTCTTTCTTGGCCTCCAAGATGGTGGGGCGCATCCGCAGTTTGGGCACCCTCGTGTGCTTGGTCAGTGCGCGGGCGCCCGGGTAGTCCTGCGAGCTGAGGCCGACCAGTTCCTTGCCGTCAGCCCGCTGCACGGTGACGTGCTCCCGCCAGGTGAACGACGTCGCGGTCAACGCCACCCCGAGCAGCACCACCGTCGACCCGAGCGCCATCGTCGGTCGGCGCCACCAACCGGCCGACGGCGTCCGCCAGGGGATCGTCAGCACCGGGGTCGGCCCCGGGCCGGCCGGTGCGCGGTAGCGCAGCGGGTCCTCGACGAGCCGGGTGGTCAGGTAGGCCAGCACCCCGGACACCAGCAGGATCGCAGTGCCCTCGGCGATGGTGGCGTGCCGGTGTCCGGTGTAGGACAGCCAGAAAATCAGCAGCGGCCAATGCCACAGGTACAGCGAATAGGCCATCGCACCCAGTGTCACCAGCGGGCCCAGGGCCAGCACCCGGTTGGGCCAGGGCATTTTCGCCGTAGTGCTCGGGTGTGCGTACCGGTTGGCCCCGGCCAGAATGAACAGCACCGTCGCGCCAACAGGCACCAGCGCCCACGGGCCGGGGAATTCCCGGACGCCCTCGATCAGCGCCCCGCAGCTCAGGATCGCCGCCAGCGCGACGGTGGCGACGACGGCCCGCAGCCACAGTGGCCACCGGACGTAGGGCACCAGCGCCCCGGCGAGCGCGCCGATCAGCAGCTCCCAGGCCCGGGCGAAGCTGTCGTAGTAGGCCAGGGCCTGGTTGGCCTGGTGCGCGAATATCGCGTAGACGAACGACGCTATGGTCAGCGCGGTGAGCAGCACCACGAACGCGCTCCGCAGCCTTCTTCCGAACAACCACCGGAACAGGAAAGCGAAGCCGAAGATCAGCGCCAGAAAGCTGATGTAGAACTGGCCCTGCACCGACATCGACCAGATGTGCTGCAGTGGGCTGACCGCTTCACCGGCGCGCAGGTAATCGGCAGCGGTGCTGGCCAACTCCCAGTTCTGGTAGTAGCCCAGGCTTGCCAAGCTCTGGTCGGCGAAGGCCTCCCAGCGGGTCTGCGGCTGGACCAGGATGGTCAGTATCGCGCAGCCGGCCAGCACCACCACCAGGGCCGGCAGCAGACGCCGAACCAGTCGGATCACGTCGGGCACCGGTGACAGCGACGACTTCGGGTTGAGCGCGACCCGCAGCAGCTTGCCGCCGAAGAAGAAGCCGGACAGCGCCAGGAACACGTCCACGCCGCCGGATACCCGACCGAACCAGATATGGAATATG
Source organism: Mycobacterium sp. (assembly GCA_039935195.1). Classification (GTDB taxonomy): domain Bacteria; phylum Actinomycetota; class Actinomycetes; order Mycobacteriales; family Mycobacteriaceae; genus Mycobacterium. Next base: position 4,642 of record JBDTKT010000081.1, read on the forward strand.
GCGACCAGCGCGATCGCGACACCGCGCAGCCCGTCGAGGTCGTGACGGTAGAAGCCGGATTTGCGGGTCCCCAGCGCAGCACTGGGTGCGGGCTGCGGCACGACTGCAGGCGCAGGACGGGGTGGGGACAGGGCAATCATGGTCGATAGATAATCTACCGAATCACCCTGTTCGGAGAGCAATCCGCTAGCTGTGAATGTCGCCGCGCGGTCCCGATCAGCCGGTGATGACGCGCGTCAGGTACGGCATCATGTTCGAGGTGCGCGCCGGGGAGACGGTGACCACGGGGTTGGTGCCCTCGATCATCTGGCCGTTTCCGAGGTACAGCGCAACGCTCTGGGTCCCGCCCTGGCCGTAGCAGAGCAGGTCGCCGGCGCGAGCCTGCTCCGGCGGGACTCTGCTCCCGACGCTGCACTGCTGGCCGGAGGTGCGGGGCATCTTGATACCGGCGCCGGCGAACGCGTACTGGATCAGGCCCGACGCGTCGAATCCGACGGTGGTGGCGGCCGGGGTCAATTCTAGACCGGGTGCCAGGAAGCTGCCGGGGGAGAGCGCGGTATTTGGGGCTGCGGTGAGGGCCCCCGGGATGGTGCCGGCACTCGGGCGGGCCGCGGTGGTGGGTCCGGATGTGCTGCCGCCGCCGTAGACGAAGGGCACTCCCTGCTGGGAGAGCGCGCGCTGGACGACGTTGTTGATGGCCTGCGCGGAGTTGGTCGATATTCCACGCTGGTCGGCGCTGGCCTGGCCGGAGCCTGCCAGTGCCGGTGCCAGCAACGCCACCAACCCGATCGCGACGGTGCGAATGCGGTTCATGCGAATCCCCCTCTCGACCGCCGTATACACGACAGTCACTTCAATCACTTCATTCACTTCTGTAACTCGAGGTTACCGGCGTCCAGCCGGTTTCCCGGCCCACGGAGGAGAAATTAGGCATCCTGTGACCGAACGGTGACGGCGGGTGACCGACATTGTGTGAGGTAGATGACGTACACCCATTGGTTGTGTTCGCGGTCACTGGGAGTGGGCTGTTTTCGCGTCGGCGCAGCGGGCTTCGCGGCTGCACTACCCTGTGTCTTCATGCCCGCGTGGAGTCCCGAGCAGATCAGCGCCATCGACGCCGCCCACCTGTGGCACCCGTACAGCACGATCGGGGCCGCACCGGACGTCGGAGCGCCCGCACCGCTGGTGGCGGTGGGCGCACGAGGCGCCTGGCTGACGCTGATCGTGGATGAAACACCGGTCGAGGTACTCGACGCGATGAGTTCGTGGTGGACGGCAATCCACGGACACGGCCACCCGGTGCTCGACGCGGCGTTGATCGCACAGTTGGGTGTGATGAACCACGTCATGTTCGGCGGCCTCACCCATGAGCCTGCCGCCCGGCTGGCACAACTGCTGGTGGAGATCACCCCGCCCGGGCTGGACACCGTCTTCTTCAGCGATTCCGGTTCGGTGGCGGTCGAGGTCGCGATCAAGATGGCGCTGCAGTACTGGCGCAGCCGTGGCCGGCCCGGAAAGTACCGGCTGATGACCTGGCGAGGCGGCTACCACGGGGACACGTTCGCCACGATGAGCGTCTGCGATCCGGACGGCGGCATGCACACCCTGTGGCGTGGCACGCTGGCCGAGCAGATTTTCGCCGCACAGGTGCCCCGCGACTACGACCCGGCCTACAGCGCCGCGTTTGAGGCTCAATTGACCGAACACGTCGACGAGATCGCCGCGGTGATCATCGAGCCCGTGATGCAGGGGGCGGGTGGCATGCGCTTCCATGACCCGCGCTACCTGAGCGACCTGCGCGACATCACCCGCCGGCACGACGTGTTGCTGATCTTCGACGAGATCGCCACCGGATTCGGCCGCACCGGCGAGTTGTTCGCCGCTGACCACGCCGGGGTCAGCCCCGACATCATGTGCGTGGGAAAGGCGCTCACCGGCGGGTACCTGGGCTTGGCCGCCACGCTCTGCGGCGCCGAGATCGCGGCCAAGATCAGCTCCGGCGAGGCCGGGGCGCTGATGCACGGGCCCACATTCATGGCCAACCCGCTGGCCTGCGCGGTGTCGGTGGCCAGCGTGGAGTTGCTGCTCGGCCAGGACTGGCGCGCAACGGTCACCCGGATCGGCGCCGAACTGCGCGCCGGGTTGGAGCCGGCCCGATCCCTGCCGGGAGTGACCGATGTGCGGGTGTGCGGTGCGATCGGTGTCATCGAATGCGAGCACCCGGTGAACCTGGCCGTCGCCACTCCGGCAGCGCTGCGGCACGGTGTCTGGCTGCGCCCCTTCCGGAATCTGATCTACGCCATGCCGCCGTTGATCTGCACGACCGGCGAGATCGGCCAGATCGCCGCCGCCATGGTCGAAGCCGCCGGGTGTGCCGACTCTCGTAGGCTTTAGGCCGATGACGGGCACAGAGATCGAGACCTCCCCGCAAGCGGACGGGATTCCCGACCCGCTGGGCTGGCTGGGCGAGGTCGAACGACAGCGCCGGTCAGCCGGATTGCGCCGGTCGCTGCGCCCGCGCCCGCCGGTGTCCACCGTGGTGGATCTGGCCTCCAACGACTACCTGGGCCTGTCCCGGCACCCGGCGGTCATCGAGGGCGGGGTGGCGGCGCTGCGGACATGGGGCGCCGGCGCCACCGGATCGCGACTGGTCACCGGCGACACCGAACTGCACCAGGAGTTCGAGCAGCAACTGGCCGACTTCGTCGGCGCTGCCGCCGGCCTGGTGTTCTCCTCGGGATACGCGGCGAACATCGGCGCCGTCGTCAGCCTGTCGGGCCCGGACGCGCTGCTGGTGTCCGACCGCTACTCCCACGCATCGCTGGTGGACGCCTGCCGGCTGTCCCGGGCGCGGGTGGTGGTGACCCCGCACCGCGATGTCGACGCCGTCGCCGGCGCGCTGGCCGCCCGC
>JBDTKT010000082.1:0-7868 GCA_039935195.1 Mycobacterium sp.
ACCGGCAAAACCGCAGCGTTCGCGATCCCGATCCTGTCCAAGATCGACACCGCCAGCAAGGTGACCCAGGCGCTGGTGCTGGCACCGACCCGCGAGTTGGCGCTGCAGGTCGCCGAGGCGTTCGGCCGCTATGGCGCGCACCTTCCGCGGGTCAACGTGCTGCCGATCTACGGCGGCTCGTCGTACACGGTGCAACTGGCCGGGCTGCGACGCGGCGCACAGGTGGTGGTCGGCACCCCCGGGCGGGTCATCGACCATCTGGAGCGCGGCACCCTGGACCTGTCCCGCCTGGACTACCTGGTGCTCGACGAGGCCGACGAGATGCTGGCGATGGGCTTCGCCGAAGACGTCGAACGCATCCTGTCCGGCACCCCGGAATACAAACAGGTGGCGCTGTTCTCGGCGACTATGCCGTCGGCGATCCGGCGGATCACCACCAAGTACCTGCACGATCCGGTGGAAGTTTCCGTTGAGGCGAAGACCGCCACAGCCGACAACATTTCTCAGCGCTACATCGAAGTTGCCGGCCCGCGCAAGATGGACGCGCTGACCAGGGTGCTCGAAGTCGAGTCGTTCGAGGCGATGATCGTGTTCGTTCGGACCAAGCAGGCTACCGAGGAGGTCGCCGAAAAGCTGCGTGCCCGGGGCTTTTCCGCGGCCGCCATCAACGGCGATATCGCGCAGGCGCAGCGGGAGCGGACGATCGGCGCGTTGAAGAAGGGCAGCCTGGACATTCTGGTCGCCACCGATGTGGCTGCCCGCGGCCTGGACGTGGAGCGCATCTCACACGTAGTCAATTACGACATCCCGCACGACACCGAGGGCTACGTGCACCGCATCGGCCGCACCGGGCGGGCCGGGCGTTCCGGTAATGCGCTGCTGTTCATCAGCCCGCGGGAACGCCACCTGCTCAAGGCGATCGAGAAGGCGACGCGGCAGAAGATCACCGAATCAGCCCTACCCACTGTCGAAGATGTCAACACCCAGCGAGTGGCCAAGTTCGCCGACTCCATCACCGACAACCTCAGTGCAGCCGGCACCGATCTGTTCCGCAGCCTGGTGGAGGACTACAGCCGCGAACACAACGTGCCGATGGCCGACATCGCCGCCGCGCTGGCACTGCAATCTCGTGACGGCGAGGCGTTCCTGTTGAATCCGGAACCGCCGGCCAGGGAGCGGCGGCCGCATGATCGGCCCGAGCGCGGAGAACACAACCCGGCGTCGGGTCGCAAGGGCGGACCGAAGGAAGGCTTCGCCACGTACCGCATCGCGGTCGGCAAGCGGCACAAGGTCAGCCCCGGGGCCATCGTCGGGGCGCTGGCCAATGAGGGCGGCCTGCACCGCAGTGACTTCGGCAATATCAGCATCCAGGTAGACCATTCACTGGTGGAGTTGCCGGCCAAGCTGTCACCTAAAACACTCAAGGCGCTGGAGCACACTCGCATTCAGGGTGTGCTGATCGGCCTGCGCCAGGACCGGTCGGCCGGTAAAGTCCACCGTCGCGGCGACGGCGGGCCGCACCGGAAACGGGTGGAATGACGCTCACGCGACGTGGGGTGGCCCAGGATGGGCCCGAACAGGTCGCGCATGTAGACCGGATCGCCTCGCTGACCGGGATCCGCGCGGTGGCAGCGATCCTGGTCGTTGCCACCCACGCGGCCTACACCACCGGCAAGTACAGCCACGGATACTTGGGCCTGCTTTTCTCCCGCATGGAGATCGGGGTACCGATCTTCTTCGTGCTCTCCGGCTTCCTGCTGTTTCGTCCGTGGGTCAAGGCCACAATCACCGGTGCGGGGTGGCCGTCCCTGCGCCGCTATTCCTGGCATCGGGTGCGGCGCATCATGCCCGCCTACCTCGTCACGGTGCTGGCGGCGTACCTGGTCTATCACTTCCGCACCGACGGGCCGAACCCCGGCCACACCTGGATCGGACTGTTCCGCAACCTCACGTTGACGCAGATCTACAGCAACACCTACCCGTACGGGGGTTATTTGCATCAGGGCCTCACCCAGATGTGGAGCCTGGCGGTAGAGGTCGCTTTCTATCTGGTGCTGCCGCTCCTGGCCTACGCCCTGCTGGTGGGGCTGTTTCGGCGGCGATCGCGGCCGATCCAACTGTTGATCGCGCTGGCTGCGGTGGCATTGGTCACGCCGGTCTGGCTGATCCTGGTCCATGCCACCCACCTCATGCCCGGCGGTGCCCGGATCTGGCCGCCGGCCTACCTCGCCTGGTTCGTCGGCGGGATGATGCTGACGGTGCTGCAGTCGATGCGGGTGCGCTGCTACGGCTTCCTGGCGATCCCGCTGGCGGTGATCAGCTACCTGATCGTGGCCACCCCGATCGCCGGTGAACCCACCACCTCACCCACCGGGTTGTCCACGGCGCTGATCAAGTCGGTGTTCTACGCCGTCATCGCCACGTTGGCGGTGGCGCCACTGGCGCTGGGCAACCGGGGCTGGTACGCGCGACTGCTGGCCGCCAGGCCGATGGTGTGGTTGGGGGAGATCTCCTACGAGATCTTCCTGGTGCACCTGGTGCTGATGGAGGTCGTGATGGTCGAGATCCTGCGTTCCCCGGTCTACACCGGCTCGATGCTCAACCTGTTCGTGGTCACATTGGTGGTCACGATTCCGGTGTCCTGGCTGCTACACCGTTTCACCCGGGTGCGGTCGTCCCAGCCGAGCGTGAACCTAGTTTCACCTTCGGGAACCGAGCGTGAAACCGGCTTCACACTCGGCGCGAAGCCGCGGGCTTGATACGGGGTGCCACCAGCGGCACCACGAACTCCTCGATCATCGCAAGCTCGTCGGCGGCATCCCGGCCCGGGAAGATCAGCAGCGACGTCATCGCCCGCACCACCCAGCGGGCGCGGCGCTCGACCGCGGCCGGTGACTCAGCGCCCAGGTCGGCCACGAACGCCGCGACGATCGCGGTCACCAGCTCGGAGCGTTCGGCCATCGCCGCGCCGATCGGCGGCCGGGTCTCGGCGAACCACGATGCCAGCGCCGGGTTGGACCGCACCAGCGCGATTGACTCGCTGATCCCGGTAACCAGGCGTTCTCGCGGTTCGCTGATATCAGCTAGCCGGCTCGTCAACTCGCCGTGCAACTGGCTGGCCCACCGGTGCACGTAGGCGCGGTTGAGGGTTTCGCGGTTTTCGAAGTACCGGTACAGCGTCGCGCGGGAACACCCTGCCGCCCGGGCGATCTCGTGCATTCCCACTGAGCCGGGGTCACCTTGGGCGAACAGTCCTTCAGCCGCGTCGAGAATCTTCTCGGCCGCCAGTTCGGTGCGCTGATCGGCCAACCACGCCGGGCCCGCTCCGCTGCCCGCCATCACGAATTCGCGGTGAACGGCACCGTCAGTGGGCGGCGCACGTAACTGCCGCCGGCCCAAGTGATGCCGGCTTCGTCGATCGCATAATCCGGGCAGCGGGCCAGCAACTCCTCCAGTGCCACCTGAGCCTGCATGCGGGCCGCCTGGTTGCCGATGCAGTGGTGGGCACCGTAGCCGAAGGTGAGGATCTGGTGCGGCTTGCGTCTCAGGTCGAGTTCTGCGGCGTCGGGACCGAACCGGCGTTCGTCGCGGTTGGCCGAGGCGTAGAGCAGCAATGCCCTGCGACCGGCCGGGATCGTTGTGTCACCGATCGTCACGTCGTGGGTGACGGTGCGGCACAGCCCCTGCACCGGCGAGGTCATCCGCAGCAGTTCTTCGATCGCGTCATGGATCAGTGCCGGGTTGTCCGCCAGCAGTCGGCGCTGATCGGGGTGCCGGTGCAGCAGTTGCGTCGAGCCGCCCAGCATCCCGGTCATGGTGTCGTTGCCGCCCGTGACCATCGTGAACGCGAACGCCAGGATCGAGAACAGGCCGGCGGTGTCGCCGTCGGCACCCATCCCGGAGGTCACGAGGTGGGAGATGATGTCCTCCCCGGGGTCGGTGCGGCGCCGCTCGACGAGGCCGGTGAAGTAGGTCATCATCTCGATGACCGCGTCACTGGCGCTGGCGAAACCGTCGTCGGTGGTGGTGGCCGCGACGATCGCCTCGGTCCAGCGGTCGAACTGAGCTCGGTCCGCCTCGGGCACCCCCAGGAAATGCGCAACGACCAGCGACGGCAACGGCTTGAACAACTCCGCGACGATGTCGCCGCCACCCGTCGAGCGCAACCCCTCGATACGTTCAGCGGCGAACTCGCGTACCTGCGGCTCCAGTCGCTGCACGTGCGCCGGAGTGAAGGCCCGCGCCACCAGCTTGCGGAACTGGGTGTGTACCGGCGGGTCCTGCATCACCATCGGCGGGTTGTCCTGCAGGCCAATGGCTTCCAGGTCGCCGTAGTTGATCGTCAGCCCCTTCGCCGACGAGAACGTCTCATGGTCGGCGGCCGCCGACCAGACGTCGGCGTGCCGGGACAGCACGTAGTAGTCCTGATCCGGTTTGCCGTCCGGCACCACATGGTGGACCGGGTCGTACTCCCGAAGCGCGGTGTACATCGGGTACGGGTTGGGCCACGTCTCGGCCGTACCCGGCTTAAACATTGGACGAGACACTATTGTCGACATGTCTCATAAATACGACATGACGGAACGATTGTCAACGGTTGTCTAGGGTCAGATCCCCGATCCGGGGTTGAGAATGCCCAGGGGATCCAGCGCGGTTTTGATCCGGTGGTTCAACGCCAATGCGTCCGGGCCGAGTTGGTCGGCCAGCCATGGCCGTTTCAGCCGCCCGACGCCGTGCTCACCGGTGATGGTGCCGCCCAGTGCGATGGCCAGGTCCATGATTTCGCCGAAGGCGACCTCGGCGCGCCGGGCCATCGCCGCATCTGCGGGGTCGTAGACGATCAGCGGATGCGTGTTGCCGTCACCGGCGTGGGCGATCACCGAGATGGTCAGCTCGTGTTCGGCGGCGATCCCCTCGATACCGTTGATCAGGTCGGCCAGCGCCGGCACAGGAACACCCACGTCCTCCAGCAGCAGCGAACCGGTGCGCTCGACCGCGGGGATGGCGAACCGCCGGGCAGCGACGAACTGTTCACCCTCGTCGGGATCGTCGGTGGCGAACACTTCCTTGGCGCCGTGCTCGGCGAACACCGCGCACATCAACTCGGCGTCGTCGGCCCGGGCTTGTCCGCGGTCATCGGAGCCGCCCAGCACCATGGCGGCGGCCTCGCGGTCCAGGCCCATGTGGAGGTGGTCCTCGACGGCGTTGATCGCCACCGCGTCCATGAACTCCAACATGGCCGGGCGAATCCGCGTGGTCACGCTCAGCACCGCTTCAGCCGCGGCCTGCACCGAGGCGAAGGTGGCCACCACCACGCTGGACGGGTGCTGCGCCGGCATCAGGCGCAGCGTCACCTCGGTAATGACGCCCAGGGTGCCTTCGCTGCCGACGAACAGTTTGGTCAGGCTCAGCCCGGCGACATCCTTGAGTCGCGGTCCGCCGAGTCGTACCGCGGTGCCGTCGGCCAGCACCACCTGTAGGCCTAGCACGTAGTCGGTGGTGACGCCGTACTTCACGCAGCACAGCCCGCCGGCATTGGTCGCGATGTTGCCGCCGATGCTGCAGATCTCGAACGATGACGGGTCTGGCGGGTACCACAGCCCGTGCTCGGCGGCCGCTTTCTTCACTTCGACGTTGAGTAGTCCGGGCTGGCACACCGCGATATGGGTGAGGGGGTCGATGGTGATCTCACGCATCTTCTCCGTCGACAGCACGATCCCCTCGTCCAGGGCTGTCGCCCCGCCGGACAGGCCGGTGCCGGCACCGCGCGGGACCACCGGGACGTGATGGCGGCTGGCCCAGCGCAGCACCGTCTGTACTTCCTCGGTGCGGTGCGGCCGTACCACCGCCAGCGGTTCGCCGGCCCCTGGGTCGCATGCGCGGTCCTGGCGGTAGCCCGCCATGATCGCGGGATCGGTGACCACCATGCCGTCCGGTAGTTCGGCGATCAACTCGGCCAGTACATCGGTTCCCACATCGAGGATCTTACGGTTGGTATTTCAGCCGCCCTTGGCTTCATGCACGATGGTTGGGTGCACCCCCATCCGCGCACGGGCAAGCTGTTCGATTCCCCGGTGCCGCCCGGTACCGGCTGGCCGGGGGATCCGGCCACGTCCCAGACCCCGCTAGCCGCCGATCCCGCCCAGGTCGCGCAGCTGGCCGATCAGGTGCAGTCGATCGCCGAACTCGACGCCCTGGTCAGCGTGTGCCGGGCCTGCCCACGCCTGGTTACCTGGCGCGAAGATGTCGCCGTCACCAAGCGGCGGGCGTTCGCAGACCAGCCGTACTGGGGGAGGCCCGTGCCCAGCTGGGGGTCGCTTCGGCCGCGGATCGTGATCGTCGGGCTGGCGCCCGCCGCGAACGGCGCTAATCGGACCGGGCGGATGTTCACCGGCGACCGGTCCGGCGACCAGCTCTTCGCCGCGCTGCATCGCGCCGATCTGGTCAGCCAGCCGACCAGCGTGGACGCCGCAGACGGGCTGCGGACCAAGCACGTTCGGATCATCGCCCCGGTACGCTGCGCACCGCCGGACAACTCACCGACGACGGTCGAGCGTAATACCTGCGCGCCGTGGCTGGATGCTGAGTGGCGGCTGATCTCGCAGCACGTGCGGGTGATCGTCCCGCTGGGTGGCTTCGCCTGGCAGATCGCGCTGCGGCTGGTTGCCGACCAGGTGCCCAAACCCAAACCGAAGTTCGGTCACGGCGCGGTCGCCGACCTGAGTTCGGGGCTGCGGGTACTCGGGTGTTTTCACCCCAGCCAGCAGAACATGTTCACCGGCCGGCTAACACCGGCGATGCTGGACGCGGTGTTCACCGATGCCCGGCGCCTGGCCGGGATCTGATCCCGCTGACCTGCTGGGAAGGCACACCGGGTGTCCGGCGTTGACCACGGGGTGCATCTTTCCGTGCTCGACCTCGTCCCGGTTCGCACCGACCAGACCAGCGCCGACGCGCTGGCTGCCACCGTGCGGCTGGCGCAGACCGCCGACCGGCTCGGCTTCACCCGGTACTGGATCGCCGAACACCACAACATGCCGTCGGTGGGCGCCACCAGCCCGCCGGTGCTGATCGCCTACCTGGCGGCGCAAACCTCGCAGGTCCGGCTCGGTTCGGGCGGGGTGATGCTGCCCAACCACGCACCGCTGGCGGTGGCCGAGCAATTCGCGCTGCTGGAGGCCGCCGCGCCCGGCCGCATCGACCTGGGTATCGGCCGGGCACCCGGTTCGGACCCGGTGACGGCGTGGGCGCTGCGCGGACCGGCCGGCCGCGATGAGCGCGACATCGACAACTTCCCCGACTACCTGGACGACGTGGCGGCATTCATGAGTCCGGCCGGTGCCCGGGTGACGTTGCGAACCGGCGACTACCAATTGCGGGCCACCCCGGCTGCGGCGAGCGAGCCGCAGCTGTGGCTGCTGGGGTCCTCGATGTACTCGGCGCAGTTGGCCGCAGCCAAGGGGCTGCCGTACGTGTTCGCCCACCACTTCTCCGGGAAGGGCACCGCGGAGGCGCTGGCGTTCTACCGGGAACACTTCGTGGCGAGCACCGTCTGCCGCGCGCCGACCACGTTTTTGACGGTGAACGTGGTGGTCGCCGAAAGCCGTTCCGAGGCAACAGCGTTGATGCTGCCCAACCTGCAGATGATGGCACGGCTGCGCACCGGTGAGCGGTTGGCCGCGCTGGACCTGGTGGAAGACGCGCAGGCGATCGAACTTCCGTCGGCCCAGCAGCACATCGTCGACAGCGGGCTGCGCCGCGCCGTGCTGGGCACACCTGCGCAGGCAGCCGAGCAACTGCGGGCGTTGGCCGCGCAATTCGGCGTCGACGAGGTGATGGTGAACCCGGTTGCCTCGGCCCGCCGCGGT
>JBDTKT010000083.1:0-6504 GCA_039935195.1 Mycobacterium sp.
CAGGTACTCGACGGGCAGACCCGGTCGCGAGAACGCTTCCGCGGGCGCCGTGCCACCCGCGGCACCGATCAGACCAGACAGCAGGGCCGCGCCCGCCGCGGCGACCATGAACCGGCGCGGCATCGTCGCCGCCGTCTGGGACAGCCTGTTAACCAGCTTCATCGTTGATTTCCCTCATTTTCTGAATTTTCTCCGATCCGCTCGGATCCGATGATTTCTCCGGGGACCTACCGAGGTCCTCCGGGCTGCGCGCCATGGCGCCGCAGTGCCGGTGTAGTGAACCACATCGATCGAGCGTCGATGTCGTAACAATTCAGTGATCAGCGGGCGAACAGGCTCGATACCGCAGACCGTGGCCCTCGGCGGACTGCGCTCGCCGACGCATTCCAGCCGGTGAGACCCGGCGCGCACGATTACTGCCGAATTTCACCGATGATGTCGGTCACAGTTGCCCGGCCGTCGTGCCGTGCAACGATTTCCGGGCCGCCGGGGCGCGTCACGGACCTTCGGCGGGCAGCCCGGTGTAGGGCGGGCGGGTCGGCTCCGGGACATCCAGGCCGCACCGGATCAGCTCGTTGCGCGGCACCCGGTCGATCCGGTATTCGGTGAATCCCGCCGAGTGCATCAGGTTGGACAGGAACCGGCGCGGGCCCATCGGCGCGCGCACGGAGTTCAGCACCGCCGTCGTGTCGGGGCACGCCAGCGCGGCTTCGGCCTGGGCGACCCAGTCCTGGTCCAGGTAGGCCGGAATACCCGGGTACCACTTCACCCACGGACCGTCGGCGACCACCCAGTCCCGGAACAAGTCCTTGTCGTGGCCGATCCGGCCGTGCTGCAGGCGCTCGGTGTGCGCCGCGATCGGGTTGGCCAGTCCGATCTGGTCCAGCACCCGGACGTTGAGCCCGACGTTCATGCCGAGCATGCCCAGGTTGGTGAAGAACACCGTGTGCGGCCCGGACGCGTCCGGGGCGGGCGGAGTTCCGGGGGTGACCGGCACCGGGATCGCCGGAACGACGTCCCACTGGTCGTAGTTGCCCGACGGCAACAACAGCGCACCGGCCGGAGTGTTGGCGATCGTGATCAGCGCGGCACGCATCCGCGGATAGCCGAGGTAGTCGGCGGCGGTCAGCGGATGTGCCTGACCGGTGGCCTGGGCATAGAAGCGGCGTTCGTCGACGATCCCGGAGTAGGTGACCCGGGTGGCGTCAGCGCCCATGCCCGGTGAATTGGCCGCCCACACCGACCAACCGGCCACCGCCAGCCACAGCAGGCCGATCGCACCGCTGAGCAGGTAACCGGCCTCCTCGCCCCGCCGTGCCCGGTCGGGCAGTACCACCGGGACGACTGCCACCGGAGCCAACACACAGAACAGCGGCACCAGCAGCACCCGGCCGTGCATGAAGTCACCGCCCTGGCGGATCCAGTAGACCGCCTGCAGCAGCCCGCTGACCGTCATGAAAACCACCACCGCCGCCGGGCTCTGCACCCGCGCGGCGGAGCGACGGTAGCCCGGTGGCAGCGATCGCCTCGGGCGTCTCCCCATCGCGGTGGCCACCCAGAGCACCAGTCCTAACGCCACCATCAGCACCGCCGGCACCCACATCGCGTAGGGCGCGTTGAAGTTCGCCAGGTAGATCATTCCCTGCGACCACTTCTCGCCGACGGCATCCTTGGCCAGGGCGGTGCCGGGCACCAGCAGCGCGTAATAACCCATCCGGAAGACCTGATAGCCCACCGGGAGCAGTCCCCCGGCAACCAGGATCAACAGCCGGGGGCGCCAGTCCGCGGCCGCGACGAGCAGCATGATCAGCGCCACCCCACCGATCAGCGCCAGTTCGGGGCGCACCAGCACGCTGCAGCCGGCCACGAACGCCAGCGTGGCGGTGAATCGCCAGCCCCGCGCGCGCGACCGGGGCGTGCGCAGCGCCTGCGACCAGCAGACCATCATCCACCAGAGCAGGCCCAGGTAAGCCAGTGCCAGCCCGCTCTCCAGGCCGGACGTCGCGAAATCTCGAGCCGGGGGGACCGCGATGTAGACCAGCGCCCCGGCCGGCAGCAGCAGCGCCCGGCGACCGTGCAGGCCGGGCGCGTGGAGCCGGACCGACCCCAGCATGAGCAGAGCCACCCCGAGCAGGCTCAGCGCCAGTGCGAACGCCAGCACAACGTACTCCGGCCGCACCGGTCCGCCCAGCCAGCTTCCGGCGTAGACCAGATAGGTCCACACCGTGGAGGTGTTGGCCTCCACCCGTTCCCCGACGTTGAACACCGGACCGTTGCCCGCCAGTAGATTCCGCACGGTACGCAGCACGATCAGCCCGTCGTCGGAAATCCAGCGCCGCCGCCACGCACCCACCCCGAACAGCACCACGACCGCGACCACGCTCGCCCACGAACTCAACCGCGCCGACGGGCTGTAGGCGACCGCCGGCATGCCCAACAGCCGGACCCAGCGGTCCGGTCTCGCCGGCCACTCGGGCAGGTCAGCCGAACGCGACGGCAGCACCGATGGTTCCGATCCAGGCCAGCGCCATCAACTGCAGCACCCGATCCCGGCGCAGGATGTCCTCGGGCTCACCGGCGATGCCGCCGTCGACGTCGACCGCGTAGCGCAGGATGCCGATAGTGATCGGAATGATCGAGACCGCGTACCAGGAGCCGGAGCCGTGGTCGCGTTCGAATGCGAACAGGCTGTAGCAGACCAGCATCGCGGTGGCCGACGCCGTCCAGACGAAACGCAGATAGGTGCTGGTGTAGCTCTCCAGCGATTTACGGATCTTGGCGCCGGTCTGCTCGGCGAGCTGCAATTCGGCGTAGCGCTTGCCGGCCACCATGAACAGTGACCCGAACGCCATCACCAGCAGGAACCTCTGCGACAGCGGGATTTCAGCGGCGACGCCACCGGCGATGGCCCGCAGCAGGTAGGCCGACGACACAATGCAGATGTCAAGCACCGGTTGATGTTTCAGCCCGAAGCAGTACCCCAGCTGGATAGTCAGGTAGACCGCGATCACCAGCGCCAGATTCGGGGTGAGCCAACACGAGATGGCCAGCGACGCCACCGCCAGCACCACCGCCAGGGTGTAGGCCAGCCACTGCGGCACCACCCCGGCGGCGATCGGACGGAACCGCTTGGTCGGATGCGCCCGGTCGGCCTCGACGTCGCGGGCGTCGTTGACCAGGTACACCGACGAGGCGGCCAGGCAGAACACCACGAACGCGACCAGTGCCTTGCGTCCGACGCCGCCGTAGTCGTAGTGCGCGTCACCGCCGAGCGCGGCCATCGGCGCGGCCAGCACCAGCACGTTCTTCACCCACTGCCGCGGGCGCATCGCTTTGATCAACCCGGCGACCAGGTTCGACGGCGGCCCGCCGGTTGGCTGGCTGGCTTCGCTCATCGGCTGGGCTCCCAGCGCTGTACGACGGTTGCAACGGCCGCACCGACGACGACGCCGGCGGCCACGTCGCTGGGGTAGTGCACGCCCAGCACCAGCCGCGACAGCGCCATCGGCGGGATCAGCGCCGCCGGCAGCGGCAGGCCGGTGACCCGCCCCAGCAGGATGGCCGCCGCGGTGGTGGAGGTGGCGTGCGCCGACGGGAAGCTCAGCCGGCTCGGGGTGCCCACGTTCACCGCGATCGCCGGGTGGTGCGGACGCTCCCGGCGCACCATCCGCTTGATCAGCACCGCGGCGGCGTGCGCCGCCAGCGCACCGGCACCGGCCAGCAGCCACTCGCGCCGCCGTCGGGGCTGGGCCAGCGCACCGGCCGCCGAGACCGCCAGCCAGCCGATGCTGTGCTCGCCGAAGTGGGACAGGCAGCGTGCCGTCGCGAGCACTCCGGGCCGGCCGGTCAGCGCCGACTGCACGGCCACCAACACCGCGGACTCGCCGTGCGGCGGCACCGGCCAGGTCCCCGACTCAGTCATGGCCGCGCACTTCATCGTTTCCGGGGCGGCGCACCGACTGGGAGTCCCGCCCGCTTGCGGCGAACAGCACCGTCTCCCACTGCTGCTTGCTCGACAGGGTTGGCAGCGCCCTGCGGTAGGTGCGGCGCAGCTTGTCGAACCGGCGGGCCAACTGGTACTGCCGGCGCAGCGACCCCGTCAGCAGCGCGTACATCTTGGCCCGGTCGCGCTGCCGGAAGACCACACCGCGTCCGTCGGCGCTGGTGACGGTAGCGCCGTCCAGCGTGCACAACAGGAACCACCGCGCGTCCTGGGTGGCCACGTTGAGCTGGGGGTCCCGGTGATGGGCGGGGTCTGCCCGGGTCAGGTTGTGCAGCGCCCCGCGGGCCAGCCGATAGCCGATGGCCGGCACGCGCACCGGCGGCCGCATCGGCTTGCGGCGTCGCGACGGTTCGGGCAGTTCGCTGGCAGCCGGCAGCACCACGGCGTCGGGGTATTCCGCCCGCATCGCCCGGATGTCCGGCAGCGCCGATTCCAGGATCGAGAAGATGTGCTCCGGGCCGGCCAGGAAGTCGTCGATGGCCCGGTTCTGGATGGCGACCGTCGAATACTCCAGGCAGGCCAGGTGCTTCAGCGTCGCTTTGAGGTGACTTCTCAGCAGACCGGCCATGCTGCCGTCCCAGTGCAGCGCCGCCACCATCAGCCGGTTGCGCAGATGGAAATAGGCCTGCCAGTCGATCGCGTCGTCTTTGTCGCTCCAGGCCATGTGCCAGATCGCCGCTCCGGGCAGCGTGACCGTCGCATAGCCGTGCTCGCGGGCCCGCAGTCCGTACTCGGCGTCGTCCCATTTGATGAAGGAGGGGATGGGCTGGCCCAGTTCCTCGGCGACCGCCCGCGGGATCATGCACATCCACCAGCCGTTGAAGTCGACGTCGATGCGGCGGTGCAGCTCCGGGGTGTCGGTCAGCGAGTCCTCGGCAAAGTTGTGGTCGTACTCGGTGTGCGGGGCATTGGTCCACATGAACGTGTCTTTGTCGACGACCTCGCCCATGATGTGCAGGTGCGACGGCTCCTGCAGATTGAGCATCTGTCCACCGACGAGGATCGGCGTCTTCGCGAAGCGGTTCATCGCCAGCGCCCGCAGGATCGAGTCGCACTCGATGCGGATGTCGTCGTCCATGAACAGGATCTGTTCGCAGTCGGTGTTCTTCAGCGACTCATACATCACCCGGCTGTAGCCGCCGGACCCGCCGAGGTTCGGCTGGTCATAAATGGACAGCCGATCGCCCAGACCGGCCGCCGCCGCCGCGAAGTCGGGATGGTCCCGGACCTTGCGGGTGCCCTGGTCGGGGACGATCACCGCGCTGATCACCTCGTCCACCAGCGGGTCGGAGGCGAGCGCGGCCAGTGCGCTGACGCAGTCGTCGGGCCGGTTGAAGGTCGGGATGCCGACGGCGACGTTAGCCTTGCCGGGTGCCGGGACCGTCGCGTACCAGCCGGCATTGTGCAGCGTGACCGCGGTGTCGGTGGTGATGTCGAACCAGATCCAGCCGCCGTCCTCGAACGGCTCGAGCCCGATCTCGAATTCAACCACCGCCGGTCCGTCGGAGCCCGCGCCGTCCTGCCCAGCGCTGACCGACTTGCCGTCGACCGCGATGCGGGCGCCGGTCGGCTTGGAGCGGTAGACGTCGATGCGGGCCTCCCCGGTCAACTCCACCCGCAGCACCACCGACTCGCAGATGGACCAGCGACGCCAGTAGGAGGCTGGGAAAGCATTGAAGTACGTCGCGAACGACACCTCCGATTCCGAGCCGATCTCCAGGCTGGTGCGGGTGACCGGGTGCGCGCGGCGGCTGTTGGTCGTGGATTCCTCGATGTAGAGCTTGCGCACATCCAGCGGTTCACCGTGGCGCGGCAGGATCACGCGGGCCAGCCTGCTGACGGCCCTGGAGCTGGGTTGGTTCATGCCCGGCTGCTTTCGTTGCTTGTCGGAGGGCTTGTTGTGGAGTTGTTCTCGTTCAGCGGCACACCGTCACGAAGGTGCGGCGCGAGAGTGTTGTCGTACATGCTCAGCGCACTGGCGATGGCCATGTGCATGTCCAGATACTGGTAGGTGCCCAGCCGGCCGCCGAACAGCACCCCGGCCGACTCGGTCTCGGCCTTCGCCCGGGCCCGGTAGGCGGCCAGCAGCGCCCGGTCGTTCTCGGTGTTGATCGGATAGTAGGGCTCGTCTTCGGAGTCGGCGAACCGCGAGTACTCCCGCATGATCACGGTCTTGTCCGTCGGATAGTCGCGTTCCGGGTGGAAGTGGCGGAACTCGTGGATGCGGGTGTAGGGCACGTCGGGATCGTTGTAGTTCATCACCGGGGTGCCTTGAAAGTCGGCGGTCGGCAGCACCTCGAGCTCGAAGTCAAGGGTGCGCCACCCGAGCCTGCCGTCGGCATAGTCGAAATAGCGGTCCAGCGGACCCGTATAAATCACCGGGGCATCCGGGCTGGCCGCGCGGATTTCCTCCCGCACTTCGAACCAGTCGGTGTCAGTACGCACCTCGATGCGCTCGTCGGCGGCCATGTTGTCCAGCCAGGCGGTGTAGCCGTCGGTCG
>JBDTKT010000084.1:0-11855 GCA_039935195.1 Mycobacterium sp.
GAACCAGCGCCTTGGCGGCTTCGTCGACCATCGCGCAGAGGTCTTCGACGCGGCCGCCGGCGCCGCCGCAGTCTTCGGGAACGGCCACCCCGAACAGCCCCAGCTCGGCGAGGCGGGCGAAGACGGGGCGCCACGCGTCGGGCTGGCCCGCCTCGATGTCCCTGATCGCAGCGGTCGCGCCCGCACCGGCCGACCAATCGCGCACCAGCTCGCGCGCAGCAAACTGTTCGTCGGTGATGGTCACTGCCACGATGGGCTCCTCTGAGGTCTTCCTGAGTCTCCGGCCGTGGTCGCGAGAAAGGCGACCCGCCCACTAGAACGTGTTCTAATAGTGCCAGCGTCCGGACGTCAAGTCGAACTGTTATAGCAGGACACGTCGTGTCCCGACGGTACGGGAGGTGGGATATCCACACACTCGATGCGTATCGTTACCGGCGAGTAAGCCAAAAGAAGGAATGGTCCGTCCCATGCCGTCACCAGCCGACCGCGAAGCAGTCCGGGGATCCGCTGCGCAGCCCCGCGAGGTCGTGAACGTGGCGGTGCTGACCGAATCCGACCTCGGCTCCGAGGCGCAGCGAGAGCGTCGCAAGCGCATCCTGGACGCGACCATGGCGATCGCCTCCAAGGGTGGCTATGACGCGGTGCAGATGCGGGCGGTGGCCGACCGGGCCGACGTTGCGGTCGGCACCCTGTACCGATACTTCCCGTCCAAGGTCCACCTGCTGGTCTCGGCGATGGGCCGGGAAATCGAACGGATCGAGACCAAGACGGAGCCGTTGGCGTTGGTCGCGGGTGCCCGGCACCAGCGGTTGAACCTCGTCGTCAGCAGGCTTAACCGCGCTATGCAGCGCAATCCGCTGCTGACCGAGGCCATGACCCGGGCTTACGTCTTCGCCGACGCATCCGCGGCCGGTGAGGTCGACTATGTCCAGAAGCTCATCGACTCCATGTTCGCCCAGGCGATGAGCGACGGCGAACCGACCGAGGAGCAGTTCCACATCTCGCGGGTGATCTCCGACGTGTGGTTGTCCAATCTGCTCGCCTGGTTGACCCGACGGGCATCGGCCACCGACTTCAGCACCCGCCTGGATCTCGCGGTTCGATTGCTGATCGGTGACGAGGACAACCCCAAGGTCTGACCCTGACACCGCGGTTCGTGCATGGCTGAACCCGACAACGCCGAGGATCGGATTCCTCGACAGTGGATGCACGCACTGGACCTGCTGAACTTCACCTTGGCTGACGTTCGTGACGGCTTAGGCCCCTACCTGTCGATCTATCTGCTGGTGACCCACCATTGGGACCAAGCCTCGATCGGCTTCGTGATGGCGGTCGGCGGGGTCGCGGCGGTAGTCACGCAGACGCCGTTGGGCGCACTGATCGACCGGACACCAGCGAAGCGGGCGCTGCTCATCGGCGCGGCGATGGCTGTCACCGCCGCAGCGTTGGCCATACCGCTGCTTCCGGGCTTTTACACGGTCTCGGCTCTGCAAGTAGTCACCGGGATCGCCGGTTCGGTGTTCGCGCCCGCGCTGGCCGCGATCACTCTGGGATTGGTCGGGCCACGATTATTCGCCAAACGGATCGGACGAAACGAGTCGTTCAACCATGCCGGCAACGCTTCGGCCGCGGCCGTTACCGGCGGGCTGGCCTATTTTTTCGGGCCGGTGGTGGTGTTCTGGGTGCTGGCCGGCATGGCCGCACTGAGCATCGTGGCCACACTGCGGGTTCCACGTGAGGCAATCGACCACGACGTGGCACGCGGCATGGATCACGTTGCGGGAGAACCCCACCGGCAGCCATCGGGATTCGCGGTGCTACTGCACAACCGCAGGCTGATGATTTTCGCCGCGGCGGTAGTGACATTCCACTTAGCCAATGCGGCGATGCTGCCGCTGGTCGGCCAGAAGCTCGCGTTGCACAACAAGGAAGCCGGCACTGCGCTGATGGCGCTGTGCATCGTTGCCGCACAGGTCGTCATGATCCCGGTGGCCTACCTGACCGGGGCCAAGGCCGACACCTGGGGGCGGAAACCGATCTTTCTCGTGGGTTTCGCCGTCTTGACCATCCGCGGGTTCCTCTACCCGGTATGGGATTACTCCTACTGGCTGGTAGGGGTGCAGCTGCTCGATGGCGTGGGCGCGGGCATTTTCGGAGCGTTATTCCCACTCGTCGTACAGGACGTCACACACGGAACTGGCCGGTTCAACGTGAGCTTGGGGGCGATCGCCGCCTCAGGGGGTATCGGCGCCGCGCTGTCGAATTTCGTCGCCGGCTGGATCGTGGTCACTGCAGGCTACGACGCCGCGTTTATGACGCTCGGTGGCCTCGCTGGCGCCGGCTTCGTGCTCTACCTGATTGCAATGCCCGAAACGGCTGCAAGCAGCGACCTGTCCGCACCCCCTCCACCGGGCGACCTCGGCGCCGCCTAGCCTTGCCTGGTGATCGAGTTGGAGCCCAACGTCGACAAATTCGGTGCTGGTGACGCCTGATGCGGCTCCGACTCGGCCGCCCCGACATCGCCCGGTACGCGGATCGGTTCACCGGTGCGGTCGCGCAACCCGATGCACCGCTGTCGGTGACCTGGCTCGGGGTATCGACACTGCTGGTCGACGACGGGTCGTCGGCGGTGCTCACCGACGGCTACTTCTCCCGGCCGAGCCTGCCAAGCGTGCTGTGCCGGAAGGTGGCGCCGTCGCTTCCCCGCATCGACGGCTGCCTGGCCCGCGCCGGGGTGCAACGGCTGGCGGCGGTCATCGCACTACACACCCACATCGACCACGCGCTGGACTGCGCGCTGGTCGCCGAGCGTACCGGTGCCGTGCTGGTCGGCGGTGAGTCGGCCGCCAACATCGGCCGCGGCCAAGGGCTTTCCGAAGACCGCCTGGTGGTCGTCACGCCGGGTGAGCCGATCCGGTTGGGCGCCTACGACGTCACGCTGGTCGAGTCGCGACACTGCCCGCCGGACCGGTTCCCCGGCACCATCACCACCCCGGTCAGACCGCCGGTACGGGCGTCGGCCTACCGGTGCGGCGAGGCATGGGCGACGCTGATCTGCCACCGGCCATCCGGGCGGCGGCTGCTGATCCAGGGCAGCGCCGGCTTCTCCCCCGGCGCACTGGCCGGACACCGCGCCGAGATCGCCTACCTGGGGATCGGCCAACTGGGTGTGCAACGGCACCGCTACCTGGTCGACTACTGGACGGAGACGGTGCGGGCCGTCGGCGCCTCGACGGTGGTGCTTGTCCACTGGGACGATTTCTTCCGGCCGCTGTCCGAGCCGCTGCGCGCCGTGCCGTATGCCGCTGACGATTTAGATGTGTCGATGCGGGTGCTGGGCGGGCTGGCCCAAGCCGACGGTGTCGAGCTGCGGATGCCTACGCTGTGGCGGCGTGAAGACCCGTGGGTTTGAAACTGACGGTTGCGCTGCTGGCGCTCGCTGTCGTCCTGGCGTTCGCGGTGGCACGCCCGCGGGGATGGCCGGAGGTGTTCGCCGCAGTCCCGGCCGCCGCCATTCTGGTGTCGTTCAGAGTGATCCCTTGGAACGCCGCGGTAGCGCAGGCGGCCGGGCTGCTGCAGGTTGTCGCATTCCTGGGCGCGGTGCTGGTGCTGGCGCAACTCTGCGACGACGGCGGCCTGTTCGAGGCGGCCGGGGCTGCGATGGCGCGCGGCGACATCGGGCCACCGCAGCACCTGCTGCGCCGGGTGTTCGTGATTACCGCCACCATCACCGCGGTGCTGAGCCTGGACGCCACCGTGGTGCTGTTGACCCCGGTGGTGCTGGCCATGGCGCGGCGACGCCGGGCACCGGTGCGACCGCACGCCTACGCCACCGCACACCTGGCCAACACCGCGTCGCTGCTGCTTCCGGTGTCGAACCTGACCAACCTGCTCGCCTTCGGTGTCGCCGGCCTGTCGTTCGTAAAGTTCACGTCCCTGATGGCACTGCCCTGGCTGGCCGCCACCGGCGTCGTCTACCTGGTGTTCCGATGGTTTTTCGCCGCGGATCTGCGCGCGGTGCCCGACCATGACCTGGCCGGCCCGCCGCCTCCGGTCCCGATTTTCGTGATGGTCGTGCTGGCGTTGACGTTGGCGGGATTCGTGGTCGCCGAGGCGCTGGGGGTGGCCCCGGCCTGGGCTGCACTGGCAGGTGCGTCGGTGCTGGCCGTGCGCAGCCTGGCTCAACGGCGTAGCACGGTGGCCGGGATCGTCCGCTCGGCCAATGTCCCGTTTCTGGTCTTCGTGCTGGCGCTGGGGGTGGTGGTGCAGGCGGTGATGGTCAACGGACTGGACCGCGGGATGCGCCTGGTGCTGCCCATCGGCTCCGGACTGGCGGCGCTGCTCGGGATCGCGGCGGTGGCTGCGGTGCTGGCCAATATCGTCAACAACCTGCCCGCCACGCTGGTGTTGCTACCGCTGGTAGCCGTCAGTGGCCCGGCCGCGATCCTGGCGATGTTGATCGGGGTGAACATCGGCCCCAACCTGACCTATGCCGGTTCACTGTCGAACCTGTTGTGGCGTCGGGTGCTGCGCCGCTACGGCGTGCCGGCCGGTGTCGGTGAGTACACCCGGCTGGGCCTGTGCACGGTACCGGTGACGCTCTGCGTGGCAGTGCTGGCGCTATGGGTCAGCATGCAGCTACTGGGCGTCTAGCCGACGTGATAGGCCGGCGGCAACGGCATACCGAGTTCGGCCATCACCGTGCGCAGCGTTGCCGGATAGTCGGTGATGACCCCGTCCACTCCAAGCGTGATCTGCGCCCGCATGGCGTCGGCGTCGTTGACCGTCCACGGGATCACCTTGCACCCCAACGCATGTGCCCGCTCGACGAAATCACGGTCGACCATCGAGTATTGCGGCGCCAGCACGTCGGCGCCCACCGCGGTCGCTGCGGTCACCGGATCCCCGACGGCAGCCGTAGCGCGGTCCCACAGCGCCACCACCGGGATAGACGGCTCAGCCCGGCGCACCATCGGTAGCATCCGCCAGTCGAAACTCTGAATGTCCACCGCGTCGATCTTGCCCGCAGCACGCACCGCCGTCAGGATGACTTCGACCAAACGCTGAGCATCACCTGCCGTGGTAGGGCTTTCGGCGTCAGGCTTGGCTTCGATGTTGTATCGCACGTCGGCGTGATAGGAGTCGGCGAGCGCGAACACCTCGGGCAGAGTCGCGATGACGTTGCCCCGCACCACCTCTGCGCCGGGATACGCGGCCTGAGGCAGGCCGCAGTCGAGCGTGCGGATCTGCATCAGGGCGAGGTCGCGCACCGGCTTTCCCACGTACGGATACTGCGGGTCACCGGCGATCACCGGTCCGGTGTCGGCGCACTTGGCCGGATTGATGATCGGGTCGTGCCAGACCAGCGGCTGAGAATCTCCGGTCAGGACTACATCCAATTCGATTGTGGTGACGCCGATTTTGAGTGATTTAGCGAAAGCGCGCAGCGACTCCTCGGTGGTCTCGCCCCGGCCGCCGCGATGCGCCTGCAGGTCAAATATCGCAGGCTGCGCGGCTGCTGATGGTGCATCCAATATCGCCGAGCAGACGCAAAGGAATCCGAGCCATCGGCGGGTCGGAGATCTTTCAGCGCCAGAAGTCACCGACGCTGGCGAGCGATTTCGGCCAGCACCACCCCGGCGGCTACCGACGCGTTCAGCGACTCGGTGCGGCCGGCCATCGGGATCGACACGACCGCATCGCAGTTCTGCCGAACCAGCCGCGACAACCCCTTGCCCTCGGATCCGACGACCAAGACCAGCGGTCCGGTGCCGTCCAACTCGTCGACCGCGGTGTCACCGTCAGCGTCCAGTCCCACCACCTGCAGGCCGCGGGACGCCCAGCCCTTGAGAGTTTGCGTCAGGTTCGGCGCTCGTGCCACCGGCAGCCGTGCCGCGGCTCCCGCGCTGGTGCGCCAGGCCACCGCGGTGACCGACGCGGACCGCCGTTGCGGGATCAGCACACCGTGGCCACCGAACGCCGCCACCGACCGCACGATCGCACCGAGGTTGCGCGGGTCGGTGATGTTGTCCAGGGCGACCAGCAGCGGGGGCGCGTAGTCCTGCTCGGCCGCGGTGAGCAGGTCGTCGGGGTGCGCGTAGCGGTACGGCGGCACCTGCAGGGCGATGCCCTGGTGCAGGCCATTGGTGGTCATCCTGTCCAGGTCGGACCGGGGAACCTCCAGGATCGGGATTCCTGAGTTGGCTGCCCGATCAACCGACTCGGTGAAGCGTTCGTCGGCCTCGGCGCCCAGGGCCACATACAGCGCGGTGGCCGGCACCCCGGAGCGCAGGCATTCCACGACCGGATTGCGGCCCAGCACGGTTTCGCTGTCGTCAGTGCGCTTGGTCGGCCGGTGCGATCGTGGTTTGGCAGCACGCTTGGCCGCCGGATGGTGGGGCCGCTGGCGTGCCGACGGTGTAGCGCCGCGGCCCTCCAGAGCACTGCGGCGCTGGCCGCCGGATCCGACCGTCGGCCCCTTCTTGGTGCCGGTTTTGCGTACCGCGCCCTTGCGGTGCGAGTTACCCGCCATCTCAATCAGCTCCCTCGGCGACGAGCGACCACTGGGGGCCGTCGCCGGTATCGGTCAGGTCAATGCCGGCGTCATTGAGCCGCCCGCGGATCTCATCGGCCAACGCCCAGTCGTGCTCAACACGCGCCGCTTCGCGCCGGTCCACTTCGGCGCGCACCAACACGTCGACCGCGGCCAGCGCGGCGGAGGTCTCCTCGTGGGATTCCCAGTGTTCGTCGAGCGGGTCGCAGCCCAGGACACCCATCATCGCCCGGATGGCACCCGCCTGCTCCAGCGCGCCGTCATGGTCGCCGGCGTCGAGTGCCCGGTTGCCTTCCGCACGGGCCCGGTGCACCTCGGCCAGCGCGATCGGCACCGACAGGTCGTCGTCGAGGGCGGCCGCGAACCGGGGGCTCCACCGCCCGGGGGCGATGGTCCCGATCCGGTTGCGCACCCGGTGCAGGAAGTCCTCGATGCCGGTGTAGGCGTTGGCCGCGTCCTGCAGCGCGGCCTCGGAGAATTCCAGCATCGACCGGTAGTGCGCGCTACCCAGGTAGTAGCGCAGCTCGGCAGGCCGGACCCGCTGCAGCACCGCCGACATCGACAGAACGTTGCCCAGCGATTTGCTCATCTTCTCGCCGCCCAGGGTGACCCAGCCGTTGTGCAGCCAGTAACGGGCGAAGCCGTCCCCTGCTGCGCGGCTCTGCGCGATCTCGTTCTCGTGGTGCGGGAACACCAGGTCCATCCCGCCGCAATGGATATCAAAATCGGCACCCAGGTAGCTGCCGGCCATCGCCGAGCACTCCAGGTGCCAGCCGGGCCGTCCCCGCCCCCAAGGGGTGGGCCAGCTCGGCTCACCCGGCTTGGCGCCTTTCCAGAGGGTGAAATCCCGGGGGTCGCGTTTACCGGTGGCGGCACCCTCGCCCTGGTGCACGTCGTCGATCCGGTGCCCCGACAGTTGGCCGTAGTCGGGGTAGCTGAGCACATCGAAGTAGACGTCGCCGCCGCCGGCATAGGCGTGACCCGCGTCGATCAGCCGCTCGATCAGCTCGACCATCTGGGTGACGTGCCCGGTGGCGCGCGGTTCCACCGACGGCGGGAGCACGCCCAGCGCCTCGTAGGCGGCGGTGAAAGCGCGCTCGTGGGTGGCGGCCCATTCCCACCACGGCCGGCCGGCGGTCGCGGCCTTATTGATGATCTTGTCGTCGATGTCGGTCACGTTTCGGACGAATGCGACGTCGTAGCCGCGTGCGGTCAGCCAGCGGCGCAGCACGTCGAACGCGACGCCACTGCGGACGTGACCGATGTGCGGCGGAGCCTGCACGGTCGCGCCGCACAGGTAGATCGAGACATGACCGGGCCGGACCGGGACGAAGTCACGCACGGCGCCGGTAGCCGTGTCATGCAGCCGCAGGCTGGGTCGATCGGTCACGACGTGCCAGCTTACCGGTCCGGCCGAGCGCGACCGTTCCACGGCTTGGAAACGACTGCCCACCTGCGCGGACCCGTGTATACCGCCGATGATTCCGGCCGAAGCCCCGGCTGGACAGTGCTACCCACATCCGCATCGGTGGACACCGACGGCAACGTCGCATAGATTGCGGAGGTGAGTAAACGTTTTGCGGCAGCTTCCGGCATGTTTCTGGCTGCAGCAGCAATAGCCGGGGCGGCGGTGGCCTACGCCGACGAGCCCGCTGGAACGGGCAACTCAACAACGCCGCCTGGGGCAAGTCTGACCGGCGCGGTAAGTCACGACCTCGGCGCGCCTAACCCGGAAGCTGCCGACGAGCTAAGTCCTGCCGCTGCCGACGCAGCACCCCCGGCCGCTGCCCCTGCCGCTGCCGACGCGGCAGCCCCGGCCGATACCGGCACGGCAGCCCCGGCCGACGACGGCGCGGCAGCCCCACCCAACCCGTTTGCTTCGATGGCTAGTTCGATGGGCACTTCGATGGCTTCGACGTTGCCGATAATGAGCTTGTACGTGCCCGTGATGCTTGCACCGTCGCTGCTGTCGGGAGGGACCGCAGCGGCGGTCCCGGACGCGGCCGGCGTTGTGAGCTCGATCGCCGGTTCGGCCGCAGCTGTCGACCCGGCCGCGACTGCCGTTGCCGACTTGGGCGCCGGTTCGGCCGCGGCTGTCGACCCGGATGTGGCTTCGGTTCTCAATGGACCAGCGGACGTCGACCTGAGTTCCATCCTCGATCCGAGTATGGCCGTCGACGTTGGCCAAGACGGCTTGGAGCACGGTGGCAACGCGACTTCTCTGGCTCTCGGGGCTTTAGGCTTCTGACCGCCCGACCGGCTACCGCGCGACTATCAGCGCGGTAGCGATCGCGGCCAATCCCTCGCCACGACCGGTCATCCCGAGCCCGTCGGTGGTGGTGGCCGACACCGAGACCGGCGCACCCAGCAGATCCGACAGCACCCGCTGGGCTTCGGCGCGACGCGGCCCCACCCGGGGCCGGTTGCCGATCACCTGCACCGCTGCGTTGCCAATCGAGAAACCGGCACCGGTAAGCAAGTCACGGACATGAGAGAGCATGGCGGCACCCGACGCCTGCGCCCAACGCGGGTCGTCGACGCCGAACACCGCACCCAGATCCCCCAGTCCTGCCGCCGACAACAGTGCATCGCACAATGCATGCGCTGCGACATCACCGTCGGAGTGCCCGGCGCAGCCGTCGGCATCGAGAAAAAACAGCCCCAACAGCCAGCACGGCCGCCCCGGATCGATCGGATGGACGTCGGTGCCCAGCCCGATCCGTGGCAGCGCGTTCACCGGTTCACCACCGCCTCGGCCAGCAGCACGTCCAACTGATTGGTGATCTTGAAGGCCAGCGGGTCGCCGTCGACGATATGCACCTGTCCGCCGATCTGTTCGACCATGGCCGCGTCGTCGGTGAACAGCGCGGCCGGACCGGCCTGCCGGTAGGCCCGCAACAACAGGTCGGTGGCGAACCCCTGCGGCGTCTGCACCGCCCGCAGGCCCGCCCGTTCCGGGGTGCCCAACACCACTCCGTTGGCGTCGACCGCTTTGATGGTGTCGGACACCGGCAGTGCCGGCACCACCGCCCGGTGCCCGGCACGCAACCCGTCGACGATACGGACGACCAGTTCGGGCGGGGTGAGCGGGCGTGCCGCGTCGTGAACCAGGACGAAATCGGGAAGCTCGGCATCAGCCAACGTCGCCAGCGCCAACCCGACCGATTCGACGCGGTCCGCGCCCCCGGCCACGACGACGACCCGCTTGCCCAGGCGGCCGAGAATGAGCTCGGCCTGTTCGGTTCGGTCCGGTGGTGCTGCAACCACGACGCGGTCGACGACCCCGGACGACAACAGTCCGGCAACGGCCCGCTCTACCAGGGTTATTCCACCAAGAGTAAAGAAGCCCTTGGGAATTCCGGCACCCAGCCGCTCACCTGAACCCGCGGCGGGTACCACCGCCACGGTGCCTGCCACCGATCCCCCGACAACTAGGACGCCGCGGTCAGGATGCGGTGGCGAGAACCTCGTCAAGCATGGACTCCGACTTGGCCTCGTCGGTGTTCTCGGCCAGGGCAAGCTCGCCGACCAAAATCTGCCGTGCCTTAGCCAGCATCCGCTTCTCGCCGGCCGATAGCCCGCGCTCCTGGTCGCGGCGCCACAGATCACGCACCACCTCGGCCACCTTGTGCACGTCACCGGAGGCGAGCTTCTCCAGGTTGGCCTTGTACCGGCGCGACCAGTTGGTCGGCTCCTCGGTGTGCGGGGCCCGCAACACCTCGAAGACCTGAGCCAGGCCTTCTCGCCCGACCACGTCACGCACACCGACGTATTCGGCATTTTCAGCGGGGACTCGAACGGTGAGGTCACCCTGGGCAACCTTCAAGACCAGATATTCTTTTTGCTCGCCCTTAATGCTCCGGGTTTCAATCGCCTCGATTAACGCTGCACCGTGGTGTGGATAGACGACGGTGTCTCCGACCTTAAAGATCATCTGATTCGAGCCCCTTTCGCTACCCCATACTAACACGTCGCCCAGACACGCCCGGAACAACGGCGCAGGTCAGGGCCACCACAGGCCCGGGTGAGGGGTTGACAGCAAGCCCAAACCGTGCATGTTCAAGCACTTATGCGGTGCGCCGGTCGCACCCCGGTAAGCCCCGATCGATACCCCGGAGAACAAGCGCGAGCCCGGGCCCTGAGCTACCGCCGTGCCGAGATTGCTACTACAGTTCATAGTTACAAACCGTGACAGCCCTCTCGCACGCTTACCGTGAGTGCCGTCCCGATCGCCGCGCAGGAGGGCTCGAGTGAATCGGTTCAATATCGCCTTGAACGTGGGCGCGGCCGGCCTGGCCACTGCGGTGGCGCTCGCCGGGTGCGGCACCGGGCAGATCGCACAGACCACCGACCAGGTGTCCGCCGTCAACGGCACCGCGGGGTCGGTCGGCGACGTGACGCTGCGCGACGTGCGCATCCAGGCGGTGGAGGACGGGGACTTCCTGCAGCCCGGGTACACCGTCGACCTGGTGTTCGTCGCCACCAGCCAGTCCACCGAGTCCGGCGACGAGCTGACCCGGATCAGCACCACCGTCGGCGAGGTGTCGATGGCGGGCAACAGGAAACTGCCGGCCGGTGGCGCCCTGATCGTCAACGCGACAGGCCAGGGCCTCACCGCTACACCCACCCCGAGGGACCTGAAGGGCGCCGCAGCCGCGGACACCGCCACGGCCACGGTGACACTGGACAAGCCGATCACCAACGGCCTCACCTACGACTTCACCTTTGACTTCAAGAGGGCCGGGTCGATCAGCCTGGCCGTGCCGATCTCGGCGGGCCCGGCTCCGCGCCGGTAATCGTCCGGCCGTGTCGCCGGCCTTCCCGGCCGACAATGTCGGGGCCGGCCGATACGGTCGTCGGGTGGCTAGAGCTCGTTCGGTATATCGCTGCTCGCAATGCGGGCACACCACCGCGAAGTGGGTGGGCCGCTGCCCCGACTGCGGCAACTGGGGCGCCATCGATGCGACAGCCGAGGTGACCGTCCGGGGCGCGCTGTCGGGTTCCGGCCTGCGTGCGGCCGCCCCGGCACGCCCGGCGATGCCGATCACCGCGATCGCCCCGGACTGCGCCCGGCCCCAGCCGACCGGTGTCGAAGAACTCGACCGGGTGCTGGGCGGCGGGGTGGTGCCCGGCTCGGTCACGCTGCTCGCCGGGGATCCCGGGATCGGCAAGTCCACGCTGCTGCTGGAGGTGGCCCACCGATGGGCGGCATCGGGTCGACGCGCCCTGTACCTGTCGGGCGAGGAGTCCAGTGGGCAGATCCGGCTGCGGGCCGAGCGCACCGGTTGCAGCCACGACGAGA
>JBDTKT010000085.1:0-3726 GCA_039935195.1 Mycobacterium sp.
CAGGATTCACCGAGATTCGGGTCAA
Source organism: Mycobacterium sp. (assembly GCA_039935195.1). GTDB lineage: Bacteria > Actinomycetota > Actinomycetes > Mycobacteriales > Mycobacteriaceae > Mycobacterium. The sequence goes on from JBDTKT010000085.1 coordinate 26, forward strand.
CTGCCAGGTAACAAGTCCGAACGCCACCAAGGAGCAACTCGACGAGCTGTACGCGTATGTCCAGTCCACCTCACCGGTGGGTGACTGCCTGGTGAACTCCGTACCCGTCACCGCTTCGCTCGAGGTTTGCTGACGGAGCACCGGCGCAATACCGCCGACGGCAGCGGCCGGAATCCGTCAGCGTTGCCGGCCGTAGCGGTCGGCGAGTTTCTCCTCGACGGTCATCGGGGGCGCGGGAGTGTCGGCAGCGACGTCGTCGCCGGTCTGCGCTTTCTCCAGCCGGCGCACCCGCACCTCGGAGAACACGAAGTAACCCAGGCCGATCGGGGCGATGATGCCGAACACGATCCACTGGATGCCGTAGGACAGAAACGGCCCCGGGTCCAGGCGTGGCAGTGCTATCGCGCCTAGGCCGCCGGGCTGGGCGTCAACCAACTGCAGGTAGGACCCGGTCAACGGCACGTCGGTCAGCGTCGCGATCTGGGCGGTGTTGACGCAGTACACCTGGCGGACACCGTTCTCGGTGAACGGTTCTTTGCCGGGGACCGTGGCCTGTGAATTGCGCAGCCGCGCGGTGATGCTCACCGGCTGGGCCGGCGCCGGCTCGATGGGCGGCACCCGCGACCCCTCCTGAGGCCGCACGTAACCGCGGTCCACCAGCACGGTCGGCCCGCCGTCGACGGCGAACGGCACCAGCACCTCGAACGCCGGCTCGCCGTCGACCACCCGCAGCCGGACCAGGACCTGCGCGTTCCGAAGATACCTTCCGGTGGCGGTCACCAACCGCCACTGCGCATCCCGAGCCGTCGAATCCTGTTGCGGCAAAGCAACTGCCACCGGAATCGGGTCGGCGGTCAGCGCGTACTCGAGTTGGCGGTGCTCACGGGACACGACGGTGTTCTTGCCCAGCTGCCACGGCGCCAGCACGGTGAAACACAGGTAGGCGAAGGCCAGCACCACCACCGCGAGTACCAGCCAGCTCGGGCGCAACAGGAACGCCCAGCGGCGCATCAGGCGTCCCCGTTCGATCCGAGCCGCTCGTCGACCCAGCTGTGCAGGCCGGGCAGTGCTGCCGCGATCACGGTGAAGATATCTTCGAAGTCGTCGTGGCCGCCGTAGTAGGGGTCTTCGACATCGAGCGCCACAGCGCCCGAGCGCGGGTCGAAGGACCGCAGCATCCGGATCCGTTCGGAGGGGACACCGGATTGACGGAGCCAGCTCGCGTGGTTGCGGCCCATCGCCAACAGCAGGTCTGCTGCCAGGTGGTCGGCGCCGACCTGCGCGGCGCAGTGGTCGACGGGATAACCGTGGTCGCGCAACACCCGGTTGGTTCGTTCGTCGGCGCCCTTGCCGATGTGCCAGCCGGCTGTGCCGGCACTGGTAACCCGCACCGCGTCACGCAGTCCGCGTTGGGTGATCTGCAGGGCGAACATCTTCTCGGCCATCGGCGACCGGCAGATGTTGCCGGTGCAGACGAATGTGATGTGCAGCGCCGGCTCAGACACAAGCCCATTCTCCCCGATGCGCTGGCGCCGGCGGGCGGCGCACTACTGTCTTCAGATGTGACTGCACGCTTGGCCGACGTCATCGACGTGCTGGATGCGGCGTACCCGCCGGAATTGGCGAGCGCGTGGGATTCGGTAGGCCTGGTCTGCGGCGACCCCGACGAGGTGCTGGAATCGGTGACCATCGCGGTGGATGCCACCGCGGCGGTGGTCGATGAGATGGGGGACAACGGCCTGCTGCTGGCGCACCATCCGCTGCTGCTGCGCGGGGTGGACACGGTGGCGGCCAGCACGCCCAAAGGCTCGCTGGTGCATCGACTGATCCGATCCGGGAGTGCGCTGTTCACCGCGCACACCAACGCCGACTCGGCGGCACCCGGGGTGTCCGATGCGCTCGCCGATGCGCTCGGGCTGACGGTAGAAGCGGTCCTGGAGCCGGCATCCGGCACACCCGGCCTCGACAAGTGGGCGATCTACGTGCCGCCCGAGGCCGCCGAGGCGGTGCGGGCCGCGGTGTTCGCGGCCGGGGCCGGTGCGATCGGCGACTATGCACAGTGCAGTTGGAGCGTGACCGGAACCGGCCAGTTCCTGCCGTGTGACGGGGCATCGCCGACGATCGGCCGGGTCGGTGCCGTCGAGCGGGTGACCGAAGACCGGGTCGAGGTGGTGGCCCCGGTGCAGGCCCGCGGACAGGTCCTGGCGGCGCTGCGGTCCGCCCATCCCTACGAAGAGCCGGCGTTCGACGTGTTCGCGATGCAAGGGCTGCCCGCGGGGGTCGGCCTGGGCAGGATCGGCACCTTGGCGGAGCCGGAGCCGTTGAGCGCCTTCGTTTCCCGAGTCGCCACGAGGCTGCCGCCGACGTCGTGGGGGGTGCGCGCCGCGGGAGATCCGGACGTGGCCGTGTCGCGGGTGGCGGTGTGCGGTGGCGCCGGTGATTCGCTGCTGAGCACCGCGGCCGGCGCCGGGGTGCAGGCCTATGTCACCGCCGATCTGCGGCACCACCCGGCCGACGAACACACCCGCCGCTCCGGGATGGCCCTGGTGGACGTGGCGCACTGGGCCAGCGAGTACCCGTGGTGTGCGCAGGCCGCCGGTGTGCTGCGGTCGGCGTTCGGCGCCACACTGCCGGTGCGTATCAGTACCGTTCGCACCGACCCATGGAACCTCGCAGGAAACTCAAAGGAGGCCAGCGATGAAGGCTGACGTGGGACAGCAACGTTCACTGCTCGAATTGTCAGAGCTGGACGCCGAGCTGTCCCGGATCGCCCACCGGTTGACCCATCTGCCCGAACAGCAGTCCTACGACCGTATCCGGGACGACCACACCGCCGCCGCCGATCGGCTGGCCGTGCTGGAAATCGCGTTGGAGGACTTGGACACTCAGGCGACCCGGCTCGAATCCGAGATCGACACGGTCCGCCAGCGCGAGGACCGCGACCGTTCGATGCTGGAATCGGGGCAGTCCAGCGCCAAGCGGATCGCCGATCTGCAGCACGAGTTGGAGACCCTGCAGCGTCGTCAGTCCAGCCTGGAGGACTCCCTGCTAGAACTCATGGAGCAGCGCGAGCAACTGCAGAACCGACACGCCGCCGAATCGGCGCTGGTCGAGGGGTTGGCGGCCGATCTGACCGGCGCGCAGCAGACGCGGGACAGCGCGCTGGCCGAGATCGAAGCCAGCCGCGGGCAGCGTTCGTCGCAGCGTGACGAACTCGCCGCGGCGATCGACGCCGCATTCCTGGCGCTCTACGAACGCCAGCGGGCGACCGGCGGCATCGGTGCGGCATCGGTGCGGGGCAGCCAGTGCGGGGCCTGCCGCATCGAGATCGACCGCGGCCAGTTGGCCCGGATCTCGGTGGCGTCCGCCGATGACGTGCTGCGGTGTCCGGAATGCAACGCGATTCTGCTGCGGGTCAAGGAATTCGGTTAGTGGCCCTGCGGTGAAAGTCCTCGTCGAGGCCGACGGAGGTTCGCGTGGGAACCCGGGTCCGGCGGGTTACGGGTCGGTGGTGTGGACGGCGGACCGATCGACCGTGTTGGCGGAAAGCAAAGAGGCGATCGGCCGGGCCACGAACAACGTCGCCGAGTACCGGGGCTTGATCGCCGGCTTGGAGGAGGCGGTTCGACTCGGTGCCGCCGAGGTCGCGGTGTTCATGGACTCCAAGCTGGTGGTCGAACAGATGGCCGGCCGCTGGAAGG
>JBDTKT010000086.1:0-5835 GCA_039935195.1 Mycobacterium sp.
GCTTCTCGAGGGCTGCGTGCAGCAGGTCGTAATGCCCCATCTCGGCAGCGGCCATGCCGGCCATCGAGATTCGTCCGCGCAGGTCGGGGGCCATCCGTGCCTCATCGGTGAGCCGGTAGAACGCCGCCACCTCGCCGTAGGCGAGCAGCGCGAACAGCTCACTGACACCGGGGTGGTCGGCGGACAGTCCCGGGGACGATGTCGGCGTCACCCGGTCGGCGGACGGAACCGAGTTCATGTCCACACTCTAGGCCCGGACGCGGCAGACCGGCTCGCTCGGCTGCGCTGCGCAACGTGGGGGCTCGTCGCGTATTCGGCGCCACCTATAGCGCGACCAGGTAGGATCAGCACCAGGCGGTGCCGGTATGGCGCCGCCTAGCAATGTGCGTACACGCGGTCGGCTCTCCTCCTGAGCGAGTGCAGAGCCCCGAATCGGCCCCGAATCGAAGATGTATCGACGGTCACAGCGTGTGCGCCAGGACCCGCACCGCGATCGATAAACTTCCATACCGAGCCGACGTCGAAAGGCATATTGCCCGCTCATGACCCCGCTTATCATGACCACCGTCCCTATTCCTCCACCCACCTTCGTTGAACTCGGCGTCCGTGACGAGATCGTCCGCGCACTCGCTGAGGACGGCATCGAACGCGCCTTCGCGATCCAGGAGTTGACGCTGCCGCTCGCCCTGGCCGGCGACGACCTGATCGGCCAGGCCCGCACCGGGATGGGTAAGACCTTCGCCTTCGGCGTACCGCTGCTGCAGCGGATCACCACCGAGACCGATAAGCCGCTCACCGGTGTGCCGCGGGCACTGGTGGTGGTGCCCACCCGTGAGCTGTGCATCCAGGTCTCCGGCGACCTGGCCGACGCCGCCAAATACCTAACCGTCCGTGTTGACGAGTCCGAGCGTCCGCTGTCGGTGGTGGCCATCTACGGCGGCCGACCGTACGAACCGCAGATCGCGGCGCTGCAGGCCGGCGCCGACGTGGTGGTGGGAACCCCCGGGCGCCTGCTCGACCTGGCCCAGCAGGGCCATCTGCGGCTGGGCGGACTGGCCTCGTTGGTGCTCGACGAGGCCGACGAGATGCTCGACCTGGGATTTTTACCCGACATCGAGCGCATCCTGGCTCAGATCCCCGACGACCGGCAGTCGATGCTGTTCTCGGCGACCATGCCCGACCCGATCATCACGCTGGCCCGCAGGTTCATGAACCAGCCCACCCACATCCGTGCCGAGGCGCCACACAGCTCGGCGGTGCACGACGGCACCGAGCAGTTCGTCTACCGGGCCCACGCCATGGACAAGATAGAGCTGGTCAGCAGGGTGCTGCAGGCCCGCAGCCGCGGCGCCACGATGATCTTCACCCGCACCAAGCGCACCGCCCAGAGGGTCGCCGACGACCTCGCCGAACGCGGTTTCAACGTGGGTGCGGTGCACGGTGACCTGGGTCAGGTGGCCCGGGAGAAGTCACTCAATTCGTTCCGCACCGGCGGCATCGACGTGCTGGTCGCCACCGACGTGGCCGCCCGCGGCATCGACATCGACGACGTCACCCACGTCATCAACTACCAGTGCCCCGACGACGAGAAGACCTACGTGCACCGCATCGGCCGCACCGGCCGGGCCGGGAAGACCGGTGTCGCAGTCACTTTGGTGGACTGGGACGACCTGCCGCGCTGGACGCTGATCGACAAGGCGCTGAACCTGAGCTCCCCCGACCCGGCCGAAACCTATTCCAGCTCGCCGCACCTGTTCGTCGAATTGGACATCCCGACCGATGTCCGCGGCGCCATCGGCACAGCGCGCCGGACGCCGACCAAACGGCCCGAGCGTGAGGCCCGCGAGACTTCAGCCGACCGGCAGCGGGCGCCCCGCATCGCCAACCGGTCACGGCAACGCACCCGGGGCGGCGGGGCAGCGGGGGACGGCGAGGCAACCCCGCAGCAACCGTCGGCGGACGCGGGCGCGGGCGTGGGCGCTGATGCCACTACACCCGGCGAAGACGGCGGCAGCGCGCCGCGCCGTCGCCGGCGTCGGCGCAAGACTCCGGCGGCCGCGGCGAACGGCGGCTGAACCGGTGCCGACCCGCTGATGGTCCGACCGGAGCGCCGCACCAGGGGTGACCTGGTGGCGGCCGCGATGATCGCGGTCCTGGTGGTCGTGGCCGGCGGGCTGGTCTGGTGGTTCAGCGATGCGCGGGCCACCGTCAGCCGGCCGGCGGCGCAGCCGGTACCCAATCCACCCGCGGCGCACACCGTACCGGCGGCGTTGACTCAGTTGTGGACTGTCGCCAGTTCGGCGACCACCGGGCCGGTGGTGGTCTCCGGCGCGGTGATCACCGGCGACGGCCACGAAATGCACGGACGCGACCCGGTTACCGGCGAGTCCCACTGGAGCTACGCCCGCGGAGTGGACCTGTGCGCGGTCTCCTGGATCTACCGCTACGCGGTCGCGGTCTACCCCGACGACCGCGGCTGTGGCCAGGTCAGCACCGTCGATGCCGGCACCGGCCGGCGTGGACCGGCCCGGACGAGCTACGCCGACCGGACCGTGAGGGTGTCCTCCGAGGGCAGCGCGGTGCTGTCGGTCGGCTCGACCCGGCTGGAGCTGTGGCGTTCGGACATGGTCCGGGTGCTGTCCTATGGCGAGATCGACGCGCGGGTGAAACCGTCGGCGCGCGGGCCCGGGCAGGGCTGCACCCTGCTGTCGGCGGCAGCCGGGTCGTCAGCGGTGTCGGTTCTGGAGTCCTGCCCGGGGCAGGCGGACCTGCGGCTCACCCTCCTGCGCCCCGGCAAAGATGAGGACGAGCCAGAGCAGCAGTATGTACCCGAGTCGGGCATCACCGCCGATTCCGGCGCTCGCGTGCTGGCCGTTAGTGATACCGGCAGCGGTGCCAATACCGCGATCTATCTGCCCGCACCACAGCCCCGCATCGAGTTGGTCGACCAGACCGGCACCACCGTCGCCAAGACACTGCTACCTGGCCAACCCTCGCCGGCCAGCGGCGCGCTGCCGGTGTCTCGTTCCGCCGGATTGATCAGCTGGTGGACCGGCGATTCGGTACTGGTGTTCGACGCCGCCACCCTGGCCTACCGCTACACCGTCCCCGCGGCGGGTGCGACAGTTCCGCTGGGACCCGCGGCGTCGATGGCGGATCGCCTGCTGATCCCGGTCACCGGTGGGGTCGGTGTCTACGACTCCGCCACCGGCAAGCGGGAACGGACCATCCCGGTCAGCCGCCCGCCCGGGGTGTCCGCAGTGTTTCCGGCGGTGTCCGGTTCGACGGTGCTGGAACAGCGCGGTGACACCGTGGTCGGCTTGGGTGGTTAGCGGCACTACACCTCGGGGGCGAACGTGGGCAGCGCCTTGCCCGTCTTCCAGTACTTGAGCAGGGAGTCTGCAAGTTGTCGGTAGGCGAGCGCGCCCTTGTTCTTGCGGCCGGCGATCACCGACGAGCCTGAGGCGCTGGCCTCGGCGAACCGCACCGTGCGCGGAATCGGCGGGGCCAACACCGACAGGTCGTACCGGTCAGCGATGTCGAGCAGCACGTCGCGGGTGTGGGTGGTGCGTGAGTCGTAAAGCGTCGGCAGCGCGCCCAGCAGTCGCAGGCTCGGGTTGGTGATCTGCTGGACGTCGACCACGGTGCGCAGGAACTGGCCGACACCGCGGTGGGCCAGGGTCTCGCACTGCAGCGGCACGATCACCTCGCTGGCCGCGGTCAGTCCGTTGAGGGTGAGCACCCCCAGTGACGGCGGGCAGTCGATGATGGCCACGTCGAACCGGGCCTCGAGTTTGGCCAGCGCACGCCGCAGCGCGTATTCCCGGCCGGCCCGCATCAGCAGCATCGCCTCGGCGCCGGCCAGGTCGATGTTGGCCGGCAGCAGCATCATGCCTTCCTCCGTCGACACCAGCGCCGCGTCGGGTTCGACGTCGCCGAGCAGCACCTCATGCACCGACACCGGCAGCTTGTCGGGATCGTGTCCCAGCGAGAACGTCAGACACCCCTGCGGATCGAGGTCGATGAGCAGCACCCGCTGCCCCTGCTCGGCCATCGCCGCCCCCAGCGACGCGACCGTCGTGGTCTTGGCCACCCCGCCCTTCTGATTGGCCACCGCCAGTATCCGGATCTGTGTCACAGGCACCGCTCCTCACTCGTCCGCGAATCGTCGTCGGCGGGCACAGTGCCCATCCTGACACGGGCGCGGCTCCGGCCGTGCCAGCTATCGGGCGGTGTCCGCCGTCGGGCAGAATCAGTGGGCGTGGGCATAGAGAATCATCGGTTGGTACTGCTGCGTCACGGTGAAACGGAGTGGTCGAAGAGCGGGCAGCACACCGGCCGCACCGAACTGGACTTGACGGACACGGGCCGGCGGCAAGCCACCGCCGCCGCCGGCACGCTCGCCGGGCTGCGACTCAGAGACCCGCTGGTGATCGTCAGCCCGCGCCGCCGGGCCCGGATCACCGCCGAACTGGCCGGGTTGCGCATCGACGAGGTGTCCGAGGACCTCGCCGAATGGGATTACGGCACTTACGAGGGCCTGACGACCGCACAGATCCACGAATCCGTGCCCGAGTGGCTGGTCTGGACACACGGCTGCCCCGGCGGTGAAGACGTCGGCCAGGTCAGCGACCGCGCCGACCGCGCCGTGGCGCTGGCATTGGAACACCTGCCGTCGCGCGACGTGGTGTTTGTCGGGCACGGCCACTCATCCCGGGCGATCATCACCCGCTGGCTCGAATTGCCGCTGGCCGACGGGGCGCGATTCGGGATGGTTGCCGCGTCGGTGGCCGTCTGCGGCTTCGAGCACGGGATACGCCAGCTCGCCGTCCTCGGGTTGACCGAGCCTCGGCATTGACCGGTCGACATCCCCCCGGGCCGGCATTCGTATTGTCCGGGCCGGCCGGGACCCTGGTCGTCGAGCGGGCGGTGACCGGCTTCTCGCGGGTGGACGCCGCGCGCGCGGCGCTGCGATCCGGCGCTGCGCCGATCGTGGTCGGCGCGCTGCCGTTCGACCCGGCCGCCGCCGCCGCGCTGATGGTCCCCAGCGACGTGCGTCGCACCGCGGCGCTGCCGGACTGGGGGGACGGCCCACTGCCGCCGGTCCGCATCACCGCAGAACTGCCGACGCCGCAGGCGCACCGTGCCCGAGTCCGCCGGGTGCTCAACGAGTTGACCCGCGGCGACGTCGAGCCGGGCGGCGCACTGCGCAAGGTGGTGCTGGCTCGCGCGTTACGGCTGGTCGCCGACGCACCGCTGGACGCCCGACTCATTCTGTCCCGGCTGGCCGCCGCCGACCCGGTCGGATACGGCTATCTGGTCGACTTGAGTGCGGCCGGTGACCGGTACGCGGGTGCGGCCCTGGTGGGTGCCAGCCCCGAGTTGCTGGTGGCCCGCGACGGCGACCGGGTCACCTGCCGGCCGTTCGCCGGGTCGGCGCCGCGCTCCCCCGACCCGGGCACCGACGCCACCAACGGTGCCGCTCTGGCGGCATCGGCCAAGAACCGCCACGAACACCAGCTTGTCGTCGACCAGCTGCGTGCCGCACTTGAGCCGCTGTGCACCGAACTCGACATCGCCGGCGAGCCGGAGTTGACCCGAACCGCCGCGGTGTGGCACCTGAACACCCCGATCATCGGCCGACTACGCGAAAGATCAACCACTGCACTTGACTTGGCACTGGCACTGCATCCCACGGCGGCGGTCGGCGGGGTGCCCACCAAGGCCGCCGTCGGGCTGATCGAGCAACTGGAAGACGACCGCGGTTTCTACGCCGGCGCGGCGGGCTGGTGCAATGCCGCCGGCGACGGCAAGTGGGTGGTGTCCATCCGGTGT
>JBDTKT010000087.1:0-4649 GCA_039935195.1 Mycobacterium sp.
CGGTCCCACGAATCACGGAATTCGCTGGGAACCCCCGGCCCCCGCGTCGTCAGGGCGGTGTCATCGGCGGCGCCGCGGGTAGGTCGCGGCCGAAGCCTGCGGTGTAGTGCCCGCCCAGCGACTGCACCAGTTGGGCTTTCTTCGCGCTGTCGGCGGCGGCGTCGGCGACCACCTGGTGGATGTTTCGGGTTTTGTCGGCCAGAAACCTCTGGAACTGGCGGGCACCCGCAGGGGTGTCCAATGCCGACGAATCCTGATTCATGACGGCCTGCTCGATCTCGGCTCGGATCGCGTCGAGGCGTTGGCGGCCGAGCACGGTCATCCGGTGGGCATCACGCAGCGTGGCCAGGAAGGTCTCGTCCACCCGGGTCGATGTCGCCAATCGCTGCACCAGCAGCGCCGCCCGTGCCCGCGCCGCATCAGCGTGAGCGTCGAGTTCGCCGTCCATGTCGAAAAGGTAACCCATCCGGCACGCTGCGGTGGTGGGGCGCAGGGATCGCCTCAGCTGCCGCCGAGCATCCGCCACAGGAACGAGAAACTCAGCGCGGACTTGAATGCGGCCTGCGCGTTGTCGGCCGCACCGCCGTGTCCACCCTCGATGTTCTCGTAGTAGGCGACCCGATGACCGGCTTCCTGAAGTGCCGCGGCCATCTTGCGGGCATGGCCGGGATGCACCCGGTCATCGCGGGTGGAGGTGGTGATCAGCACCGGCGGGTATGCAGTGTCAGTCGAAATGTTCTGGTACGGGGAGTATTCGCTGATGAATGCCCAGTCGTCGGGGTTTTCCGGATCGCCGTACTCGGCCACCCAGGACGCACCGGCAAGCAGCAGGTGATAGCGCCGCATGTCCAGCAGTGGGACCTGGCAGACCAGTGCGCCGAACAGTTGCGGGTAGGCGGTGAGCATGATGCCCATCAGCAGCCCGCCGTTGCTGCCGCCCTGCGCGCCGAGTTGTTCCACGGTGGTGATGCCTCGGGCCACCAGATCGATTGCCACCGCCGCAAAATCCTCGGCGACCAGGTGCCGGCCGGCCCGCATGGCCTGGGTGTGCCAGCCCGGACCGTATTCACCCCCGCCGCGGATGTTGGCCAGCACGTAGGTGCCGCCGCGGGCCAGCCACAACCGGCCCAGCACCCCGTCGTAGCCGGGGGTGCGGGCCACTTCGAACCCGCCATAACCGCCCAGGAGTGTGGGCCCGGTGGCGTTCGGTGACCGCACCACGAAATACGGGACCCGTGTCCCGTCCTTTGAGGTGGCGAAATGTTGAGTGACATCCAGGCCGTCGGCGTGGAAAAATGCCGGGGCGGATTTGATCTCGGCTAACGGCCCGTCGACCGGGCCGTGCAGGAGCCTCGACGGTCGGTCGAACCCGCTGGAGTCCAGGAAGACCTCGTCACCGGTGTCGTCGATGGCCGCGATCACGGTGTTGGTGTTGGCCGGCACATCGGTGATCTCCCGGCGCTGCCAGTCGCCGGGCGTGATCACCTCCACTCGGCTGGCCACGTCGTGCAGGGTGACCAGGATCAGCCGATCGCGGGTCCAGGCGTAGTGGTTCAGCGCGGTGTGGCTGTCCGGCTCGAAGACAACGGCGCACTGCGCTGTGCCGGCGAGGAATTCGTCGTAGTCGGCGGCCAGCAGCGACCCGGCGGTATAGGACGCGGTGCCGGTGTCCCAGTCGGTGCGCAGGTCGATCAGCAGCCACTGTCGATGTATCGAAACCGTTGCGTCGGTGGGAGCGTCGATGCGGATCAGCTCTTGGGCACCCGGCAGGCCGCGCAGTTCGTAGACCTCGTCGTTGAAGAAGTCGATGGCCCGCGACACCAGGGTGCGCTCGAACCCCGGAGTGCGGTCGGTGCCCGCGGCCACCACGACGTCGCCGGAAGACCCGGCGAACACCGTCTCGGCCTCGGCCAGCGGCTGCCCACGACGCCACCGTTTGACGATCCGCGGATAACCGGAGTCGGTCAGTGAGTCGACACCGAAGTCGGTGCCGACCAGCACGGTGTTCTCGTCCTCCCAGCTGATCCGGGTCTTTGCCTCGGGCAACTCAAACCCATCGGGGACGAATTCCCGCGTGGTCATGTCGAATTCACGCACCACCGCGGCATCGGATCCGCCGGGTGAGAGCGACACCAGTGCCCGGGTGTACTCGGGCTCGATCACGTTGGCGCCGCCCCACACCCAGTTCTTGTCGTCGGCGCGGGCCAGTTCATCGAGATCGATGATCACGTCCCAATCCGGGGTGTCGGTGCGGTAGCTGTCCAGCGTGGTGCGCCGCCACAGCCCCCGCGGGTTGGCGCCGTCGCGCCAGAAGTTGTACAGAAACTCGCCGCGGCGCCGCACGTAGGGGATGCGACTGTCGGTGTCGAGCACCTCCAGTGCTGCGGCGCGCATCGCCTCGAAGTCGTCGCCGGCGAACTCGGCGACGGTCGGGGCGTTGCGGGCGCGCACCCAGTCCAGTGCGTCATCGCCGGTGACGTCCTCCAGCCACAGGTGCGGATCGTTATGGTTGTCAGCAGTCATGGAACTCATTGTGACGGCGACGGTAGTGTGAGGTGCATAACACCTTTCCCAGTTCGAGCGAAGGTTCAACCGATGACTATTTACGCACGTCCGGGTTCCGCGGATGCACTGATGAGCTACGAATCCCGCTACGGCAACTTCATCGGCGGCGAGTGGGTGGCACCGGCCGGCGGCGAGTACTTCGAGAACATCACACCGATCACCGGACAGCCGTTCTGCGAGATTCCCCGCTCGACGGCGGCTGATATCGAGCGTGCCCTCGATGCCGCGCACGCTGCCGCGCCCGCCTGGGGCAAGACCGCCCCCGCGGAGCGCGCGGCGATCCTGAACAAGATCGCCGACCGCATCGACGCCCACCGTGAACAGTTGGCGGTGGCCGAGGTGTGGGACAACGGCAAACCGATCCGCGAGGCGCTGGCCGCCGACATTCCCGGTGCAGCCGACCATTTCCGCTATTTCGCCGCCGCGATCCGCGCCCAGGAGGGTGCCCTGTCCCAGATCGACGAGGACACCGTCGCTTACCACTTCCACGAGCCGCTGGGCGTGGTCGGTCAGATCATCCCGTGGAATTTCCCGATCCTGATGGCCGTCTGGAAGTTGGCACCCGCGCTGGCCGCGGGCAACGCGGTGGTGCTCAAGCCGGCCGAGCAGACCCCGGCCTCGATCCTGTACCTGATGAGCCTGATCGGTGACCTGCTGCCGCCGGGGGTCCTCAACGTGGTCAACGGGTTCGGTGTCGAGGCCGGCAAGCCGCTGGCGTCGAGCAACCGGATCGCCAAGATCGCGTTCACCGGGGAGACCACCACCGGCCGGCTGATCATGCAGTACGCCAGCCAGAACATCATCCCGGTCACTCTCGAGCTGGGCGGCAAGAGCCCGCAGATCTTCTTCTCCGATGTGCTGGGGGCCGGAGAAGACTTTCAGAACAAGGCTTTAGAGGGCTTCGCCGGGTTCGCCCTGAACCAGGGTGAGGTGTGCACCAGCCCGTCCCGGTCGCTGATCCAGGCCGACATCTACGACGAGTTTTTGGAGCTTGCCGCGATCCGCACCAAGGCCATCCGGCAGGGCGATCCGCTGGATACCACCACGATGATCGGCGCGCAGGCCTCCAACGACCAGCTGGAGAAGATCCTGTCCTACATCGAGATCGGCAAAGACGAAGGCGCCAAGGCCATCACCGGCGGTGAGCGTGCTGAACTCGGCGGCGATCTGTCGACCGGCTACTACGTGCAGCCGACGGTCTTCACCGGCCACAACAAGATGCGGATCTTCCAGGAGGAGATCTTCGGCCCGGTCCTGTCGGTGACGTCGTTCACCGACTATGACGATGCCATCCGCATCGCCAACGACACCCTCTACGGGCTGGCCGCCGGGGTGTGGACCCGTGACACCAACACCGCCTACCGGGCGGGGCGCGATATTCAGGCCGGCCGGGTGTGGATCAACTGCTTCCACGTCTACCCACCCCATGCGGCGTTCGGCGGCTACAAGCAGTCCGGCATCGGGCGGGAGAACCACAAGATGGTGCTCGACCACTACCAGCAGATCAAGAACCTGCTGGTGTCCTATTCCGATAAGGCGCAAGGCCTGTTCTGATGAGCGCGCCGGACCGGGTGCTGATCACCGCCGCGGCCGCGGACCTCCTGGTCCGACTGGTCGATCGGCACGGCCCGGTGATGTTCCACCAGTCCGGTGGTTGCTGCGACGGTTCGTCACCGATGTGCTATCCGGACGGGGATTTCATCGTCGGTGACCGTGACGCGCTGCTCGGGGTGCTGGACGTGGGTCAGGGGGTGCCGGTGTGGATCTCGGGGCCGCAGCACCAGGTGTGGAAGCACACCCAGCTGATCATCGACGTGGTCCCCGGCCGTGGCAGCGGGTTCAGCCTGGAGGCCCCGGAGGGGATGCGGTTTCTGTCGCGCAGTCGCGATTTCACCCACGATGAGAACGACCTGCTGGACGCTGCGCCGGTGATCACCGGCGCCGGCTACGAGCGAGGCGAGCGGCCGTCGGCCCGCGGCCCGGTGGTGGCCGACATGCCAGCCGGGCACGCCGGGTCGGTAACCGGCTGAGGCGGCTGGGCCACCGTAAAGTCACCTGCTGTGATCCCACTTCCGCGCCCGTGG
>JBDTKT010000088.1:0-7626 GCA_039935195.1 Mycobacterium sp.
AGCCGCGGTTCGTCCGGACCGACGGTCAGCTGCCCGGCGCATTCGGCGCACCACCGGGTGGCTGCGGCCCCGCAGCCACCGCACTCCAGCGGCAGCAGCAGATCCAGCACACCGGCAGTGTGCACCCGGCCACCGACATCACGCCGCCGGCCACTCCCCCGTCCCGGTCAGCGGAATCACGTTTCGCGCGGGGGCCGCGGCGTGGTTAGCGTCGGCGTGCACAGCGCCGGTCCGTAATCGGTACGAGGAGAGACATGGGACAGCTCGACGGCAAGGTCGCCCTGGTCACCGGGGGTGGACAGGGGGTGGGCCTGGGTATCGCCAGCGCGCTCGCCGACCGAGGTGCTCGCATCGCACTGGTCGGCCGCACCGCCGGCAAGCTCGAGTCCGCCGCCGAGACGATCGCTACGGCCGGCGGCACCGCGGTCCCGTTCACCTGCGATGTGAAGCATGCCGACGCAATCACCGCCACCGTCGACGCGGTCGTCGCGACGTTCGGCCGGATCGACATCCTGGTCAACAACGCCCAGGAGGTCCCGCTGGGCACCCTGCTCAGTGTCGATGATGCCGGCTTCCAGGCCGGGTTCGATTCCGGCCCGATGGCCGCCTTCCGGTTCATGAAGGCCTGCTACCCGCAGCTCAAGCGGGGCGGTGACAGCGTCGTGGTGAACCTGACCAGTTCGGCGACCCGGCGGTGGGATATGACCGGCTACGGCCTCTACGCGGCGGTCAAGCAGGCCATCGTCGCCCTGACCCGGGCGGCCGCCGCGGAGTGGGGTGTCGACGGCATCCGCGCGCTGGCGATCGCCCCGCACGCCGAGTCGCCGGGGCTCAAGTGGTGGATCGAGAACAATCCCGAAGATGCCCGGGCCTTCTTCGACACGATCCCGCTGCGCCGACTGGGCGACTGCCGTAACGACGTCGGCGTCGCGGTCGCCGCGCTGTGCGGCCCCGACTTCGGCTACCTGACCGGTGCGGTCGTCCCCCTCGACGGCGGCCAGGCCAACTTCAGCTGAGACCTACTACTGCATGTCGTATTGCCCGTCAAGCCGGCGCGCCCATCGTGATGACAAACCTCTTGTGAGATACCCGTGAGTTCCCTAACAGATTCACTAGCATTCCCGTCCCATCCTGCTAGCGTCCAGGTTCATGGCAACTAAAGCGACATCCCCCGGTTCGTCGCTCCCCACCGATTCCGGCCACACCGGGCCACTGGTCGACAAAGGTTGGGCCCAGGGCGTCGCCCTGGTGATGATTTTCGGCTTCTTCGTGATGGGCATCCTGGCCTACCGCACCTACACCGCGTCGATGCCGATGCCGACTCGGGTGGTCAGTGAGTCCAACCGGCAGCTGTTCACCGCCGATGACATCACCCGCGGTCAGGAGCTGTTCCAGGCCCGCGGACTGATGGAGTACGGGTCGGTGCTCGGCCACGGCGCCTACCTCGGCCCGGATTACACCGCCGAGTACCTGCGGCTGTCCACCGACAACGTCGCCGCGCAGTGGCGTGCGCAGGGGACGCCCGACCCGCACGACGCGGTGGTCACCGAGTTCCGCACCAACCGATACAACGCGGACACCGGAGCCATTGTCTTCACCGACAAGCAGGCCCGTGCGTTCGATGACATTGCGCGGCACTACGCGGACTACTTCGGCGAAGACTCCACCAAGTACGGGCTACTGCCGCACATGATCACCGACCCGACGGAGATCCACGACCTGACGGCGTTCTTCGCCTGGACCGCCTGGGCAGCGGCGGCCGAGCGGCCCGGCCACGGCTACAGCTACACCAACAACTGGCCGGCCGAATCCCGGGTTGACAACGGCCCGACCGGGTCCGTCGTGGTGTGGTCGATGCTGTCACTGATCACCCTGCTCGGTGGCATCGGGATCATGTTCACCATCTACGGACGGTGGAGCCAGAACATCGGGTGGCACGGCAGCGAGATGGCCAGGCTGTCGTTCCGCCAGCCCGGCGAAGTGGCGCTGACCCGATCACAGCGTGCCGCGATCTGGATCTTCGCGGTCGTGGCGGTGCTGTTCCTCGGACAGGCCCTGCTCGGTGGCGCCGTCGAGCACTACCGGGCCGACCTGGCGGCGTTCTACGGCATCGACCTGGCCAAGATCCTGCCCTATAACCTGGCCCGGACCTGGCATGTTCAGCTGGCACTGTTCTGGACCGCCGCGGCGTTCCTGGCCGGCGGGATCTTCCTGGTGCCGTTCATCAGCCGTCGGGAGCCGCGCAAGCAGGCGGTGCTGGTCTACAGCCTGCTCGGCGCGCTCGCGCTGGTGGTCTTCGGTTCGATGGCCGGCGAGGCGCTGTCGATCTTCGGGGTTATCAAGCCCGGCGGCCTGTTCTCCCAGCAGTGGGAGTACCTGGACCTGCCGCGGGTCTGGCAGTCGCTGCTGATCATCGGCCTGTTCCTGTGGATCGTCATCATCTGGCGCGGCATGCGCCCGACGCTGCAGACCACCTCGAAGCTGAACCTGCCGTGGCTGTTCTTCTTCACCGGGCTGACGATCCCGACCTTCTACGCGGTCAGCCTGCTCGCCGGCAGCGCTACCCACTTCTCGGTGGCCGACTTCTGGCGGTTCTGGATGGTGCACCTGTGGGTGGAGGACTTCCTGGAGCTGTTCACCACCGCGATGGTGGCCTACATGTTCGTTCAGCTCGGGGTGGTGCGGGAGCGGGTCGCACTGCTGGTGATCTACCTCGACATCATCCTGTACTCCGCCGGCGGCGTTATCGGCACCATGCACCACCTGTACTTCTCCGGAACCCCGGTCGAGCACATGGCGTTGGGTGCGTTCTTCTCTGCCGCCGAGGTGATCCCGCTGACCTTCCTGACCGTGGAAGCCTGGGCGTTCCTGCAGCTGGGCGCACGCCAGGAGGCCGGCGACGAGCATAATTTCCCGGCCCGCTGGGCGGTGATGTTCCTGGTCGCGGTCGGCTTCTGGAACTTCCTGGGAGCAGGAATCTTCGGCTTCCTGGTGAACCTGCCGATCGTGTCCTACTACGAGATCGGCACCGCGCTCACCGCCAACCACGCGCACGCCGCGATGTTCGGTGTCTACGGCATGCTGGCCGTCTCGCTGGCGATGTTCGCGTTCCGGTATGTGATCCCGGCGGACAAATGGCCGAACAAGCTGGCCCGACTCTGCTTCTGGGGGATGAACATCGGTCTGGCCTGGATGGTGTTCGTGACCTTGCTGCCGCTGGGTGTGCTGCAACTGTTCCAGTCGGTCAACGTTGGCTACTTCGAGGCCCGTTCGCTGGGATACATCACCAACCCCGGCAACTCCGTGCTGGAGTGGCTGCGGCTACCGGGCGATCTGATGGTGATCTTCGGCGGTGCGGTGCCGTTCTGCTGGATCGCCTGGACGGCGCTGCGCAACTTCCGCTCCGGTACGACGCTCGACGAACTGCCGGAGAATCCGCTGTACATCGAGCTTCCGGCGAGCGCCGCGACCACGGCGAAGAACTGAGCATGAGCGCACCGGCAACATGGGTCTGGCTGGTTGCCGGCTATGCGCTGCTACTGCTGGTCTTCGCCTGGTGTTTCGACAGCATGGCCCGGCGGGCCTCGCAACACGCCGCGCAGTGGCGCACCGGCAAGTTCGTCTACCACGACGACCACGACGCCTGGAAGTGCCCGCAGGACCAGTGGCTCTGGCCCACGTCGTTCGACCCGCAGAATCGGGTGATGCGCTACCGGGCGACGCCGTCGATCTGCAACGTCTGCCCGGTGAAGGACACCTGCACCACGTCGATGCACGGCCGGGAGATCAGCAGATCCGTCGATCCGTGGCCGCACTCGGAGGCCGGCCGGTTCCACCGCGGGATCGCCTGTGCGGTAGCCGGATTCGGGGTGGTCCTGCCGCTGGCGACGCTGTTTGCCAATCACCGGCCGACCGAAGTGCTGGTACTGGTCGCGGCGGTGGCGATCGTGTCCTGCGGTAGCATTCCGCTGGTTCGCCACCTGTGGAACACTCCGGCTAACGCACCGGATCACCTGCCGCACCGCACCGGCCTGGAAGATCAGGCCGCAGCGGCGATCGACAGGTATTCCACCCGGTGGGGCGGCTTTTCGGACATGTCAGATAAGTCGGGCAGTAAGAGCAGGGAGGACGCCACGCCGTGAGTCCCCTGCTGGCCACCGCACTGGTGGTTGTGATCGTTGCGCTGCCCGTGCTGGCATATTTTTCGCTGTCGGTGCTGCGTGAGTACGAGCGGGGCGTGGTGTTCCGGGTGGGTCACATCCGTCCGCTATACCAGCCGGGCCTGCGGTTCCTCATTCCGGTGGTGGACAGGATGATCCGCATCGACCAGCGGGTGGTGACGCTGACCATCCCGCCGCAGGAGGTGATCACCCGCGACAACGTGCCCGCCCGGGTCAACGCGGTGGTCATGTTCCAGATTGTTGACCCACTGAAAGCCATTCTGGCGGTGGAGAACTACGCGGTGGCGACCTCTCAGATCGCCCAGACGACGCTGCGCTCGCTATTGGGCCGGGCGGACCTGGACACCCTGTTGGCGCACCGCGACGACCTCAACAGCGACCTGCGCACGATCATCGACAAGCAGACTGAGCCGTGGGGCGTACAGGTGCGGGTAGTCGAGATCAAGGATGTGGAAATCCCGGAGTCGATGCAGCGGGCGATGGCACGTGAGGCCGAGGCCGAGCGTGAGCGACGCGCGAAAGTCATCAATGCCCACGGTGAGCTGCAAGCCTCCGAGGAGCTGAGCCAGGCCGCCGCGACGTTGTCGAAAAACCCGGCGTCGCTGCAATTGCGATATTTGCAGACGCTACTGGAGCTCGGTGCCGACCAGAACTCGACCGTGGTGTTCCCGCTGCCGGTGGACATCATCACCCCGTTCCTGCGCCACTCGGAGATGCTGGACCGCCGGCGCACCAAAGACCGGGACGAGTGACGCTGCAGATCAACGCTGCGCGCGGTTACCCTGGCAATAGCGGGCGCATAATGCTCGCGCCGGTCGGCACCTGGGAGCCACCATGCACGATGTCCGCTCAACACCGTCGATCGTCGTCGGCATCGACGGATCACCAGCCGCGTCCGACGCCGCGGTATGGGCCGCCGGCGAGGCGGCCAGCAAAAACGTCCCGCTGAAACTGGTTTACGTCATCCACGCGGCCGGTCATCCGGAGTCGGACGGCGCCGCGACCGCCGCCCGCAGCGCATTGGCCGGTGCCCGCCGCGCGGTCGAGGCCGCCGCACCTTCGGCGGTGCTGCCGGTGCCACTGCGAATCGAGACCGAGGTGCTGCACGGCAACCCGCTCGCCACGCTGATCGACCTGTCCCGGTCGGCGGCGCTGGTCTCGGTGGGTTCGACCGGGGTGGCACACACCTGTCACCGTGCCGGCTCCACCGCCGCGGCGCTGGCCGGGTCGGCAGGTTGCCCGGTGGCCGTGATCCACAACACCGACGTCGGCCAACGCGCCGGACTGATAGTTGCCGAAGTGGATGCCTCGCCGGACAATAGTGCCGTGCTCGGATGGGCGATGGCCGAAGCGAAGTTGCGGGGCGCGACACTGCGGGTGCTCACCCCGGCACGGCCGGGCGGCACCGCCACCGGTTCGCCCGCCCGGGCCCGGCTGGTGCGGCTGATCGATCACTGGGCGCAGCGCTACCCCGATGTAGAGGTCGACCTGGCCACCGTGCCCGGCACGGACTACCTGGCTGACTACCTCGCCGACAACGTCGAGTCGATCCAACTGTTCGTCTCCGGCACCCGCGACCGGCGCAGCCTGGGCTGGGCCGACAACACCGGCGGCTGCTCGGTACTGACCGTGGGCGGGGTAGGTCTCTGAACAGCGTCTCGAGAGGGCCGGATTTGATTAAAGTTTTTTTGGTCGACGATCACGAAGTGGTGCGCCGCGGCCTGATCGATCTGCTCGGGGCCGATCCGGAGCTCGATGTCGTCGGCGAAGCGGGTTCGGTCGCCGAGGCGCTGGCCCGGATTCCGGCGCTGCGCCCCGATGTGGCGGTGCTCGACGTGCGACTGCCCGACGGCAACGGCATCGAGCTGTGCCGGGATCTGCTGGCCCGCATGCCGGAACTACGTTGCCTGATCCTGACGTCGTTCACCTCCGACGAGGCGATGCTCGACGCCATCCTGGCCGGCGCCAGTGGCTACATCGTCAAGGACATCAAGGGCATGGAGTTGGCCCGTGCGGTCAAGGACGTCGGCGCCGGACGGTCGCTGCTGGACAACCGCGCCGCAGCCGCGCTGATGGCCAAGCTGCGTGGCAACGCCGCGAAGGCCGACCCGCTGTCCGGACTCAGCGACCAGGAGCGCACCCTGCTGAGCCTCCTCGCCGAGGGCCTGACCAACAAGCAGATCGCCAATCGGATGTTCCTGGCGGAGAAGACGGTGAAGAACTACGTGTCCCGGCTGTTGGCGAAGCTGGGCATGGAGCGTCGGACCCAGGCCGCGGTGTTCGCCACCAAGCTGGAGCGCTCCGCGCTCGCCGGCGACCACTGAGACGCGGTCAGCGATGATCATCGATGGCTAAGAAAAAACACGTTGACGACGCCGATGGAAAGCGCAATCCGCTGCGTGACAACCCGTCCCAGCTGCAACTGCGGGAAATGCTGGTCGGCGTGCAAGACCGCGTCGAGCAGATCACCGAGGGGCGCGACCGCCTCGACGGGTTGCTGGCGGCGATGCTGGTGGTCAACTCCGGTCTGGAACTCGACGCCACCCTGCGCTCGATCGTGCAGACCGCCACCAGCCTGGTCGACGCCCAATACGGTGCGCTGGAGGTGTACGACCACGAGCGGCGGATGTTGGAGTTCGTCTACGAGGGCATCGACGACGAGACCTTCCGGCGCATCGGCCGACTGCCCCAGGGGCGCGGCGTGGTGGGGTTGCTGATCGACGATCCCAAACCACTGCGCCTGGACAACATCGCCAGTCATCCTGCGTCGGTGGGGTTCCCGACCAACCACCCGCCGATGCGAACATTCCTCGGGGTGCCGGTCGGCGTCCGCGACGAGGTGTTCGGCAACCTCTACCTGACCGAGAAGGCCAACGGACAACCGTTCAGCGAGGACGACGAGGTGCTGGTCCAGGCGCTGGCCGCGGCCGCCGGGATCGCCATCGCCAACGCTCGGCTCTACGCGCAGGCCAAGGCGCGACAAGCCTGGATCGAGGCCACCCGCGACATCGCCACCGAGTTGCTGTCCGGAACCGATCCCACCACCGTGTTCCGGTTGATCGCCGAGCAGGCCAGCAAACTCACCGGTTCCGAGTCGGCCCTGGTCGCGATCCCGCTCGACGAGGACACTCCGGAAGTCACAGTGAGTGAGTTGTTGGTGGTCGAAACAGCCGGTGCCGCAGTGGCTTCCATCGGCGGGGAGACCATCCCGGTGGCCGGCACCTGCATCGGCGAGGCGTTCACCCAGCGCGCTCCGCAGCGAGTCGACCGGCTCCAGTTGACCGGTGTCGACGATGCCGGGCCGGCGTTGGTACTGCCGCTGCGAACCGCCGACACGGTGGTCGGCGTCGTTGTCGTACTGCGGCACGGAAACTCGGTTCCGTTCAGCGCCGAACAACTCGACATGATGGTCGCGTTCGCCGACCAGGCCGCGTTGGCCTGGCAG
>JBDTKT010000089.1:0-5342 GCA_039935195.1 Mycobacterium sp.
GACAAACCTTGACGAGCATGGAGCGTTGAGCATGACTGAACCCTTCTTCCGGCTGTTGGAGATCGTGGTCCCACCGCTGGTAGCGGCCAACGGGCCGGATGTCGCCTTCGACGGGTTGGAGAACATCCCCGAGCACGGCGGCGCGGTGCTCACGCTCAACCACACCAGCTATCTCGATTGGTATCCCGCCTCGATCGCGGCGCTCCGGCGGCAGCGGAGGCTGCGGTTCATGATCAAGGCCGAGATGACGCACGTGCCGGGGATCAACTTCGTCATCAAACACACCAAGCTGATACCGGTGGACCGCAGCGCCGGATCGGGCGCCTACTCGGCCGCGGTGCAGCAATTGCGGCGGGGCGAGTTGGTCGGGCTGCACCCCGAGGCCACTATCAGTCGCAGCTTCGACCTCCGGGAGTTCAAGACCGGCGCCGCCCGGATGGCCCACGCCGCCGAGGTGCCGATCATCCCGGTGATCGTCTGGGGTGTGCAGCGCATCTGGACGAAAGATCATCCGAAGAAACTGTGGCACAACAAAATTCCAGTGCTGGTGAAAATCGGCCAGCCGCTGCACCCGTCCGGTGACGTCGAGCAGGACACCGCGGAGTTGCGGGCGGTGATGACCGAACTGCTCGACCAGACGCAGCGGGAGTATCCGCACCCGGCCGGGGCTTTCTGGGTGCCGCGGCGGCTCGGCGGTAGCGCACCCACCCTGGCCGAGGCCCTGCGACTGCGGGAGGCGGAGTTGGCCGAGCGGGAACGCAAACGTGCGGCCGGCGGCCGGCTTCGGTGGATGCATGCCAACGTGAGTCGGCACAGATGACGTCAGATGCGGCAAATTCGTCGCTGGTGTTGATGACTAAGCCGGCGTTGATCGCCAGCGACGTGGACGGCACCCTGCTCGACGACAGCGAGAAACTCACCGCGCGCACCCGGGCCGCGGTGCACGCGGCCGTTGCGGAGGGGGCGCACTTCGTGCTGGCCACCGGGCGGCCGCCGCGTTGGATACGCCCGGTCGTCGATGCGCTCGGGTTCGCCCCGATGGCGGTCTGCGCCAACGGCGCGGTCATCTACGACCCCGGCACCGACCGGGTCATCTCGGTGCGGACGCTGTCGACCGACACCCTGGCCAAGCTGGCCGAGATCGTCGGCCGCGCCATCCCGGGTGCCGGGTTGGCCGTGGAACG
The DNA here is from genome assembly GCA_039935195.1 of Mycobacterium sp. Taxonomy (GTDB): domain Bacteria; phylum Actinomycetota; class Actinomycetes; order Mycobacteriales; family Mycobacteriaceae; genus Mycobacterium. Next base: position 1,185 of record JBDTKT010000089.1, read on the forward strand.
CATCGGCGACAGCGCGCACGACGCGGCGACGCCGCAATTCATCAGTTCGCCGGGATACGAGCATGCCTGGCTGAACCCGGACAACACCGAGGTGTCCGTCGACGACCTGCTCAGCGCACCGGCGATCAAGCTGCTGATCCGCCAGGCCGGGACGCCGAGTGCCGACATAGCGGCGCAGCTGGCGGCCTATGTCGGCACCGCCGCGGAGATCACCTACTCCACCAACAACGGGCTGGTCGAGATCGTGCCGGCGGGGATCACCAAGGCGACCGGCATCCGCGAGTTGATCGCCCCGCTGGGGATCAGCGAAGCCGACGTGATCGCGTTCGGGGACATGCCCAACGACCTGCCGATGCTGCTGCGGGCCGGACACGGTGTCGCGATGGGCAACGCCCATCCCGAAGTGCTGGCCGCGGCCGCCGAGGTCACCACACCCAACACCGACGACGGGCTGGCGAGGGTGCTGGAACGCTGGTGGCGTTAGTTCACGGCGCCGGCCGCCGGATCCACCAGCCGGGTGAAGCGCTCTAACTGCACCGGCGGACCCTCTGGCGGCAGGGGAGGCAGTTCCGCGGCCATCCCGTCGATGACCCGGGTGACGGTCCCGCTGGCCCGGTCGAAGTTCAGGGTGCCGTGCTGGAAGTTCTGGCCGACCCATTCGGGTTCAGGAATCTCGGCGCTGGTCGGGAGACCCAGCACGCCGCGCTCGTAGCCCAGCGAGGCCCAGGCCTCGTAGATGGCACCGCTAACCGGTTCTGCGCCGGTCTCCGGGGACCAATACACCGCGCCACGCTCGAACGTGGCGTAGCGCGCCAGGCCTTCGCCGACCGCTTCCGGTGACGTGGGAGAGCCCAGGGGGCCCGCCATGCCGCCCAACTGAAGCCAGCGCGTGTGGATGGCACCGCCCGACATCGACCTGAGCAGGGCTTCCGGTCCCGGCGGCTCATTGAACCGCATCGCGATCTCGCGAATCGCGCCGAGGGACGCATAGCCGCTGTCACCCGGGCACTCGGTGTCGTCGAGGTCGCGGTGCCCGATGATCGCGGGCAGCGCCAGCGATGCGCCGCGTGGGAAGTGGGTGTAGGAACCGCCGGCGGAGGCCAGCTGCGCGACCCCCCGCGGGTCGGTGTGGTCCAGCCCCAGTCGCCAGCCCAACAGCCGACCGACGGTCTCCAGCTGGATGGGGGGCGGCGGCGCGTCGTCGAAGGTCCCGATCATCGACACGCCCCAGGTGTCGCGGTTGAACCCGCCGGCGTGGCTGCCCACGATCGACTTGGCAATGCCGCCGCCACGGCCCTCGAACACCTGGCCGTACTTGTCCACCAGGGCGTTGTAGCCGATGTCGCACCAGCCCAGTGTCCGGGTGTGGTACGCGTAGATGGCTTGGATGATCTGCGGGGTGTCCGTCGGGTCGTAGTCGTTGCTGCCGGCGGTGTGGTGGACGACCGCCGCGCGAATCGGGCCACCCTCGATAGGCCGACCGCACCGGTTCGTCGCGGTGCTGCCCCAGTGGCTGCGCGGGATGATGTTGGGCGGCTGCCCCGGGGCGATGATCGCGGACGGCGGCATCCACTGCGCGTCGACCGGGGCTTTCGGCGGTGAGATCAGCACCGCGGAGATGTTCTGGGCGAACGGCAGCGCTGCGGTGGCCGGCACATATCCCAGGTCAGGTTTGCGGGGGGTGTCGCCAGCCGGGGGATTGGCGGACTTGGTGCCCGGTGGCTTGACCGGTGTCTTGGATGTTGTGGGTGGTGTGGCCGGCAGCGTGGCCGGCCGGGTGACCGCGATCTGCACCGCGGTGGTGCTGCCGACGAATACCGGCTCGGTGCCGTCGGGGCCGCTGGCCGGTCCGTCGCGTTCGGGTGATTCCGCCGAGCGGACCTCGTGGGCCGTCCGGTACCAGGGACCCCAGGTCCCGTCCGCGTGCCGGGCGCGGACTCGCGCCGACATGCCGGTCAGGTCCGCACCGGTCAACGCGACCATCGAGAACGGTTTGTCCTGGGTGATCTCGCGGATCGTCTCGCCGCCACCCAGCTCAGCCAGCGACTGTTGGTTGAGCGCGGTCGCCGCGGCACTGGGCGGCGCGTCGGCCGGCTTGGAGCCGGGTACCGAACCGAGCGCCCACGGCAAGATCAGCACCGTCGCAACGGTCGCGGTCAGCTTGATCGTCGGCGGTGGACGGCGGAACGGCACGAAACGATGTTACGTATGTGTCACGTGTTGTTTGTGATGCGACACGCATGCCGCGCATTCGGGGCTTTCGGGGCCTTCGCGGCATTCCGGGACCTGCATGGGAGCCGTCGGCTTGGGCAACGGCACCGCAGAGTCGTTCGGTCGTCCGGCCGGTGTCCGCGGGTTCGCGGGTACGGTCCGGACCGACTCTGCGGTGCCGTCTTGGTGTCAGGTTCCTCAGGGAATCGGCAGTGCCGGTGCCAGGGCGGCGGCGGGTGCCGCGGCGCCCTGGGCGGCCTGGGTGATCGACGGAATCACCAGACCCTTGAGCAGGTCGATGGCCTGCCCGGCGCCCAGTTGATTGGCGGCGCCCATCAGGTCGCTGACGAGCCCCCCGCTGCCCCCGCCGCTCTCCGGCATACCCAGCGACGGGTCTCCGAGGATCGGGTAGGTGCCGTCCAGACCGGGGTCCAGACCGACCGGCGACGTTATGGGCAACTCGCCGGGCATGCCCAGGCCGGTACCCGGAAAGGCGCTGACCGGACTGGTCAGGCCGGGTAGCGCCGTGGCCGGGTTGGTCAACCCGGGCGTCGTCAACCCCGGCGTCAACCCGGGCGTCGTCAACCCCGGCGTCGTCAACCCCGGCGTCGTCAACCCGGGCGTCAACCCCGGCGTCGTCAACCCCGGCGCGGTCAGGCCGGACGTACTCACCCCGGGCGTCAACCCCGGTGAGGCCAACCCCGGTGAGGTCAGGCCGGGCGAGGTCAGTGGCATCGGACTCGATCCACCGAGCCCGGTCGGAGTCGGCGGCAGATTCACCCCGAACTGCGACAACCCCTGGGACAGGGCTGAGATCAGCTCGTTGGGCAGGTCGGTCATCGACGAAGCTGGGACGAATTCGTGCTGTTGCCGGTCACTGCTGTGGGTGGCCACCTCAGAAACCGCGACAACTGCGAGCGGAGCGGCGACCGCCAGTGCGGCGACTGCGCTCATGGTGGTCGAGAGCCGGTGTCGACGTCTGTTCGGCACGGAAGTCTCCTCAATATGTTCTGCCGGGCGACCCGGGGGCCGGCGGCGTTAGTGAGCTACCTGACCGATGTTACGAGTGTGATTGGTGTGATTGGAGTGACGAGACTGAATTGTGAGGTAATTGCGACCTTCGGTTGTCGAACGTTCACGGTCGGGCCGGAAGGCCGCCAGAAAGCTTTGGGAGCCCGGTAGCGCGTTGCAGGTCCGGTGACGCCGGGCCGGTCCGATAACCTAGGCGCCGATGATCCCTCGTTTTGACCTCCTCGTCGTCGGCTCCGGCTTCTTCGGCTTGACCATCGCCGAGCGCGTGGCCAGCCAACTCGACAAGCGGGTACTGGTCCTGGAGAAACGCCCGCATATCGGCGGTAATGCCTACTCCGAGGCGGAACCGCAGACCGGCATCGAGATTCACAAGTACGGTGCGCACCTGTTCCACACCTCCAACACGCGGGTGTGGGACTACGTGCGGCAGTTCACCGACTTCACCGGCTACCAGCACCGGGTGTTCGCCATGCACAACGGGCAGTCGTATCAGTTCCCGATGGGGCTGGGCCTGGTGTCGCAGTTCTTCGGCCGCTATTACAGCCCCGACGAGGCGCGGGCGCTGATCAAAGAGCAGGCGGCGGAGATACCGGTGGGCGAGGCCGCCAACTTCGAAGAGAAGGCGATCTCGCTGATCGGCCGGCCGCTCTACGAGGCGTTCGTCAAGGGCTACACCGCCAAGCAGTGGCAGACCGACCCGAAAGACCTGCCGGCGGCCAACATCACCCGGCTGCCGGTGCGATACACCTTCGACAACCGCTACTTCAACGACGCTTACGAGGGCCTGCCGACCGACGGCTACACCGCCTGGCTGGACAACATGGCCGCCGACGAGCGCATCGAGGTGCGTACTGACACCGACTGGTTCGAAGTGCGGGAGGAAATCCGCGCGGCCAGCCCGGATGCCCCGGTGAT